>JAFAOG010000375.1 GCA_019237945.1 Deltaproteobacteria bacterium | reverse complement strand
CGACGACGAGAACGCGCAGACGCTGAAGAAGCGCGAGGACCCGGTCAAGACCGACGTCATCGATCACACGGAGACCGTCGAGGTGCCGGCGAAGATCTCGCAACCGATCGTGCCGAGCGGGCCGGCGGCCGTGCCGACGATGATCGTCGCGGGCGTGCCGGCGCCGTCGTCGCAGTCGGCCCCGCGGCCGAAGATCGCCGCGAGCTCGCTCGCCGATTCGAATCCGCGGCAGCCGCGCGTGCTGGAGACCGGGCAGCGGCGCAAGGAGACGCCGAAGAAGAAGAAGCCGATCGTCGCGATCGCGGCGCTCGGCGGGCTCGCGCTGATCTCGTTCATCGTCGCGCTCGCGGTGTCGAACAGCCATCGCGCGCCCGCGCCCCGAGACGCCGCTCCGCAACCGATCGTGCAGCCGATCGTGATCGACGCCCCGCCGGCGCCCCCTCCCCTGCCGGTCGTCGACGCGGCGGTGCCGACCGAGGGCTACCTCGAGGTGAGGACGATTCCCGCCGGCGGCCGCATCAAGGTCGGCAATCAGGTGCGCGGCGCACCGGCGCAGCTGGTGATTCCGGCGGGCACGGTCGTGATCAGCGCGGAGCTCGCCGGCTACGAGCCGGAGAACCGCGAGATCGTGCTCGAGCCCGGCGAGCACGAGAGCATCGAGATCGCGTTTCGCAAGAAGCTCGCGGCGCATCCGGTCGAGCACGGCACGCCGACCGGCAAGCTCACGGTGCGCACGACGCCGTACTCGAACGTCTACGAAGGCTCGCGCGAGCTCGGCGAGACGCCGTTCGCGGATCTCGAGCTCAGCGCGGGGACGCACACGCTGACGTTCAGGAATCCGTCGCACGAGCCGGTGACGAAGAGCGTGCGGATCACGCCCGGCAAGACGACGAAGCTCAACTTCGCGCTGCCCTAGCCGGCTCAGCCCTCGAGGCCGGTCGCCCAGCTGTAGCGCGGCTTCGTGTTGAAGTGATGCGTCGCTTCGATCACGCGCACCGTGCCCGACTTGCTGCGCATCACGATCGACGAGGTCTTCGCCGACTCGCCGTAGAAGCGAACGCCGTCGAGCAGGTAGCCCTTCGTCACGCCCGTCGCGGCGAACATCACGTTGCCCTTCGCGAGCTCGTCCATCATGTAGATGGCGTCCTCGTCCTTGATGCCCATCCGCTTGCCGCGCGCCTTCTCCTCGTCGGAGCGCCAGCGCAGCCGGCCCTGGAAGTCGCCGCCGATGCACTTGAGCGCGGCCGCCGCGATCACGCCCTCGGGCGCGCCGCCGGTGCCGAACAGCACGTCGATGCCGGAGTCCGCGTTGCAGGTCATCACCGCGCCGGAGACGTCGCCGTCGCCGATCAGGCGGATGCGCGCGCCGGCCTGACGGACCTCGCCGATCAGATCGGCGTGCCGATCACGATCGAGGATCACGCACGTGCAGTCCTCGACCTTCTTGCCCTTCGCCTTCGCGATGCGCTGCAGGTTCCACGTCGGCGACTCGCGCAGGTCGATCACGCCGCGCGCCTCGGGGCCGACCGCGATCTTCTGCATGTAGGTGTCGGGCGCGTTGAGGAACTGGCCGTCGTCGGCGATCGCGATCACGCTGATCGCATCGGGCGCGCCGGTCGCGCACAGGTTCGTGCCCTCGAGCGGATCGACCGCAATGTCGACCTTCGGCGAGTCGGCGCTGTCCTTCCAGCCGGCCCCGACCTGCTCGCCGATGAACAGCATCGGCGCCTCGTCGCGCTCGCCTTCGCCGATGACGACGGTGCCGCGGATGTCCATGTGATCGAACGCGCGCCGCATCGCCTCGACGGCGACGTGATCAGCGAGCTTGCGATCGCCGCGGCCCATGAGGCGCGCGGAGGCCAGCGCGGCGGCCTCGGTGATGCGGACGACTTCCAGCGCGAGGTTGCGATCCTGCATGGCCCCGGGTGTACCGCCTGTTCGACGCCCGCGGCAATCGCCTCACGACCGTCTATCGACTCAGCAGGTCGCGAAACTCGTCCGGCAGTGCGCGCGGGCGCCCGGTCGGGCCGATCACGGCGTGCCGCGTGTAGCCCTCGGCAATGACGTCGAGGCCGCGCCGGATCGTGTAGACGAAGCGCAGCGAGGCGGCGCGCAGCTCGCCGACCTCGACGTCGACCTCGAGCAGGTCCTCGTAGAGCGCCGGCTTCTTGTAGGTGCAGTGGGCCTCGATCACCGGCAGCGCGATCTGCGCCTGCTCGAGGTCCCGGTACGACTTGCCGAGCGCCCGCCAGTAGGCCGCGCGCGAGCTCTCGAAGAACCGCAGGTAGTTCGCGTAGTAGACGACGCCCATCTGGTCGGTGTCGCCGAAGATGACGCGGATCTCGTGCTTCATGACGCGATGCGGATCACGCGGGCACGCTCGCGCACGGCCGGCAGCCGATCGATCTCGGCGAGCGCGGCGCGAACATCGCCCTCGCGCGCTTCGTGGGTCAGCACGACGACCCACACCGGCTCGCGATCGGCATCCTGCACGACGGTCTGGATCGACACGCGGTGCGCGCCGAGCACGGTCGCGAGCTGGCCGAGCACGCCGGGCTGATCGTGGACGCCGAAGCGCAGGTAGTAGCGCGCGCGGATATCGGCGAGCGGCATCAGCGGCCGGGCCTCGCGCGGCCGCGGGCGCGCCGGGCGCGTCGTCATCGCCATGTTGCGGCTGATCTCGATGATGTCGCTGACGACCGCCATCGCCGTCGGCAGCATGCCGGCGCCCGCGCCGTAGTAGAGCGACGGGCCGAGCGCGTACGACTGCACGTAGACCGCGTTCTTCGCGCCCGAGACGTCGGCGAGCAGCCAGTTCGCGGGCACGAACGCGGGGTGCACGCGCGCTTCGATCTGGGCGCCGTGATCGCGCGCGATGACGAGCGGCTTGACGACGAAGCCGAACTTCTCGGCGTAGTCGAGATCGATCGGCTCGACGGTGTCGATGCCGTCCATCGCGATCGCATCGCAGTCGATCGCACTGCCGAAGCACAGCGACGCGAGGATCGCGAGCTTGTGGCGCGCGTCGCCGCCGCCGACGTCGAGCGTCGGGTCCGCCTCGGCATAGCCGAGCTGCTGCGCGTCCTTGAGGATGTCGCCGAACGCGCGGCGCGTCTCGGTCATCGTCGAGAGGATGTAGTTCGACGTGCCGTTGACGATGCCCCACAGCTGCTCGACGCGATCGCTCGCGAGCCCCTCGCGCAGCACGCGGATGATCGGCACGCCGCCGCACACCGCCGCCTCGTAATAGACGTCGACGCCCGCCGCATCCGCCGCCGCGAACACCTCGGCACCGTGCTCGGCGAGCAGCGCCTTGTTCGCGGTGACGACGTGCTTGCCGGCCGCGATCGCCGCGAGCACGGCCGCCTTCGCCTCGGTCGTGCCGCCGATCAATTCGCACACGAGGTCGATGTCCGGCCTCCGGACCACCGCGTCGATGTCCGTCGTCAGCAGCGCCTTGTCGACATCGACGACACGCTTGCCCTTGCCCGGATCGCGCACCGCGATCGCCCGGACCTCGATCCGCGCGCCGAGCCGCGCCTCGATCGCCGCCGCGTTCTCCGCGAGCAGCTTGACGACGCCACCGCCGACGTGGCCCAGGCCGAGCAGCGCGACGCCGATCGTGCGCATTACGACGGCCTCTTGTACGAGTAGTGCTCCTGAACGATCTGCCAGCCGTCGGCGCCGCGGCGCAGGACGAGCGTCAGCGCGCCGGTCTCGGTCACCGTCGTGACGCCGTCGGAGACCTCGCGCGTCATCGTCGCGAGCGCAGCCGCGGCGGTCGGACCAAGCGACGCGACGGTGATGTCCTTGAGCCGCACGTGGATCTCCTTGGCCTTGCCGAGGCGGTCGCGCAGCACGGGCTCGACGGTCGACCAGCCCTGCAGCGGCAGGCCGTCGACGACGACAACGAGATCGAGATCGTGGGTGTACAGCTTGGCGAGCGCATCGAGGCTGCGCACCTCGTACGCCTGGCGCCACTGCTCGACCACGCCCTTGGCCGCCGCGACGACCTCCTTGGGGGTCGCACTCGCCGCGGGAGTCGTCTCCGAAGGCTTGGGACGCGGGCAACCCGCGATACCGAGCACGATCGCGAGGGCGACGGCGTGTCTCATGCGCGCGGGTGTACCACGAGGGCCGTGCGGATACGCCCGGGTTGGCGCGCGGCCGATCCGGAGCCCACAGTGGATCATGATCCACGTCGACGCGCATTCGCACTTCGGCACCTACGACTCTCCCAACGACGAGAAGCAGGCCGTGCTGACGCTCGGCCTCTCCGCGATGATGGCGTTAGTGACGGTCGTATTGATCGTCGCGGCCGTGCTTTCTCCGGCTGCATGATGCGGTGTAAAAACCGCGCATGACCGAGATCGTCTGGCTGCACGCTCGCGAAGTCCTGGATTCACGCGGTAACCCCACGGTCGAGGCCGAAGTCGGGCTCGACGGCGGCGTCCTCGGACGCGCGATCGTGCCTTCCGGCGCATCGACGGGCGAGCACGAGGCACTCGAGCTGCGCGACGGTGACGCCAAGCGCTTCCTCGGCAAGGGCGTCACGAAGGCGGTCGAGAACGTGCGCGACGTGATCGCGCCGTCGCTGCTTGGCATGGATGCGAGCGACCAGGCGCAGATCGACGCGACGCTGATCCAGCTCGACGGCACGCCGATGAAGTCGAACCTCGGCGCGAACTCGATCCTCGCGGTGTCGATGGCCGTCGCGCGCGCGTCGTCGCTCGCGCATGACCTGCCGCTCTATCGCTATCTCGGTGGCGTTGCCGCCGTGACGCTGCCCGTCCCGCTGATGAACATCATCAACGGCGGCGCGCACGCCGACAACAACCTCGACATCCAGGAGTTCATGATCGCGCCCGCCGGCTTCGACCGGTTCGAGGACGCGCTCCGCGCTGGCGTCGAGGTGTTCCACCACCTGAAGAAGCTGCTGAGCTCGCGCGGCAAGGCGACGAACGTCGGTGACGAGGGCGGCTTCGCGCCGTCGCTCGACTCGGGGGACGAAGCGCTCGCGCTGATCATGGAAGCGATCGGCAAGGCCGGCTACGAGCCGGGCAAGCAGATCTTCGTCGCGCTCGACGTCGCGGCGAGCGAGCTGTTCGACAAGAAGCAGGGCACGTACACCTGGGAAGGCAAGCAGAAGAAGGCGGCCGACCTCGTCAACGTGTACGCGCAGTGGGCGGAGAAGTACCCGCTCGTGTCGATCGAGGACGGCCTCGCCGAGGACGACTGGGACGGCTGGAAGGCGGTCACCGACAAGCTCGACGGCAAGGTCCAGCTCGTCGGCGATGACCTGTTCGTCACGCAGACCGCGCGCCTCAAGCGCGGCATCGAGGGCGGCATCGCGAACTCGATCCTCGTCAAGCTCAACCAGGTCGGCTCGGTCACCGAGACGCTCGACGCCGTCCGCACCGCGCAGCACGCCGGCTACACCGCGATCATCTCGCACCGCTCCGGCGAGAGCGAGGACGCGTTCATCGCCGACCTCGCCGTCGCGACCAACGCGGGCCAGATCAAGACCGGCTCGGCGTCGCGCAGCGATCGGATCGCGAAGTACAACCAGCTGCTGCGCATCTGCGATCAGCTCGGCGACGAGGCGCGGTTCGCGGGCGCGCGCGTGTTCAAGCGCTGAATTAGCACCGGCGACAGCGCGAGCATGACGAACGGGAAGCTCCCGATCGTCATCGTCGTCGCGATGCCGAGCTCGAACGCGAAGAACAGCGCGAGCCACGCAATGCGCACGCGGCGCCAGTCGCGCCACAGCGCGACCATGTAGAGCGGCGCCGACAGCTCGAACACCATCGTCAGCGCGGTCGCGACGCGCGTCAGCGGATACAGCAAGACGACCAGGTTCGGGGATAGCCACGTCGCCTGCGGATCGAGCAGCGTCGTCGCGAGCGCCGTGAACCCGCCGTGCGGTCCCCACGCCGCGCTCGACTTGTTCGTCGCGGCCGAGAAGTAGACCCACACGAGCTGCAACAGCAGCAGGTAGCGCGGCCACGCCGGAACATCGGGCGACAACGGCCGGCCGAGCCGCCGCATCACCCACGCATCGACCGACCAGCGCGCGTTGCAGCGCGATAGCGCGAGGATCAGGAACACGATCCGCGCGAGTACGTCGCTGCCCGCCTCGGAGTCGGGCGCGGCCGCCGACAGCTGCACGGTCGCCACGACGACGCCGATGCACGCGAGCGGAGTCGCGGCACCGATCGCCGCGCACGCGAGCGAAGCGATCAGCACGCCGTACCACACGACGGCGTCGGCGACCGCGAAGCCCGTGGGCGGCGGCGCGTACAGCGCATGGACCATGCCGAGCTTCGCGAGCCACAGGTAGTCGATCAGCAGCACGCTCGCGAGGAGGATGCGGACGAGGGCGAGCGCGGTCGCCGGCTCGCGGCGGTCCCACAGCGCGATCCACGCATTCCACAGCCGCTTCACGGCACGCCTCGCTCGCGCACGTGCACGAACGCGAACTGGCCGCTCGGGTGCGCGCCGTCGGTGTCGAGCTGCACGCGTTCCATGCGGAGGCGGGCCGCCGTGACGTGCGGCATGTCCGCGAGCACGCGCGCCGTGATCCAGTCCGCGAGCAGCGCGTACTGCTCCGGCGGCGTGTCGCGAATGTCGAGCGGGCCGCGCACGCGCCCGTGCTCGAGGATCGCGCCGTAGCCATCGTCGTCCGCGCCATCGGTTCGATAGACGACGTTCCACCGGCCGTCGGGCAGGCGCGCCTCGAGCCACACGCGCCATACGTGATCGCTCGGCGCCTGGTACAGCGCCCAGCGCTGCGCGATCCGCAGCCGCGGATGCATCCACGCGACCGGCCACAGCGCGACGCGCTGGACCGCGCGCACGTCGTCGACGAAGCCGCGCTCCCACGCGGGCGTGTCCGCGGGCGGCGGCAACGGCAGGCCGTCGATCAGGGCGAATGCGATCGCGAGCGCGATCAGGGCCGCGCGAACATGCGGCCAGCGCGTTGCGACTGCGGCACCGACGTCACGGCCATCCGCGGCCATGCCGTCGCGGACGTCGCGGTCATCCGCGGTCACTGTGGTGCCGGGTTCACGGTCATCAACCCGGGGAGCGGCGACGTCGCGATCACCACGCCCGCCGCGCCGCCGCCGCCGCCGCCGCCCGCACCCGAGAAGCCGCCGCCGCCGTCCTCGCCGGTGTTGACGGTCTGCACCGCGTTGACGATCCGCGGTCCGCCCTGCCCGCCGGGGCCGCCGGTGCTGGTCGCCGATGCGCCGCCGTCGCTGTCGAGCAGCCGGTTCGACGGGAAATAGCCCGGCAGCCCGGTCGCCGGCGGGTTGCCTCCGCGGCCCTGCCCGCCGCCGCCGCCCTTCGCGTTCAGCTCGCCGCCGCCCGTGATCACCGGCGCGTCGAGCACGATCATGCCGCCCGCGCCGCCGCCGTTGCCGCCCGCGTTGTTGCGGCCCGAGACGCCGCCGCCATCGCCCGCCGCCGCGACGAGGCCGTCGAGCGCGATCGTCTGCGCGACCAGCGCGACCGCGCCGCCGCCCTTCGCGGGCATGTTCGTGTCGGTGTTGCCGCCGACACCGCCCGGACATCCGCCATGCAGCGCGACCGGCGCACCGAGCACGGTCGGCGCCACACCGACGTCGGCCGCCTGGTCGTTGACGCCGAGCCCGCCGCTGCCGCCGAGCTCGAGGAAGCTGCCGCCGAAGCCGCCGCTCTGGCCGTTCGCCGCGGTCGCGCCGTTGCAGCTCGCGAGCGCGGCCGGGCCGGCGTTGCCGTTGCCGCTGCTCGCGTTGAGCACGGCGCCGCTCGGCAGCGTGATGCCGCCGCCACCGGTCGCGACGAAGATCACCGGGCGCGAGCCCTTCACCGTGAGCTGGCCCGCCCCCGTGAACGTGATCGTGGCGTACGCGACGATGCACGGGTTCCCCGGCAGGGTCGCAAGCGCGTGCGTGTTGCCCGTGCACTCGGCCGGGCCGGTCGTGTCGAGCATCACCGCCGAGGAGTACGTCTTGGTGCCCGTCGGGACGTTCGCCGTCGCGTAGCAGACGCGCGTGTACGGCAGCGAGCCGAAGCACACCTGGCCGGCCGGTGCGTCCGGCAGCGCGTCGAAGATCGGCCCGCCATCCGAGCCGTTGCCGCCGCCGCCGCCATCGCTGCGCGCGTGAGCGGAGAAGCCGCACGCACCGACGAGCAGGAGCAGACCGAGTTCGCGCACGGCGCGAGTCTAGCGGATTCGCGGAGCCACCGGCCGGCGAATCGAGGCTAGCGGACGGGATCGAACCGCGTGACCTGGCGCAGGAACGACGCGTCGAGGTACTCGCGCTTGATCACCTCGGCCATCTCCTCGGCCGTCGCGAACCGCTCGTAGTCGACGCGGATCACCGGGATCACCTTCGAGATGTTGCCGACAAACTCCTCGTACCCCTCGTGCAGCGCCTCGAGGTAGCCGGTGGGAATCTTCGACTCGACATCGCGGCTGCGCATGCGGATGCGCTCGGCCGACGCCTCCGGCGAGACGTCGAGATAGATGATGACGCTCGGCTTGCACATGAAGTTGCTCATGTTGCGGAACAGGTCGACGTACGTGCGGTAGTCGCGCTCGTCCATCAGGCCGGTCTTCGCGAGCATCTTGGCGAAGATCGAGTCCTCGTAGATCGTGCGGTCCTGCACCGCGCTCTTGCCGCGCCAGATGATCTCCTGGTGCTGCTGGAAGCGGCGGTTGAGCAAGTAGACCTGCATCGCGAAGCTGTACTTCGGCGTGTCGCGATAGAAGTCCGACAGGTACTCGTTGTCGGCGACCGGCTCGTAGTACGTGTCGATGCCGAGGTGCTGGCCGAGCGCGGTCGCGAGCGTGGATTTGCCCGCGCCGATCATGCCGGCGATGCCGATGAAGATGTTGCCGAAGACATCCGGCGCGGTCTGCGCGCGCGTCGCGGTCGGGCCCGACCCGGTGGCGACATGCTGCGCTGGCGAAGGACGAGCGATCTCGGTCTGCATCACGCGCGAGCGTGCCAGGACCGTCTGACAGTCGCGCCGAGGACCAGCACGACGAGCACGAGCGTGCCGCCCGGCCCCTCGCCGCCCGCGTCGCAGCAGCCACCCGAGTGCTTCTTCGTCGGCGCATCGCCGGTGCCTTCCCAGCCGGGCGGCGCGAGGACCTCGAACTGCCGCATCATCATGTTGTCCTCGTGCTCGAGCATGTGGCAGTGGTACGGGAACTTGCCCGGGTAGTCGGTGAACTGCGCGATCACGCTGACGGTCTGGTGCGCGGGGACGGTCACCGTGTCGAGCCAGCCGAGCTCGGGATGATCGACGACCTGGAACCGCACGAGGTGCATGTGCATCGGGTGCGCGAGGCCGGTCTGGTTGTTGAAGCGCCAGATCTCGGTCGTGCCGAGCATCGGCTGCTCGGTGATGTCGGTCCAGCCGAGGTTGTTGATCGTCCACTTGTTGCCGGTGCAGCTGTCCATCTGCTGCTCGAGCGTGAAGTCGCGCGTCGTCACGGCCGTCGACGGATCGATCGGCGTGATCGTGCGCAGCGAGGCGGGCAGCGGCGACGTGTGGCCCGGCGTCGACTGCACGACGAACTGCATGATGTTCGGCACCGGGTCGCCCATGTTCTCGAGCACGATCTTCGTGTTCGCCGGATACGCCGCGAAGTCGATCACGATGTCGGCGCGCTGGCCGGGCATCAGCATCAGCAGCGTCATCGGCACCGGCGCGGCGAGCAGGCCCTGATCGGTGCCGATCTGATGGAACGTCGCGCCGTTCGAGAGCTGCAGCATGTACATCCGCGTGCCACTCGCGTCGACGATGCGGAACCGCACCTTGCCCCTCGGCACGTTGAGGTATGGCCAGATCTTGCCGTTGACGAGGATCTTGTCGCCGTTCACCTGGGGCTGCCACGTCGTCGGATAGCGGATCTGGCCGTCGGGCCCGAACGTGCGGTCGGTGATCATCAGCGCGATGTCGTCGTTGCCGCTCGGCAGATCGAGCGCCTGCTCGTCGGCGTCGTGGATGATGTAGAAGCCGGCGAGGCCCATCGTCACGTTGAGCCGCGTGATGCCCATCGCGTGGTCGTGGTACCAGAGCGTCGAGGCGGGCTGGTTGTTCGGATAGTGGTCGATGATCTGGTTGCCGGGCGTGACCGCGTCGTCGGGATAGCCGTCGCTCGACGCCGGCACGTGGCCGCCGTGGAGGTGGATCGTCGAGCGCGGGATGTCGTCGCCGGCGAGGCACTGATCGACGCCGAGCACGTGATGCGCAGGCAGCTCGTTGTCCCACGTGATGTCGACGGGCATGCCGGTCTGGCCGACGATCGTCGGGCCGGGCGAGCGCGGGCCGCTACCGTCGTCGAAGCCCCAGAGCGTCGTCGGCGGCAGGTCGCGATGCACCTTCGTCGTGAACTGCTTCTCGACGATGATGTTGCTCTGCGCGGTCGGCAGGATCGGCAGCGCGTCGACGAACGGCGTCAGCACGACCGGGCACGACGTCATCGAGCACGTCGAGCCGATGCCCTTGAACGCGCCGCCCATCGCCGCGCACGTTGCTTGCGGCACCGACGTGCACGCCGCGGTCTCGTCCTGCACGCAGCACGCGCCGGGCGGTTGTGGACAGCTGTTCGGCGAGCACACCGTGTTGTTGCCGCTGTACGTGCCGGCGCACGTCGTGCCCGGCGAGTTGACGACCGTGCACGAGCCGTCGGCGGCGCAGCACGCACCGGTCGGCAGCGGTGGCGTGAACGTGACGGACAGCCGCGGCCGCCCCGCCGTATCGGTGCTCTGCCGGCTCGCGAACCGCTTCACCTGACTCGCCATCGCCCCGGGCGCCGTGACGAGCCAGCCGTGGTTGCTCGCCGGCGTGTCGAGCCACGTCTGGACATCCGCGACCATCGCCGCCGAGCTCCACGTGTAGTCGGTGAGCGCGGTCGCGATGCTCGTCTGTGCGCTCGCGGCGGCCGCGTCGCCACCGGCGGTCGTCCACGTGGTCGACGGGTAGAGCCGATCGGTCCACGTCGCGTCGTTCGGTGCGGCCGAGCCACCGCCGCCTTCTTCGCCCGACGCGAGCGAGCCCGCCTCGCCCCAGTCTGCGGCGATTCGCGACAGTGCGATCGGGATCGTGGCGGTCTGGGTCTTGTCGAGACGCAGCGTCAACGTGACGGCGGTGACGGTCGAGCCCGCGGGAATCGACGCCGCGACATCGAACTTGATCAGCGCGCGGCGCTCCGAGCTGTTGTTGGTCTTTCCGGCGAACAGGTGCTGACCCTGGCCATCCGACAGCGCCCCGTTCTCGCTGTAGATCGTGTTGTCCTTTGCCGGCGCGATGACAACCGTGTCCGCGTACGCGCGACTACTCAACGCGAGAGCGACCAATACGGCACGGCGCACGCAGATAGGCTAGCGCCGACCCTTGTATCCCATCATGCCCTGGATCACGCCCTCACTGGCTTCTGCCACTTCGCCCTCCTCGCGCAGGCGGTCTGCGCAGTCCTCGCAGACCTTGCGCGCCTTGCCCGCGACCTTGACCGAAACGAGCTTCGTGACCTCGTCGTTGCACTCGCGACATGTGGGCATACCTTCATTATATATAGGGTTTGTCTTCATGCTTTCTTCATTGAGCCCAGGAAGGGTCCCCCCTCAGAGTCGGGTCTTCGGGACGGCGCCGAACCTGGTGTCGATACTCATGAAGCTCGTTGTCGTACTCGTGCCCGCGATCGCGCTCCTGCGGCCGCAGGCGGCCCACGCCGAGGATGTCGCTCCCGCGGTCCGGGCGATGCTGGCCAACCCCGCCGATCTCGCCGCCTGGCTCGCCGGTCACGACCCGCTGATCGAGAGCGCCCGCGCGAAGACCGAGGCCGCCTCGGAGCTCAGCGAACAGGCGCGCGTGCTGCCCAACCCGCAGCTGCAAGCGGGCGTCGGCGGCATCGGCCTCGGCGATCCGAACAAGTACCCGCCGATGATGGCGGTCGGGCCGACCAGCTTCTCGCAGACCGCGAACTTCTCGGTCGGCGTCGGTGAGCTCGTCGAGATCGGCAAGCGCGGTCCGCGCAAGGCCGCCGCGCAGCTGCGCGCACAAGAGGCCGGTCAGGTCGCGATCGGTGCGCTCGGCGCACGGCTCGGCGATGCGACGGCGACGCTCGGCAAGCTCGCGTATGTCGCGTCGCGCCGCGATGTCGTCGCGCAGAACCTCGAGGCCGCGCGCCAGCTGCAGGCACTCGAGAAGATCCGGCTCGACAACAAGGACCTGTCCGCGCTCGAGTTCGGTCGCATCGAGCTCGACACCGAGGAGCTCGAGCTGCAGCTCGGTCGGGCCGAGGCCGAGCTGTCGAGCGCGGTCGCCGCGTGCAGCGCGACGCTCTACGTCCCGTGCTCGCCCGCGGGCCTCGACGCCGCCGCGCTCGATGCTGGCGCGCCCCTGCCCGACGCGCTCCCCGAGCCGCAGAAGGCGATCGAGGACCGGCCGGCGCGCCAGGCGACCAAGCTCGAGGCGCAGGCCCTCGGCAACGACGCGCTGCTCGCCCACAACCGCCGCATCCCCGATCCGACGCTCGGCGTCTCGTACACGTACGATCGCTACGCGTACGGCGGCGGGCTGCCGCAGACGATCGCCGTCACCGTCGGCTTCCCGATCGCGCTGTTCGATACCGGCACGCACGACGAGGCCGCGGCGCGGGCGAACGCGCGCGCGATCGTCGCCGAGGATCAGGCAACCTTGCGCGAGGCGCGCGGCGTCGTCGATGCGCTGGTCGCGCAGCGCCAGACGCTCGTGCAGACGCTGCAGAAGCTCGAGACGGTCGAGATCCCGAAGTCGACGCAGATCATCGCGCAGACGCGCAAGGCGTTCGACCTCGGCCAGGCTCGTCTCGCTGACCTCCTCCTCGTCGAGCGCGCGCATCGCGACCTGCTCCTCGAGGTGCTAGACACCCGCTTCGATCTGTTCAACGTGCGAGCGCAGCTCCGTCAGGCTCTCGGGCTCGACGACGAGATCGCGCGCATCGCTGGCAGGAGAGCTCGATGAACGCTGAAGAAACACCCGCTGTACCTGCCCCGCCGAACGGCCGCGCCCTGCGTGCCCCGATCGTCGTGGTCGCGCTGCTGCTCGGAGGCGGCGCCATCGTGCTCGCGCGCCATTACAAGCGCCCCGATCCGCCGAAGGAGGTGCCGGCGCCCGGCATGACCGTCGGCAGCGACAGCGTCACGCTCGCGAACGACGCGCCGATGTGGAGCGTCGTCAAGGTCGCGCCCGCGGAGCCCGCGCAGCCGCACTGGACCGATCCGGTCCCCGCGCGCATCGTGTTCGACGAGGCGCACACGTCGCGCCTGGGCTCGCCGCTCGCCGGCCGCGTCACCGCGACGATGGTCGAGCGCGGTCAGCACGTGAAGACCGGCGACAAGCTGTTCACCGTCAGCTCGCCGAACCTCGCCGAGCTGCGCGCCGACCTCGAGAAGGCGAACGTCGAGCGCGGTACCGCGAAGATCAACTTCGATCGCGTCAAGGCGCTCGTCGACGCCGGCTCGCTCCCCGCGAAGGAGCTCGTCACCGCGCAGCAGGAAGTCACCGAGGCCGAGCTGGCCGTCAAGCTCGCGAACCAGAAGCTGGCGTCGCTCAAGGTCGTCGGCGGCGGCGATGCGCAGTTCACGGTGGTCGCGCCACGCGATGGTGTCGTCGTCGAGAAGAACGTCGCGGTCGGCCAGGAAGTCGATACGAGCGCCGGCTCGGTGATGGCGATCGCGGATCTCTCCGATGTGTGGGTCGTCGCCGATCTGTTCGAGAACGACGTCGGCTCGCTGGAGCCCAGCGACAAGGCGAAGGTGATCGTCGGCGGCACGACCGAGGTCGATGGCCAGATCGATCAGGTCTCCGCCGTCGTCGTTCCGGACCGCCACACCGTGCCCGTGCGCGTGCGCCTCGCGAACCTCTCCGGAACGCTGCGGCCGAACGCGTACGCGCAGATCAAGTTCTTCGACCCGACGCCCGCGAAGGTCTCGCTGCCTTCGTCGGCGGTGATGTCCGACGGCGCGCAGACGTACGTCTACGTCAAGGACAAGTCCGGCGCGCTCAAGAAGCGCACGGTCGTTGCGGGGTCCGCGAGCGGCGGCAAGATGCCGATCCTCGAGGGCCTCGAGCCCGGCGAACAGGTGGTCGTGCAGGGCGCCATCCTCCTCGATAACCAGATCCAGCTCGACAACTGATGATCGAAGGACTCGTCAAGAGCTCGCTGCACACGCGGCTGCTCGTGTTCATCCTCGCGGTGTTCGTCGCCGCGGCGGGCTGGTATTCGTACTCGAACCTGACGATCGAGGCGTTCCCTGATCCGACGGACACCCAGGTCCAGGTCATCACGATCTATCCGGGGCAGCCGTCGGAGGAGGTCGAGCGCCGCGTCTCGATCCCGCTCGAGCGCGCCTTGAACGGCGTGCCCGGGCTGTTCCGGCTGCGCTCGATCTCGCTGTTCGGTCTGTCGCTCGTCACGCTGACGTTCGAGGACGGCGTCGAGCCGCTCGTCGCGCGCCAGCAGATCATGGAGCGCATCCCCGACGCGAACCTGCCGCCGGGCATCGAGCCGGACCTCGGGCCGTTGGCGACCCCGATCGGCGAGGTCTATCGCTACACGCTCGAAGGCGACGGCGCCGATCCGATGACGCTGCGCACGGTCCAGGACTGGGTCGTGCGGCCGGCGATCATGCGCGTGCCCGGCGTCGCCGACGTCGTGTCGTACGGCGGGCTCGTCAAGGAGATCCACGTCGAGCCCGATCCGACGAAGATGGCGCAGGACGGCGTCGTGCTCGACGATCTGTTCACCGCGCTGTCGAAGGCGTCGCAGAACGCCAGCGGCGGCTCGATCGAGCGCGGCACCGAGCTGTTCGTCATCCGCTCCGTCGGCACGTTCAAGACGCTCGAGGACATCGGCAAGGTGCGCGTCGGCTACCACGCCGGCGTGCCGGTGAAGGTCAGCGACGTCGCGACGATCACGGTCGGCTACCAGCCGCGCCAGGGCGTCGTCACGCGCGGCGCGAATCAGGACGCCGTCGAGGGCATCGTGCTGATGCGCCGCGGGCAAAACCCGAGCGTCGTGCTCGAAGCCTTGCGGAAGCGGATCAACGAGCTGCACGAGCACTCGCTGCCGACGGGCATCCCGAACTGGCTCGTCTCGCCCAAGGGCGAGGTCAGCATCCAGACCAGCGACGAGAACGGCCAGCAACAGAACCATCCGCTCGGCACGTTCACCGGCTGCAAGGTCGTCGATCCGAAGGTCGTGTGCACGGACGCGACGCTCGAGTGGAAGCAGAAGGGCGAAGAGGTCGTTGTCACGAACGGAGCGAAGGAGCTGCTGACGTTCCGGCCGCTGCGCATCCGCATCTCGCCGTTCTACGATCGCACCGACCTCGTCGACACGACGCTCCACACCGTGTTCCACAACCTCGCGGAGGGCGCGATCCTCGTCTCGATCGTGCTGTTCATCTTCCTGTTGTCGCTGCGCGCATCGCTCGTCGTGACGCTCGTGATTCCGCTCTCCCTCGCCGCGTCGTTCATCTATCTGCACATGCGCGGCATGTCGGCGAACTTGCTCTCGATGGGCGCGGTCGACTTCGGCATCATCGTCGACGGCGCCGTCATCCTCGTCGAGCACGTGTTCGGCCACTGCGCGGGCGACGAGTACCAGCGGATGCCGCCCGAACGGCGCATCGACTCGATCTTCCAGGCGGCCAAGGAGGTCGCGCGGCCGACGCTGTTCTCCTTGTTGATCATCGTCGCCGCGTACTTGCCGATCTTCGCGCTCCAGCGCGTCGAGGGACGCATCTTCGCGCCGATGGCCCACACGGTCGTCTCCGCGCTCGTCGGCGCGATGCTCGTCAGCTTCACGCTCGTACCGGTGCTCTCGTTCTTCGCGCTGCGCCGGCACAAGAAGGTGCGCGAGTCGCCCGTGCTGCGCGTCGCGCGCAAGGCCTACGACCCGGCGCTGATCGCGTCGATGCGCAACCCGGCCGCCGTGCTGGTCGCCGCCTTGTGCCTCGTCGCGGCCGGCTACCAGCTCGCGCCGCGCCTGGGCACCGAGTTCTTGCCCGAGCTCAACGAGGGCTCGCTCTACGTCACGTTCACGCTGCCCGCGCCGATCTCGCTGACCGAGGGCCGCAAGCTGACGCCGCGAATCACCGAGCTGATGAAGAAGGACATCCCCGAGGTCACCGAATTGCTGTCGCAGCTCGGCCGCCCCGAGGACGGCACCGACCCGACGCTACCTTCGAACCTCGAGGTGTTCGTCAAGCTCAAGCCGATGAGCGAGTGGCGAAGCAACATCCACACGCTCGACGACATCGTCGACATCATGGACAAGAACCTCAAGGCCATGCCGGGCCTCGAGTACAACTTCAGCCAGCCGATCCGCGACAACGTCGCCGAGAACATCTCCGGTCAGTTCGGTCAGGTTGCGGTCAAGATCTACGGCGACGACCTCACCCAGCTGCAGTCGCTCGCCGAGGCGATGGAAGGCGAGATCGGTAAGGTCGCCGGCGTCGCCGACCTCGGCATCGTGCGCGCCTCCGAGCAGCCGTCGATCTCCGTCACGCCGCGCCGCGACGCGCTCACCCACTGGGACCTCGACCTCGGCTCGCTGCAGGACTACCTCGAGACCGCCCTCTCCGGCCACACCGCCTCCGAGCTGTGGGAAGCCGAGAAGCGGTTCGACGTCACGGTCCGCCTCCCGCTCGCCGCGCGCCACTCGATCGAGGCGATCCGCAACCTGCGCGTCCCGCTCAAGGACGGCTCGATCGTCCCGGTGCGCGCCCTCGCGGACGTCGACCTCGGCTCCTCGCGCGCCGTGATCACGCGCGAGAACGGCAAGCGCTACGTCGGCATCCGCATGAACGTACGCAACCGCGACCTCGGCTCGTTCATCGCGGAGGCGCAGCAACGCGTCGCCGAGCACGTCAAGCTGCCGGTCGGCTACGACCTGCTGTGGGGCGGCGAGTTCGAGAACCAGCAGCGCGCGATGAAGCGCCTCTCGCTCGTCTTGCCCCTGAGCATCCTGCTCACGTTCCTGCTGCTGTTCTCCGCCTTCGGCACGGTCTGGGACGCGACGATCATCCTGCTCAACATGCCCGTCGCCCTGCTCGGCGGCCTGGTCGCCCTCGGCATGGCCGGCATGACGCTCTCGGTCTCCGCCGCCGTCGGCTTCATCGCGCTGCTCGGTCAGGCCGTCCTCAACGGCGTGCTCGTCGTCAGCGCGATCCGCGCGCGCCTCGACCGCGGCCAGGACCTGTGGACCGCAACGATCGAGGGCGCCCGCGAACGCCTGCGCGCGATCCTGATGACCGCGCTGCTCGCCTCGCTCGGCCTCCTGCCCGCCGCGATGTCGCACGCGATCGGCTCCGAGACGCAGCGCCCGATCGCGGTCGTCGTCGTCGGCGGCACGATCTCGTCCGCGCTCCTCACGCTGATCGTCCTGCCGGTCTCGTACTACTGGGCCGGCGTCGCCCGCCAGTGGTTCCACCGCCGCCGCGGCAAGGACGTCGGCCCGGACGTCCCGCGCGCGACCGCGGAGTGATCAGAACCGGTACCCGAACGAGATCCGCAGCCGCAGGTCCTGCACCGACAGCGCCGACGGAGTGGGTCCCTGCCCGGTCGGATCGGTCGTGTACGTCTCGGTGGTGGTCTGGCCGTTCTGATCGACGCGCACGCGCGTGCGGCCGACGTTGTCCGTCGAGAACGCCTCGAGACGAAGCCCCGCGCCGAGATACATCCGATCGTTGAGCGTGAAGTGGTAGCCCATCTCGCCGCGGCCGCCGAAGCCGGAGTTATAGCCGACCGTGAGGTGGGCCGTCCCGCCGCCGCCACCTCCGCCGCCACCGAACGTGCCATCGGCGTGGGTGTCGAACGGAAACGCCGCGCCGATCGCGAAGTCAGCATAGAGCTCGCCCGAGCCGACCGCGTGCGCCGTACGCACGCCGACGGTCAGACTGTTGTACGAGGACGAGTACTGCACGGTGGCTCCGTTGCCGCCGCTGCCCTGGATCGAGGTCGCGCTGGCATGCTGGAGGTCGCCGATGATCGAGATGCCCGGCACCAGCTCGTAGCCGCCCGCGACATCGAGCTCGAAACCAGACGCGTGCGGCGGCGCGAGCAACGTCCCGTTGTTGACCTCGAGGAACTGCACGTTGCTCATCGCATACCCCCAGCCGGCCCCGCCCTCGACGAACCCCTTGTGAACGGGCGCGGGCTCCGCGTAAGCGGCCGTCGTCGTGGCGAGCGCGAACATGACGAGAGTGACCTTCATGGCCGGCACGATCCCATCCCCGCGGACGCGAAGCGACTTCCTTGCGCCTCGGTAGTACCCTGCCCCGGTGAGCGCGCACACGGTCACGGTCAAGGTCGAGCCCGACGGCATCGCCGCGAAGATCGTCGTGGCGGGCCAGCCGGTCTCCGGCGACAGCCTGACGCTGACCGAGTCGCACGGCTTCGCCTCGGTCGCCGTGACGGCGCCCGGCTACTTCCCGTACCGCAAGCTGATCGAGCTGCGCGGCAAGGAGACGACGGTGGTCGTGAAGTTGATCCCGCTGCCGTCGCAGAAGAAGAAGCCGATGCCGTTCGTGCTGCTCGCGCTGGTCGTGATCGCGCTGGTCAAGCTCGTGACGACGTGCGCCTGACGTGGGACGACCTCCTGGTCCGCGCGGCGTTCGGCCAGGTCGAGACGATCGCGAGCTCACGCGGCGACTTCGACGCGAAGATGAACGATCCGATCTGGCAGGAGGCGATGCTCGGCTCGAAGCTCGTCTACGCGATGCATGATGCAGGCAAGCGCCCGGGACCGCACGAGTGCTACGCAGTCGCGCCGCCGCCGGCCCTGACGGGGTTGGATCCGCGCGAAGCGCCTGTCGATCCATCGAACGTGCAGGTGATGTCGATCCGCGTCTGGCACTCGATCTGCCGCCAGGTGCTGGGCGGTCCCGCGTAGCGAGCGAAGTTGCTCTGCGTAGTGACCGGCGACCGCGCGCCTCGGTCGCAGCGGAGCAGTCGCACCGCCTGGCCACTACCCCGGGCGCTCGACCGATCGCTCTGCAGAACGCGAGGTGGCGCTGGTTGATTTGTGACCGGCCGCGCCATGCACTGCGTGTCAAACGCGCGGTTCGCCGCGAGCGCGCCCGCTCACAAGCTCAACAGCGCCTGACGCTCGAGCGAGCGCTCCGGTCCGGAGATCAAAAAAAGGGGGGAGAGAAGAGCGGCAAGCGCGAGCGGTGGCGGTAGAGCGCGAGCCAAACTGCGCAACCGCGGAGCGCTCACTGCCACGGCTCACGTTATCTCGTGTTACGAGTTTGCATCGTCACATGAGGAGTTTGGTCACCAATACAATTAATGACGATAGATATCGGCGAAATTACTCTCAACCGTGGTAACACGTCCCCATGGGTCGCGCGCGCAAACGACACGTTCAGCAGTCGCTGTACTTCGGCGACAAGAACGGCCAGCGCCGCGGCGATCCGAACTGGCGTCGCAGGCGCCGGGCGGGCGTGAAGCTCGGGCGGCCGCCCAAGGGACCGCGCTCGAGCGAGCGGCACAAGGTGCGGCGTACGCTCGGGCCGAACCAGGCCGTCCACGTCACGATTCGCATCACCGACGAGCTGGAGCGGATGCGGACGCGCGATGTGTTTCGCGCGGTGCGTTGGGCGACGATCGCGATGGCGGAGCGGCCGAGCTGTCGGATCGTGCACCTGAGCATCCAGCACAACCACCTGCATTTGCTTGTCGAGGCGGATGATCGGATGGCGCTCGCGCGCGGTATGCAGGCGTTCCAGATCAGCGCTGCGAAGCACATCAACGTCGCCGTCTCGGCCGGGCGTTCGAAGGACGGCTGGTGGGCGAATCGCGCGGCGCGGGGTCCGCAGCGCTGGTGGAACGCGAAGACGCGCGCGTGGACTGACGGCCGGCGCAAGGGCAGCGTGTTCCCCGACCGCTACCACCAGGAGATCATCTCGACGCCGCGGCAGGCGCGGAACGCGCTGTGCTACGTGCTGAACAACTGGCGCAAGCACCGCGAGGACCAGCGCGAGCTCGCGGCCGGGTGGCTGATCGATCCGTTCTCGTCGGGCTGGGCGTTCGGCGGGTGGGAAGAGCGCGGTGACTCGCCGTTTGCGTGGAAGACGCGTGAGACGTACGAGCCGATGCTGACGTCGTATCCGCAGACGTGGCTGTTGCGCGAGGGCTGGCGCCGCGGAGGCGGGCCGATCAGCATTCACGAAGTGCCGAGCGCGCGGACAGCTGCCCGTGCATGAGCGGGTGCGCGCGGGCGCGGCGCCTGGTCTGCGCCGGCCGCGGCGCGGCGCGCGGGTGGCCAGGCCTGCCAGCGGCGCGGCGCGGCGCGTATCAGGCGGCGGGGACGCGCACCGTGATCTGCGTGCCTTCGCCCTTCGTCGACGTGAGGGCGACCGTGCCGCCGACCGCCTGCACCGTGCGGCGCACGATCGCGAGGCCGAGGCCGTGGCCCGGGGATGACGCGCCTGGCGCGCGGTAGAGCGGCTCGAATGCGTGGGCGGCGGTGTCGGCGTCCATGCCGATGCCGTTGTCCGTGATCGTCAGCTCGACCATGTTGTCCGCGATGCGGGCGGTGATGCGGAGCAGGAGCTGGCGCGACGGCGAGCGGTACTTGGCCGCGTTGACGATCACGTTGCGCAGGATCTGGGCGAGGACGTTGGCGGAGCAGGCGGTCGTGCAGTCGCCCAGCTCGAGCTTGACCTCGACGTCTCGGAGCTCGGCGCGCAGCTCGTCGAGCAGCTCGAGGACGACCGGGGTGACGGTGACCTTGCCCGGGACCGGCTTGCCGTGGACGGAGAGCTCGAGCAGATCCTCGATGATGCCGGTCATGCGCTCGGAGGCGCGCTGGATGCGGCGCGCGATCTCGCGGACCTCGGGTTCCTCTCGCAGCGAGAGGAGGTCGGCGTAGCCCTTGAGCGGCGAGAGCGGGCCCTTGAGGTCGTGCGCGGTGCGGGCGGCGAACGCGTTGAGCTCGCGGTTGCGCTCGCCCAGGGACGCGAGGTGGACGCGCAGGAGGGCGCGCTGGCGCGAGAGGGCGCGGAGGAGGACGAGGGCGACCAGGCCGGCGAGGATGATCGTGACGCCGCCGACGATCGCGTCGATCACGAGGCCGCCGCGGTGGGCATCGCCGATCGTCGCGGCGTCGCGGCGGGCCTCGGCTTGATTGATCGTGACGAGGCGGGCGATCGATGTCTCGATCTCGGAGATCAGGGTCGCGGAGGAGCCGGAGGTCGGGATCGGCTGCTCGTGGCGGAGATGGGCGAGCATCGACTGGAGGCGATCGAACTCGCGGCTCTCGGTGGGTGTGGTGACGAGCGGGTCGTACGCGCGGGCGTCGGCGTCGATCTGCTCGGCGATCGAGGCGATCTGGTCGGGCGTGAGGTTCGCGGTCGAGAGACGATAGGCCTGGTAGCGGAGGTCGTCGGCGATCGCGACCGAGCGCAGCGAGTTCTCCGTCATCTTCTCGGTGGTCTCGGCCGTGCGCTGATCGACGACGAGGTC
>JAFAOG010000632.1 GCA_019237945.1 Deltaproteobacteria bacterium | reverse complement strand
ATTCGTCGTGCTCGGCCGCTCGTCGGAGAAGAAGCCGGAGGTCGCGTCCGCCGGCGGCAGCGCGCAGGCGATGCAGACGCAGCCGGTCGAACCGAAGCCGGCCGACACGAAGCCGGCCGACACGAAGCCGGTCGATACCAAGCCTGTCGATACGAAGCCGGTCGACACGAAGCCGGTCGACACGAAGCCGGTCGACACGAAGCCGGTCGATACGAAGCCGGTCGATACGAAACCGGTCGACACGAAGCCGGTCGATACGAAGCCGGTCGATACGAAGCCGGTCGAGCCCAAGCACGGCAAGCTCGGCGCAGTCTCGATCGCGATCACCGGTGCACCGCGCGCGAGCGTGTTCGTCGACGGCAAGCTCGTCGCCTCCGAGGTCGCGCAGGCGTCGCTCGAGCTCGCACCGGGGGAGCACCGCGTGCGCGTGCAGGCGCCCGGTCACAAGCCGTTCGAGCAGATGGTGCGCGTCGACGCGGGTGGCAAGAAGGCCCTCGCGGTCGAGCTCAAGAAGAAGTCGATCAACACGGTCCACGACCCGTTCGCGGACTGAGTCAGGGCGCGATGTTGAACGCGGCCGCCGTTCCGATCCACGCGACGCCGCCCTGCGCGCCCTGATACGGCACGATGGTGGTGCCGGCGCCGATCGGCCCTTGGGCGTCGGCGAACGTCGTGTCGATGTTCGTGCCGTTCTCCATGAACGAGCTGTCGAGGATCTGATGTTGCGGGATCGTCGTGTTGTCGACGAGCCACGCGTTGTTGAGGTTGTCGGTCATCGCGCTCGACACGACGAGCCGTGGGGCCGCGAGCGCCAGCTGGCCCGCCGTCGCCGCCCCGCCGACGCCGTGACTCGAGGACGTCGCGACGACGGCCGGCCGGATGCCGCCGGTGCAGTGGAACGTGATGAGGTCGGCGACCTGGCCGACGGTCGCCGAGTAGTGGAGGCTGACGTTGTTCACGACGTCGGTCGACGCCGGAACGTAATAGATCGCGGACAGCTGGTTGCCGGATATCTCGGTCACGGCCTCGATGTACGTGTTGTTGCCATCATCGCTGATGTCGCCGAACCCGACGCCCGGCGGCATGTGCGCGCTGATCGCGACGACGATCATGTCGCCGGCGGAGACGCCAAACGTTGGGGTCGGAACGACGAGGTTCATGCCTTCGACCTCGGACGCGAGGTGCTGGAAGTACGTGCAGCTCGCGAGCGAGGCGTCGCCGGGCGAGGTCGCGGCGTCGCTGCCCGCGTGCGAGTCGTGGCTCGCGTCGCCGGCGCCGCTGCACGTCGTGCCGGCAAGCGAGCACATGCCCGCCTGCGTATCGCACTGGTAACCACTCGGGCAGCCCGTGGTGCCACACCGGATCGTGCAGTTGTCGTAGCGCGGTGAATAACAGCCGACGAACAGCGTTGCGACGAGCGCCCTGTACACCACGACTATCGTAACGCGTTACAATCGTCCCATGCGCAGCTGGATGTTGGGGATGTGTGTGCTGCTCGCGAGCACGCCCTCACTTGCGGACGACAAGGCGAAGGCGAAGCAGCTCTACGACGAGGGCCTGCGTCACTACCAGGTTGCCGAGTACACGCAGGCGATCGATGCGTGGAAGCAGGCGTATCTGATCAGCAAGAAGCCGCTGCTGCTGTTCAACATCGGCCAGGCGTACCGGCTCAGCGGCGACTGCACGCAGGCGATGACGTTCTACGACAACTACACCGAGGCCGAGCCGAACCCGAAGAACCAGGACGAGCTCGATCAGGCCGTTGCCGCGTGCAAGAGCGGCAAGCCGACGGACACCAAACCGACGGATACCAAGCCGACCGACACGAAGCCGACGGATACGAAGCCCGCGATCACGACGACCACGACGACGGAGACCAAGCCGGTGGAGACGAAGCCGGTCGAGACGAAGCCGGCGGAGCCAACGCCCGTCGCCCCGCCGCCACCCGCGCCCGCCGAGGCGAGCAGCGGGCATCGCGGGCTGGGAATGATCATCGGCATCGGCGGCGTCGTGCTCGAGGGTGGCGCGGTGTTCTTCGCGCTGCAGAGCAAGGGCAAGGCCGACGACGTGCAGAAGTACGTCGCAATGACCCACACGTTCGACGACACGGCGAAGGGGCTGCAGTCCGATGGCGAGCGCGACAACAAGCTCGCGTGGGGCCTCGGCATCGCGGGCGGCGCGGCGATCATCGCGGGCGCGGTGCTCTACATCACCGGCGGCGCGAGCGAGGAGCACGGCGTCGCGATCGTGCCGACGCGCGATGGCGCGCAGGTCGGCTGGTCGACGACGTTCTAGGGGCTGTCCCTATTTGAAGCGCCGAGCGAGACCGAGCGGCGTGGCGCAGATCGAGCCGCACGCCCGGAAGCGGAGAGCGGCCGCTACTGGTGGTAACGGACGCTCGAGAACCGGACGTACGGCTCGAGATGCCCGCGCCGCGACGGTCGCAGCCGGCGATCCAAATAGGGACAGCCCCTAGTTCGCAGTGCCCGGCGTCAGCGTCGTGCACAGCGACCAGTCGGTCGCGGCGTTGTCGGTGTCCGTGCCGTCGGGCTTGCGGCACAGCGAGCGCTCGACCGTGTTCGAGTCGGAGACGCTCGCCGGCAGCACCGTTCCCTCGACGAGATTCACGGGGCTCGTGAAGTCGGGCAGGGTGGCGGCCGTGATCGAGCCCTCGTAGCTGAGCGCGTCGATGACCGTCTGCGTGACCGGGTCGACGATCGCCATGCCGTCGGGCGCGCCGTTCTGGATCTGATCGACGCTCCACACCGGATCGAGCTTCTTCGCGCTCGGCGGCACGGTGACGCCCGCGCCCGCGATCACGAGGTACTCGCCCGGGCCGAGCGTCGCGGCCGGCGAGAGATCGATCGAATCGTACTGCTGGCTGTTCGCGCCGTTGACGAGTGCGACCCGCAGGCCGGCGAGGTTTGCACTGGCCGTGCCCGCGTTCTTGATCTCGATGTACTCGGCGTTGTCGGTGCCGACCATGTCGTAGTCGACCTCGTTGATCACGAGGTGCCCTTGCTGGGTGGTGCCGCTGCCGAGGACGAGGACGTAGTTCTTGATCGTCTTGGGGTTGTCGCCGTCGTTGGCCGACAGCACGAGCGTGTAGCGGTTGCTCGCCGAGACCTGCTGCGGCGTCGGACACCAGTGCCATTTGGCGGAGAGGCCATCGACGATCATCAGCGTCGCGCCCGCGATCACGGGGTCTTCCTGCGCGATCGTCACCGTGACGCTGTCCTGGTCCTCGACGAGGATGTCGACGTCGGCGCACGGGTTCTGCGCGAGGTTCAGCACGGTGCCGGTGCCGAGTGGCTGGCGGAAGATCGGGGCCGCGCCGACGGCCGCTTTCACGTCGATCTGGATCGTGACCGTCGTCGTGCCGTTGGAGTCGGTCGCGGTGAAGTCGAACGTGTGGCTGCCGATCTGCTCGGCGAGCGGCGTCCAGCGGAAGATGCCCATGCCGCTCGGCGCGGTCGTCATCATCGCGGTGCGTTGCAGCGAGATGTCGGCGTGGACGCCGTACTCGATGCGCTGGCCGGACTGGTCGCTCGCGTCGATCATCACGACGAGCTCGCTGCCGACGGTCGCCACCTGATCGCCGAGCCCGTGGATCTCGGGCGGCGAGCCGCCGCCGCAGGCAGCGAGTACCAGTATGGCGGCGCCGACGCGCATTCCTCGTCAGTTTACAGCGTGAACGCGACGAGCGTGAACTTGTTCGACGTGGTGTCGATCACCTCGAACGAGTCCTTCGCACGCTGCGTCGGCAGCATCGAGCGCACGCTCGTCGCGCGCCCGGCCTCCGTGATCAGGAAGTAGCGGCGGCCGAGTGGCGTGCGCGTGTGATCGTTGAGGTACTTGAGGAAGTCGACGTTGTCGGTCTTCGTGAACGCCGTCTTCATCTCCGGCAGCCACGCGTAGATCTCCTCGCCGCTCCAGAAGTTCTCGCCGCGCCAGTAGAGCTGCCACGCGATCAGGCGATCGGCGTCGACGGCGCGGATCGGTGGGCGACCGCGCTCGCCCTTGGCCTTGCCGCGCGCGATCCATGGATCGAGCTTGCGCCGCTCGTCGGGCGAGAGCGTGACCGTCACGCTGTGATCGCCGATGTGGGTGACCGTGCACGCGAGCGCGAGCGACTGCTCCATCACGCGCTCGTCGTTCGGCTTGTTCAGCTGGACGGTCAGCGTCATCGGCTGGCCGATCGGGAGGTCGTCGGGAATGAACGTCTCGAACGTCCAGGTCGTGCCCGCCGCGTCCCAGTCGTCGTAGACCTCGCCGGCGCCGAAGTAGACGAGCTTCTCGCCGTAGATCGTGCGCTGCTCGTAGTACTCGTGGATCGCGTCGCGCATCCCCCAGTGCTCGCCGGCGATCGGCATGTAGACCTGGAGCGCCCACGTGCAGATCGCGAGCGCCGCGGCCGCGAGCGCGATGATGCCCGCGCGCCGCCACATCGCCGCTGCCGCGAGCGCGACGCTCGCGACGATGCCGAGTGCGAGGAATCCATCGCTCGGATCGATCGACCACGGCTCGCCGGTGGGCCACGGGCGGTCGTAGCGGAACGTGAACAGCTCGATCCATCGATCGGGCTCCCACATCAGATCGCGCGTCACGAGCAGCACGATGCCGATGCCGAGCACGGCCCACAGCGGATGCAGGCGGTCGCGGCGCGCGATGACATCGTCGAGGAAGAACGCGATCAGGATCCCGAACGCGGGGACGACCGGAAGGATGTAGTGGTGGAACTTCGTCTGCACGAGGCAGAACACGGCGACGCCGCTGATCGCCCACAGGCCGATCGTGAAGCGAACGCGGCCCTCGCGCGTTGCCGTTTGCGCGCGCAACAGCGTCGCCGCGATCGCGGGCGGCAGCAGCGCGGCCCACAGCCACATGCCGTGGCCGATCTGCGACGTGTAGTACTCGAACGTGCCGAGCGACTTGTCGGGATCGGCGGCGGCGCGGTTCAGGATGTGCGTGAACAGGTACTCGTCGATGAACCGCACGCCTTCCTTGAGCCACATGCCGAGGTGCCATGGCAGGAAGATCACGACCATCAACAACACGCCACGCTTGAGCTCGAACGCGCCCTCGTACAGGTCGCGCCACCGCCACAGCAGCGTCACGTAGAACAGCGCGACGCCGACGACGACCGTCACGCCGGGCGGCCCCTTCGCGAGGATCGACACGCCGAGCAGCGCCCACGCCCACAGCATGTAGACCTGGCGCATCGTCGTCAGCGGCTTCATCCGGCACAGCGTCTCCGCGACGCGCGCGGTCTCGGGCCAGCCGCCGCCGAACGCCCACACGATCGGGAACACGAGCACGCGTGCCGGCCCGGTCAGCGCGACGCCGACCCAGTACCAGATCGGGCTCGCGAGCAGCGCGAGCATCACGCCCATGAACGTCGGGAAGAAGATCGCCGGATTGGGGAACACGCGCAGCGCGATGTTCGGCCGCAGCGCGAAGTACACCGCGTAGTACAGCGCCTGCACGACGACGATCCCGCCGCACACGCCGAGCATCGTCCACACCGCGCGCCGGCTCGCGAGGCGATCGTCCTCCATCGCCATGATGAACATCGCGATCGCGCCCATCACGGTCGCGCACAGCGGCATGTCGGGGATCCCCTGGCGCGCGATCAGGCAGAAGAATGGCGTCGAGCCGATCACGAGCAGCGACAGCCACGCGACGCGCCGGCTGACGAGCGCCGCGAGCATCCACCACACGAGCACGAGGCCGAGCACGCCCGACAGGATGAACGGCAGCCGGATCGCGACCATCGTGCGCGCGTCGTGCTCCATCTCGCCCGAGTAGCCGCCGTCGGCCGCGAGCCCGACCGCCTTCATGCCCGCCGCCATCATCCAGAACGTCAGCACCGGCTTGCTGCGGAAGCCCTCGCCGTCCTGCGGCCAGTCGAGGTGCACGAGGTCGTGCTCCTGCAACATCATCCGCGCGACCTCGCCGTAGTGCGTCTCCCACGGATCGACGAGCGAGTACCGCGTGATCCCGGGCACGAGCACCGCGAGCGACACGAGGACCACGAGCACGAGCTCGAGACCTAACCGCCTCTCGGGATGCACGCGCGCACGCTATCACAGCCCCCGGCGGTGGTAGCTTCACCGCGTGGCGCGCTTTCCCTCGCTGTCGACGGCCGGCAACGCCGTGCCCGCATCGATCTTCGCCCGGCTGCGCGAGCACCTGGCGCGCTTTGAAGGCGACGTCATCCCGCTGCAGATCGGCGACACCCATCTGTCGCCGCCGGCGGCGCTGCCCGATGTTCCGTGGACCGATCCTGCCGACCTCTACGCGTACGGTGCGCCCGGTGGCTGGGCGCCGCTCGTCGAGGCGCTGGTCACCAAGGCGCGCACGAAGAACGGCATCGACGTGACGGCGGCGGGCGTGCAGATCGCGGTCGGTGCGACGCACGCGCTGTCGTGCGCGGTACAGGCGCTGTGCGATCGCGGCGACGAGCTCGTCTTGCTGACGCCGCACTGGCCGCTGATCAAGGGCATCGCGCTCGCGCACGACGTCGTGCCGGTCGAGGTTCCGTTTTGGGGCGACATTGCGGTCACGCCGCGCACCGCCGCGATCTACGTCGCGACGCCGAACAACCCCGACGGCGCGATGCTCGACGCGGCCGCGCGCGAGCGCATCGTCGCGACCGCCTGCGCGCACGATCTGTGGATCCTCTCCGACGAGGTCTACGAGGACTACGGCTACGACGCCGAGCACGTCTCGCTCGCGACGCTCGCGCCCGAGCGCACGATCACCGTGTTCTCGTTCGCCAAGTCGTACGCGCAGGCCGGCCTCCGCGTCGGCTACGCGCTCGGCCCCGACGCCGCGATCGCCGCGATCCGCAAGCTTGTCAATCACTCCGTCTACAACGTACCGGTCGCGATGCAGCGCGCCGCGCTTGCCGCCCTGCGCGATGGCGACGCGTTCCTCACCGGTGCGCGCGCCCGTTACCGCGCCGCTCGCGATCGCGCCCGCGCGCGCCTGCATGCACCCGCCGACCGGCCGCCCGGCGGCGCGTATCTGTGGGTCGACTTCTCGCGGTGGGGGGCGGACTGCATGCCGGTGCTCGAGAAGATCGCGGCCGCGGGCGTGCTGCTCGCGCCGGGCTGGGCGTTCGGCGATGCCTGCGGCTCGCACGCGCGCCTGTGCTTCACCGGCGTCGCCGAGGAGCGCCTCGACGAGGGAATCGACCGGATCAACCGCGTGCTGGCGACCCTGTGATCGCGCGCGCGACGTGCGAGGCGGCGTATCGCGCGGCGGTTGCCGCCTGCGATCCCGAGCGCCTCGTGCGCCAGGCGATGACACGCGTGCCGCCGCAGCGCGCGATGCTCGGCGTCGCGGTCGGCAAGGCGGCGCTCGCGATGGCGCGCGGCGCGGGACCGGTCGTGCGCGGCATCTGCGTCGCGCCGCAGCTCGACGGCAAGCCGCTGCCGCTCGGCTGGACCGCGCGCACGGGCGGGCATCCGTTCGTCGACGCCACCAGCCTCGAGGCCGGCGCCGCCGTGCGCGACCTCGTCTACGAGGCGGGCTTCGAGGACCTCGTGCTCGTGCTGATCAGCGGCGGCGCGTCGGCGCTGATCGAGGTGCTCAGCGGCGACTACACGCTCGCGGAATATCGCAGCCGCGTCGAGGCGGCGATGCGCGACGGCATGCCGATCGCGGAGCTCAACCGCGTGCGCAGCTCGATGTCGGCGATCAAGGCCGGCCGCCTCGCGAATTACTCCAAGGCGCCGATCATCACGCTCGCGGTCAGCGACGTCATCGGCGACGATCTCGGCGTGATCGGCTCGGGCCCGACCTACCCGGGGGCACGGAAGCAGGCCGAGGTGATCGCGCCGATGCTCTCGTTCGCGACCGCGGCGCATGCGGCGTTCGCAGCGGCGGGTGTCAGGCTCACGTTCCATCGCGATCCACTCGCAGGCGACGTTCGCAACCTGGCGCCGCACCTTCCGAGCGGCATCCACTGGGGCGAGCCGACGCTGCGCATCCCGGACGACCACGGCGAAGGCGGCCGCATGCAGCACCTCGCCTTGCTGCTCGCCGAACAGCTGCGCGGCAGCGACCGCAGCGCGTTCTGCATCGGCAGCGATGGCATCGACGGGCCGCCACCGCGCGGCCGACCCGCGCCGGCCGGCGCATTCGTCGACGGCGATACGTGGGACGCGATCGGCGACGCGCAGGCACGCACCGCGCTCGAGCGCCGGGACGCCGGGACCGTGCTCGCGGCCGCCGGCGCGCTGGTGATCACCGGGCCGACCGGGATCAACCACGCCGACCTCGTCGTCGTGGGCTAGTGCTATACGAAGCTGTTGGCGACCTGGACCACCCTGGCTGTCCTCGACTGGACGACGAAGCGCTTCACCGAGGCGGGCATCAGCGCCGCGCGGCTCGAGGCGCAGGTCCTGCTCGCGCACGTGCTCGGGTGCACGCGCACGCAGCTCTATACGGGCTTCGATAAGCCGCTCGCGGAGGGCGAGCTCGCCGGCTATCGCGAGCTGATCAAGCGGCGGCTCGCGGGCGAGCCGGTCGCGTACCTCGTCAGCGAGCACGAGTTCTGGGGGATGCCGCTGCACGTCGATGCGAGCGTGCTCGTGCCGCGCGCCGATACGGAGACCGTCGTCGAGGTCGCGCGGGCCGCGCGCGCCGATCGCAAGGCGCCGTGTCGCGTGCTCGACCTGTGCACCGGCTCGGGAGCGATCGCGCTCGCGCTGGCCAAGGAGCTGCCGGCGGCGACGGTCGTCGCGACCGATGTCAGCGAGGCGGCGGTCGCGCTCGCGCGGCGCAACGTCGAGCGCAACGGGTTCGCCGAGCGCGTCGAGGTCCGGCACGGTGATCTGTGGGAGGCGGTGCGCGGCGAGACGTTCGATCTGATCACGGCGAACCCGCCGTACATCGCGAGCGCGGTGATCCCGACACTCGATGCCGAGGTCCAGCGCGAGCCGCGAATCGCGCTCGACGGCGGGGCGGACGGCCTGGCGTTCTACGATCGGATCTGCGCGCGGGCGCGCGAGCACCTGGTACCCGGAGGGGTACTGGTCGTCGAGCACGGCTTCGACCAGGCCGAGGCGGTTCGCACACGGTTCGAAGCGGCGGGGTTGACGCGCGTCACGCTCGTGCATGATCTCGCGAAGAATCCGCGCGTGACGTGGGGCGTGGCGCCCGACTCCGTAGGGTAGATTCGGAGCGTGCGTCGTCTGTTGCTCGCTGGTCTGCTGATCGCGAGCACGCGCGCGTTCGCGCAACCGGCGCCGCCGCCCGAGCCGCCCGCGCCGGCGCCCGCGGGGACCGGATCGGGGAGCGACGTCGACATCTCGCCGACGCCCGCGCCCGAGCCTCCACCCAAGCCCGTCGAGCCTCCGCCGCCGGCGGTCGTGCCTCCGGCTGCGCTGAACGCCTCCGAGCAGCGGGTCGCGGCCGCGAAGCTGTGCGAGGCGCATGATCCCAAGTGCGACTGGATCGGCACGTTCAGCTCGCTCGAGCGGCAGAGCGTCGCGCGGGCGCTCGAGGCGCGCGGTCTCGTGATCGAGCCCCAGCCGTGGGGCAAGCCGATCGCGCACGTCATCGTCTACAACGAGAACGTGTTCGCCGAGGCGAACTGGCTCCGGTTCTTCAACTTCATCCACTTCACGACGCGCGAGAAGGCGGTTCGCGACGAGCTGCCGATCGCCTCGGGCGATGTGTGGGATGACGACAAGGTCGCCGAGGCGGGGCGCATCCTGCGCGATCCGCTGTACTCGAGCGTCGTCGCGCTGCTGCCGATCAAGTCGAGCGAGACGGGCAAGGTCGACCTGCTCGTCGTCACGCGCGACGTGTGGAGCTTGCGGTTCAACACGCAGTACACGTACCAGCAGGGCTCGCTGACGAACCTGTCGATCTCGATCTCGGAGAACAACTTCCTCGGGCATCGCAACGTGCTGTCGGCCGCGGCGTTGATGGATCAGGGCTCGCTCGCGGTCGGTCCGTTGTTCATCGACAAGAACTTCCTCGGCAAGCACCTCGACTTCCGCGCACGCATCGACGAGATCGTCACGCGGCAGTCGCTCGATGTCGTGTCGCCGCGCGGCGATCACACGCCGACCGGCGATCCGAAGGGCTGGGAAGACGGCGGCGGCTTTCGCCACGAGGGGCGCGACGCGACGGTGTCGTTGACGCGGCCGCTGTGGTCGCTCGCGACGGAGTGGGGCGGCGGTGGCTCGTTCTCGTTCTCGAACGCGATCGCGCGGAGCTACTTCGGCACCGGCATCCGCAGCTTCGACGATCCGAACACGCCGGAGGTCGAGACAATCGCGCGCGAGTTCCGCTACAAGACGTGGTCGATCGGCGCGAATGCGGTGCGGCAGTGGGGCACGTTCCTCAAGCAGCAGCTGTCGTTCGGCTACACGGTCGCGAGCCAGCACCCCGAGCTGCTGCCGAACTTCTCGACCGATCCGGTGCTGCGCGCGGACTTCATCAAGGACGTGTTCCCGCACGACGAGGTGATCTCGCAGCCGTACGTCGAGTACTCGTTCTTCATGCCGAAGTACCGCACGCTGCGAAACGTCGGCACGTACGAGCTCGCGGAGGATGTGCGGCTCGGACCGAGCTTCGATGTCAGCCTCGCACAGGCGCTGTCGCCGCTCGGCTCGACGCACACGTTCACGCGGCCTTCGATCTCGGGCTCGTGGACGTTCCCGCTCGGCGATACCGGCTACGCGACGGCGTCGACGGGGACGTCGCTGCGCATCCAGCCGACGGACAACCACGACACGATCGACAACACCGCGCAGGTGTCGGGGCGCATCGTCTCGCCGCCACTCGGCATCACGCGGTTCGTGTTCTCGACCTCGCTCGAGACGCGCTGGCACGACACGCAGAACGCCTACTACACGATCGGCTCCGACAGCGGCCTGCGCGGCTATCCGATCAACGCGTTCTACGGCCAGCGACGGTTCTCGACGATCCTCGAGGCCCGCACGCAGCCGCTGCCGTGGTGGGTGCTGCGGCTCGGTCTCGTCGCGTTCTACGAACTGGGCGGTGCGGCGAACTCGCTCGACGAGATCACGCTGTATCAGGACGTCGGGCTCGGCGTGCGCATGCTGATCCCGCAGACGTCGCGCGAGCTGTTGCGCTTCGATGTCGCGCTGCCGCTGCGTGCGAGCGCGGGCAACCCGGTCAGCCCGCACTTCCTCGCGGGCTTTGCCTCGTACTTCTGAGGAACCGCACGAACAGGAACGCGCCGGTCACCGTGAGGCCGGCCGACAGTCCCCACCACAGGCCCGGTGCGCCGAGCGCCGCGCCGAAGCCGAGCGCGAGCGAGATCGGCAAGCCGACGACGTAGTGACCGAGCAGGTTCCCCCACAACGTCGCGTGCGTGTCCCCGAGGCCGCGCAGCGCGCCGGCTCCGATCGCCTGCGTGCCGTCGGAGAGCTGGAACAGCGCCGCGATCTGGAGCAGCGGCACCGTGGCCGCGACGACCGGCGCCGAGCTCGTGAACGCGTGGGCGACGATGCCGGGCACGACGAGAAATGTTGCCGCGAAGCACGCCATCACGGCGAGCCCGGTCTGCAGCCCGATCAGGCCGCGATGCCGCGCGAGCGCGAGGTCGCCGGCGCCGACCGCGTGCCCGACCCGCACGCTCGTCGCACTCGCGACGCCCAGCGCGAACGAGAACGTGAAGCTCGCGAGGTTGAGCGCGATCGAGTGCGCCGCGGCGGGGATCTCGCCGAGGTGCGCCGCGAGCACCGTCGCGATGCCGAACACGCCGACCTCGACGAACAGCTGCCCGCCGACCGGCCAGCCGAACCGGAAGATCGCCCACAGGTCGGCGCGCGTCGACGTCTCGCGCGTCTCGCCCGCATCGAGCGCGCGCACCGCGAACGCGTACACGATGACGGTCCCGATCTGGACGAGCAGCGTCGCGAGGCCCGCGCCGAGCACGCCGAGGTGAGCACCGTAGACGAGGCCCACGTCGAGCGCGGCGTTGATGATGTTGCCGGCGATCACGGCGACGACGAGCGGCCGCGTGTGCGTGCGCGCCGCGAGATACGCGCGCAGCGGGACGGCGAGCAGGAACGGCACGATGCCGAGCGCCCGGATGTACGTGTACGGGCGCGCCTCGGCGATCACGTCGGGCGTGACGCGCGCGAGCTCGAGCACGCCGGGCATCAGCAGCACGACAAGCGTCGCCACGAGCCCGACGAGCAGCGCGAGCCGCATCCCGGCGCCCGTCGCGCGCCGTGCATCGGCGGGCCGTCCGCCGCCGATCGCCTGCGGGACGATCGAGTCGATGCCCATCACGATGCCCATCGCGATCGAGACGATGAAGAACAGCAGGTTGTTGCCGACGCCCGCGCCCGCGAGCGCCGCATCGCTCCACCGCCCCAGGATCAGGGCGTCGACGGTGCCCATCAGCTGGAAGCCGACCTGCTGCGCGGCCAGCGGCGCCGCCAGCCTCAGCAAGTCTCGCCGTTCACTCACGTTACGGTCACGGCAGCGGGCGAGGCGTCATCGGAGCGTTCACGTACGTCAGGTTCTTCGCGATGACCTTGGCGAGCTCGAGACGCTTCGTCGGATCGTTGCCGACCACGCGCACGTAGCACGGCGCATCGTCGTCGATGAACAGGATCGCCTGGCCGTGATGATCGAGGCCCTTCGCGCCGACCGCGACCTCGAACGACGCCTCGGGCGCGCGCGGCGGCGGCCCGGCATCGGGGTCCGGCTTCGCCGGCTTCACGCCGGCGTCGATCGAGTGATACGCGGCGACGTTCGCCGCCGAGTCGGCCGCGTACTGCGCGAACAGCGCGTCGGCGCGCTGCTTCATGCCGTCGCGGCAGTCGATGTCGTACGTCCAGCCCTCGGCGCCATTCGGTGTCGTGACCTCGTAGTTGCACGGCTGCGCGACGCCGCGCGGCACCGGCATCGAGTTGTCGATCTGGCGGATCGTGCCACCGAGGATCTGCGAGAGTTGATCGTTGCCGACGATCGAGTCGCACTTGAACTTCTCGGGCACCACGCCCGCGCGCTTCTTCGATTCGGCCGGCTTCTGCTGCTCCGTGGGAGACGAGCTTTCGCTGCTACAGGCGACGACGAGCAGGAGCGGGAGCCAACAGCGCACGTGCGAACGGTATCGCAAAACCGCTGCGACCGCGTCAGTCGGAGGCCGCGATCCGCGTCGTC
>JAFAOG010000628.1 GCA_019237945.1 Deltaproteobacteria bacterium | reverse complement strand
GCTGCGAACGCCGACGGCCGAGGTGCACACGCAGGCGACCGGCCCGTACCGGTCGTTTCACTGGTTCGTGCTACAGCCGGAGTGACTTGCGGACGATCGCGGCGCCTTCGGCGAGCGCGCGCAGCTTCTGAACCGCGACGACGCGCGGCAGCTGCTTGAGGCCGCAGTCGGTCGTCAGCGTGACGCGCTCGGGCTCGATGTGCGCGAGCACCTTGCGCACGCGGTCGGCGACCTGCTCGGGATGCTCGATCTCCAAGGTGCGCACATCGATCACGCCGACGTGCACCTTCTTGTCGCTCGGCAGCTTGCGCAGCAGATCCGCGTCTTCCATCTCGCGGCACGCGAAGTCGAGCACGTACGCATCGACCTTGACGCCGTGATAGTGCGGCAGCACCTCGCGATAGCCGCCGGCCGTCATGCCTTCGAGCTTGTTGCCCCACGCGTTGCCCATGCAGAAGTGCCACGACCGCTCGACGCCCTGCGGGATGTCCGCCATCGTGCGATCGATCGTCTCGCTGACCCACGCCCAGTCCTTGTCGCCAGACAGGTGCGGCATCCACGCCCCCAGGTCCTCGAGCTGCACGTGCTTGCAGCCCGCCTCGACGAGCTCCTTGATCTCCGCCCGGAACACCTCCGCGAGCGCCTTCGACAGGTCGTAGCGGTTCTTCACCGGCCCGCTGCGAAAGTGCGCGAGCGTCGACAGCTGCACCGGCCCGGCGCCAACGCACGCCTTGATCGGCTTCTGCGTGTGTCGCTGCGCCCAGCTGTAGATCAGCGCCATCCGCACCGGCCCGCGCTCGATCGCACCCTCGACCGCCACGCCGCCCGCCTCGTCGAGCGCCCAGATATCCCGCCCCTTCGCCTTGCCGCGCGCGGGATGGGGCAGCTTCTCCGACGAGAACCCCTTCGTGCGCTCGAGCCAGTACCAGAGGAAGCTGCCGATGCCCATGTTGTAGTCGTCGAACCACATCTGGCCATCGCTGAGAATGTCGAGCCCCGCCTCCTCCTGATCCTTGATCACGACGCGCGTCGCATCATGGAACGCCTCGGCATGCGACGCGACCTTGAACGCCTCGAGCACGTCGCGCCCCGCGAGCTGCTGCGTGAACCAGAGCGGCCGCGGATACGAGCCGACCATCGTCGTCGGGAGGAGCTGCATGGGCCGGGAATACCACGGGCCTGCGGCGGGGCGGTTGTTACAGCGCAGAGACGCGGGTCTGCTTGAAGTACTCGACGAGGTGATCGAGCAGCGCGCGGATGCGGCGCGGCGTGCCAGTGCGATGGGCGAGCATCGCGTGGATCCCGATCTCGGCGCGCCGGAACCGCTCGAGCAGTGGGACGAGCCGGCCGGCCGCGAGATCGTCGGCGACCATGAACGAGGGCAGCACGGCGATCCCGACGCCCGCGATCGCCGCCGCGCGCAGCACCGCCCCGTCGGTCGCCGTCAGCGTGCCGCGCACCGGGACGTGGAGCGGCTGACCGTTCGCGCCGCGAAAGCGCCACTCGAGCGCCATCGGCACGAGCGTGTAGTGCAGGCAGTCGTGCCGCACGAGGTCGCCGGGCGCCTGCGGAGTGCCCGCGCGTGCGAGGTAGTCGGGGGCGGCGACGATCACGAGCCGGTCGGCGACGAGCTTCTTCGCGTAGACGCCGGAATCGCGCAGACGCCCGATGCGGATGATGATGTCGTAGCCGCTGTCGACGACATCGACGTAGCGGTCATCCGCGGCGAGGTCGATCGCGATGCCGGGGTGGCTCGCGAGGAACGGCGCGAGCGCGCGCGCGAGGTGCAGGTGCGCGAACGTCACCGGCGCGTTGATCCGGATCGTGCCGCGCAGCTCCTCGCTCGCGGAGCGCGCCGAGCGTTCGGCGGCCGCCGCCGAGGCAACGATCGCGGCGCAATGCTCGTAGACGCGGACGCCTTCATCCGTCAGCGCGAGGGTGCGCGTCGAGCGGCGCAACAGCCGCACGCCGAGGTCGTCTTCGAGCCGCGCGATGCGCTTGCTGACGGCCGACTTCGCGATGCCGGCCTGGCGCGCGGCCGCCGAGAACGATCGCAGGCGCGCGACCTCGGCAAACAGCGCGAGCGACGGCAGATTCTCGAATTGCACGATTGTTCCCCTCTGGAGAACAATCATGTTCCAGCGAGCCGACTTCTCGCAAGCGCGGGCCAGGCCCACAGTGGCCGCATGATGAAGCTCCTCGCGACAGACGACTCTCGCACGCTCATGCTCCAGCGCCTCGTCCTCGGCGCCGTGATGTTTCCCCACGGAGCACAAAAGCTGCTCGGCTGGTTCGGCGGCTACGGCTGGTCCGGCACGATGGGGTTCTTCACCCACGGGATGGGCCTGCCCGCCGCGCTCGGGGGCCTGATCATCCTGATTGAATTTTTCGGCAGCCTCGCGCTGCTGACCGGTACGCTGTCGCGGTTCGCGGCGCTCGGCGTGGCGGCGGTGATGGTCGGCGCGGTCGTGACGACGCACCTCTCCAACGGCTTCTTCATGAACTGGGGCGGCAAGGCGGCCGGAGAGGGGTTCGAGTACCACCTCCTCGCACTCGCGCTCGCGCTGCCGCTCGTCGTGCGCGGCGGCGGTGCGTACTCGGTGGACCGCACAATTTGCGAGCACCGTGGCGCACTGACGCCTCACGCGGCTTGACCGACTTTGCCACCCGGCGCCCCCGGTCCCCGTGCATCATGGGGAATCAGGGGGGCCTATGCGTGGACTACGTGCGCTCGTAGTTGGCTTGACGGTTGCGGTGGCGTGTGGCGGCGACGACGGGGTGTCGATCAGCACGAACAAGGACAACGTGTGCAGCACGATCGCCGACGTTGCCTGTCACAACCTGTACCAGTGCTGCTCGGAGAGCGAGATCGAGAACTACCTCAACGTCAGCGATCCGCGGACCGAGGCCCAGTGTCGCGATGACCTGACGAAGCGCTGCGAGCGCGGCACGGCGAAGCTCGCCGACTCGATCAAGAACAACCGCGCCAGCTTCGACGGCAAGGTGATGGACACGTGCTTGAACGCCGTGCTCGCGCCGAGCGGCACGTGCGCGAGCGTCGACGCGATGCTGCCGTGGATCGACGCATGCGCCGACAGCGCCTGGGTCGGCAAGGTCGCGGACGGCAGCATGTGCTACGCGCGCTACGAGTGCGCGAGCAAGGACAGCTACTGCTCGCCGGGCCAGATCTGTACCGCGCTTCCGACGGCGAACATGCCGTGCACGTCGCTCGGGTGCGCATCGGGCCTCTACTGCAACGCCGGTACGTGCAAGGCGCTCGGCGGCGCGGGCGCGATGTGTACGTCGACAAGCCAGTGCATGAAGGATCTGTTCTGCGACACGACGCAGACGACGCCGGTGTGCACGGCGCTCAAGGACGGCGGCCAGAAGTGCACCGGCAATACATCGTGCAAGTCGAGCCAGTGCTTGCCGGGCACGTGCTCGAACTCGACGTCGACCTGCTACATGGACTCGCAGTGCTTCGGCCGCTGCCAGACCGGCAATGGCTTCTGCAACGTCGATCGCGACTGCGGCAACGGCACCTGTAGCAACTCGGCGACGACGCTGTGCTCCAGCGACTTCACGTGCCAGGGCCTCGGCAGCGGCTCGGCGGGAGCGACCTGCGTGTTCACGAACCACTGCGTCCCGGGGACGTGCCAGGGCGAGATCGTGTGTGCGTCGGCGCAGCTGGTCGTCGACTACTGCACGAGCGCGCTCGGTGCGCTGCCGACGCCGCCGACCAATTAGGCGGCCTTGATCAGCCCGAGCCGGATGTAGAGCGGGCGGCTCGCCTCGCGGATCGCGGGGAGCGCGCGCCAGTACACGAGGCCCGCGATGCACACGGCCGCTCCCGCGAGCAGGAACGTGTTCATCGGGCCGACGAGGTCGGCGACCCAGCCCTCGATCAGCGCGCCGACCGGCATCCCGCTGAAGAATGCGACCGCGTAGAGGCTCATCACGCGGCCGAGCTTGTCGGTGTCGACGACGGTCTGGATGATCGTGTTCGTCGAGCCCATCTGAACCATCCAGCTCATGCCCGTGATGAACAGCAGCGGGGCCGCGATCCACACGTTCGGGGCGAAGCGGAGGGCGACCAGTGCCGCGCCGAGGCCGAGCGTCGAGCGCGCGATCACGCCGCCGAGGCCGAGCACCGAGCTGCGCGCCGCGAGATAGAGCGCACCGGCGAGCGCGCCGCAGCCGGCGGAGGCCATCAGGATGCCGAGCGTGTGCGGGCCGCCGCGGAGCGTCGAGCCGGCGACGAGCGGCAGCAGGGTCGTGTAGGAGCCGCCGAGCACGCTCGTGACGGCGAGCAACAGCAACACGGCACGGACGAGCGGCGCCTCGGTGACGTAGCGCCAGCCTTCCTTCATGTCGTGCCAGACGTGGCCCTCGCGGCGCTTCGCCGGTTTCTTCGGCACGCGCATCAGCAGCAGCGAGATGATCACGGCGACGTAGCTCGCGGCATCGATCGCGAAGCACCAGCCCTCGCCGAAGAACGCGACGAGCTCGGCGGCGAAGATCGGACCGAGCAGGCGCGCGCTGTTGACCATCGACGAGTTGAGCGCGATCGCATTCGGCAGGTCGGCCTTGTCCTCGATCATCTGGCCGAGGAACGACTGGCGCGCCGGCATGTCGAACGCGTTGATCACGGCCTGCACCGCGCCGAGGATCATCAGGTGCCATACGGTCATCAGGCCGGTGAACGCGAAGAACGCGAGCGCAGCCGACTGCAGCATCGCCGCGATCTGCGTCACGACGATCACGCGGTGGCGATCCCAGCGATCGACGAGCACGCCCGCGATCGGGGCGATCAGCGAGCTCGGCGCCTGGCCGAAGAACGCGACGAGGCCGAGCAGCGCGCCCGAGTGCGTCAGGCGATAGACCATCCACACCGTCGCGAACCGGGTCAGCCAGGTTCCGATCAGCGAGATGCCCTGGCCCGTGAAGAACAGCCGGTAGTTGCGGTGGCGGAGCGCGCGTCCCAGTCTCAGAGGAGCGCGCGGTACGGCCATACCTTTCAGTCTAGCGCCTGATGGAGCGCCGCGTAGGCCCCACCCGCGGCGAGCAGCTCCGTGTGGGTGCCTTGCTCGACGATCTGGCCGTCGCGCATCACCAGGATGAGGTCCGCGTCCCGGATCGTCGACAGCCGGTGCGCGATCACGAAGCTGGTGCGACCCTTGCGCAGCGCCGCCATCGCTTGCTGGACGAGAACTTCGGTGCGGGTGTCGACGGATGAGGTTGCCTCGTCGAGGATCAGCAGGGCGGGGTCGGCGAGGAACGCCCTGGCAATCGTGATCAGCTGCTTTTCGCCGGCCGAGAGATTGGATGCTTCCTCGTCGATCTTCGTCGCATAGCCCTGCGGGAGCTGGCGGACGAACCGATCGACGTACGTCGCCTGCGCGGCCGCGGTGATCTGCTCGTCGGTCGCGGCCGGGTTGCCGTACGCGATGTTGTCGCGGATCGTGCCGCCGAACAGCCAGGTGTCTTGCAGCACCATGCCGATCTTGGAGCGCAGCTCGTCGCGCGACACGTGGGCGACATCGACGCCGTCGAGCAGGATGCGCCCGCCCGCGAGCTCGTAGAACCGCATCAGCAGATTGACGAGCGTCGTCTTGCCGGCACCGGTCGGCCCGACGATCGCGACGGTCTGGCCCGGCTTCGCGACGAGCGACAGCTTCTCGATCAGCGGCTGCTCGGGCTTGTAGCGGAACGACACGTCCTCGAAGCGCACCTCGCCGCGAACCGCTGGCAGGTGCTGGTCGGCGACGTCGGCCGGCTGGTCCGGCGTATCGAGCATCTCGAACACGCGCTCGGCCGACGCGACGCCCGATTGCAGCACATTCGCCATCGACGCGAGCTGGCTCAGCTGCTGCGAGAACTGACGCGAGTACTGGATGAACGCCTGCACGCCGCCGAGCAGCATCGCGCCGGACGCGACGCGCAGCCCACCGACGACGGCGATCGCGACGTAGTTGAGGTTACCGACGAACGTGATCGACGGCATGATGATGCTCGAGATGAACTGCGCGCGGAAGCTGGCGTCGTAGAGCTCCGCGTTCTTGTCGCCGAAGCGCGCCTCGACCTCCTTGCGCCGGCCGAGCACCTTGACGAGCGAGTGACCGGTGAACGCCTCCTCGATCTGACCGTTGAGCGCGCCGAGGTGCTTCCACTGCGCGACGAAGCGCTTCTGCGACCGCTTGCCGATCCGCGCCGTCACGACGATCGACAGCGGCACCGTGACGACCGCGATCAGCGACAGCAGCGGCGAGATCACGACGAGCATGATCAGCACCGCGAGCACCGTGAGCAGGCCGCCGAGGATCTGGCTGAGCGACTGCTGCAGGCTCTGCGCGACGTTGTCGATGTCGTTGGTGACGCGGCTGAGCAGCTCGCCGTGCGGGTGGGTGTCGAAGTACGACAGCGGCAGCCGGCTCATCTTCGCCTGCACGTCCTCGCGCAGCCGCTTGACCGTGCGCTGCACCGCGAAGTTGAGGATGTAGCCCTGCAGCCACGTCAGCAGCGACGCCCCGACGTAGAGCGCGAGGACGAGCACGAGCGTCGCGGCGACGGCCGCGAAGTCGATGCCGTGCCCGGGGACGACGTGCATCTTCGCGAGCATCGCGGCGTTCGCGGGCCCGTGCAGCGTGCTCAGGTAGCCCTCGAAGATCAGGTCGGTCGCGTGGCCGAGGATGCGCGGACCGCTCGTCGCGAGCGCGACGCTGCCGACCGCGGTGACCAGCACGGCGTAGACGAGCGCCTTCTCGGGTGCGAGACGGCGGATCAACCGGCGCGCCGACGCGCCGAACGTCTTCGCCTTCTGCGGCGGCGGACCGAACGCCTGGCCGAACGGGCCGCGGTTCGGCATCGGGCGCGCGGCGGCGGGCGACGGCGCGGGGGCAGGGCGGTTGGTGCTCATGCGGCCTCCGCGGACTGCAGCTGCGAGCTGACGATCTCCTGGTACGTCGCGTTCGACGCGAGCAGCTCGGGATGCGTGCCGCGACCGACGATCTTGCCGCCGTCGAGCACGACGATCTGATCGGCGTGCATGATCGTCTTGACCCGCTGCGCGACGAGGATCACGGTCGCGTTCGCGACGTGCGGCTTCAGGGCCGCGCGCAGCCGCGCCTCGGTCGCGAGATCGAGCGCGCTGAACGAGTCGTCGAACAGGTAGATCGCCGGCTTGCGCAGCAGCGCGCGCGCGATGGACAGCCGCTGGCGCTGTCCACCCGAGACGTTCGTGCCGCCCTGCGCGATCGGCGCGTTCAGCTTCTCGGGCATCGCCTCGACGAAGTCCTTCGCCTGCGCGAGCTCGAGCGCCGCCCACAATTCGTCGTCGGTCGCGTCGGGCTTGCCGTAGCGCAAGTTGGAAGCGACCGTGCCCGAGAACAGGTACGGCCGCTGCGGCACCATGCCGACGCGAGCCCACAGCGCCTCGGGATCGATCGTGCGGACGTCGGCATCGTCGACGCGCACCGAGCCCGCCGTCGCATCGATCAGCCGCGGGATCAGATCGAGCAGCGTCGTCTTGCCGGCCCCGAGGCCGCCGATGATCGCGGTCGTCGTACCGGGGCGCGCGGTGAACGTGATGTCGGAGAGCACGGGGAGCTCGGCGCCCGGATAGCGGAACTCGACGCCGGCGAGCTCGACGAGGCCGCGCACCACGGGCACGACCGGCGTGGCCGGCGGCACGACGGAGCTCTGCGTGTCGAGCACCTCCCCGATGCGATCCGCGCACACCGCGGCGCGCGGGATCATCATGCTCATGAACGTCGTGATCATGACCGCGACGAGGATCTGCATCAGGTAGCTCAGGAACGCCGACATCGCGCCGACCTGCAGCGTCCCGTTCGCGACGTGGTGGCTGCCGAACCACAACACCGCGACCGTCGACGCGTTGAACACGAGCATGACCGCCGGCCACATCAGGGCCTGCAACTTGCCGATCGCGAGCGCGGTGCTCGTCAGATCGACGTTCGCCTCGTCGAAGCGCGCCGCCTCGTGGCGCTCACGGACGAACGCGCGCACGACGCGCATGCCCTGGATCTGCTCGCGCAGCACGCGGTTGACGGTGTCGATCTTCGGCTGCATCGCGCGGAACAGCGGCACCATGCGCGAGATCAGAAAGCCGATCGCGCCGGCGAGCACCGGCACGATCACCGCGAGCAGCTTCGACAGCGAGACGTCCTCGCGCAGCGCCATCACGATGCCGCCGATGCACATGATCGGCGCCATCACGAGCATCGTCATGCTCATCAGTACGAGCATCTGGACCTGCTGCACGTCGTTCGTCGTGCGCGTGATCAGCGACGGCGCGCCCACCTTGCCGACCTCGCGCGACGACAGCTGCCCGACGTGATGGAAGATCCCCGCGCGCAGATCGCGGCCGTAGCTCATCGCGACCCTCGCGCCGACATAGACCGCCGCGACCGAGCAGAGGATCTGCGCGGCGGCGATCGCGAGCATCACGGCGCCGGTCTCGAGGACGTACGTCGTGTCGCCGG
>JAFAOG010000590.1 GCA_019237945.1 Deltaproteobacteria bacterium | reverse complement strand
GGCAACATGCTTCATGGCTGTCCTCCTCACTGTCTTGCGCCTCGAGCGCGTTACACGTTGAGGCACGGTAAACCGCGACCTCGTTAGCGAGGAGGCCAGCCGCTTTTTCGGAATCCGCGTTCTCGCCCGCCACTACATCCATTCTCGTGGTGCGCTGGTGGCTTTGTGGACGGCCGCGCCACTGCGCGCAGCTCGACAGCGGCAACGCGGTGAGCGCGCCCGCCCGACAAGCGCCACAGCGCCTGACGCTCGAGCGAGAGCTCCGTTCCGGAGATCTAAACAAACAAAGAGAAGAAGAGCGCCTGCGCGAGCGTCGCGGAGAGCGCGAGCGCCCGAAGGGCGGCTGCCTGCGAGGACCGCGTCCGAGGAGCGCCTGCGCGAGCGTTGCGGAGAGCGCGAGCGCTCGAAGAGCGGCTGCCGACGGCGACGGCGAGGACAGCCGCGTCAGCGACGCCAAGAACGCGCGCTCGTCGCGCGGCTACCGGGGCGTCAGCTCTTCTTCGGCGATTCCGGCTGGACCTTCGCGGGGCCCGTGTCGGCGGTCGCGATCGGCTGCGTCGGCACGGCGTCGTCAGGCTCGGGCTTCGCCGCGTCCTTCTTTTCGCCGTCCGTCTTCGCGTCGGTCTTGCCGTCCGTCTTCGCGTCCGACTTCTTGTCCGGCTTGGCGGACTTCTTCTTGTCGGCCTTGGTGTCGGCCGGCTTGTCGTTCATCGGCGGGGGGAGCGTCGTCGCGCTGCCCATGTCCTCGCCGTCCGGCATCGCGCGCATCGGTTGCGTGTGCTTGAGGCCACCCGCATCGAGCGGCGACGGGACCGGCTTCGGCGGCGGGGGGACGGCGGCGGTCTGGGTTGGCTCGTCCGAGGCGAACGGGTTGCCCGTGAGGTCGACCGGCTGGGTGGAGTCGGAGGAGATCGTCGAGGGGACGCCCTCGTGGAGGTCGGAGACGAGGACGGCGACGCCGGTGATGTTGTCGTGGCCGCCGCGGGTTTTGGCGAGCTCGACCATTTCTTTGAGAGCGTCGCCCGGCTTTTCGGCGGAGATGCGCTGGGCGATCTCTTCCTCGACCGGGAAGTAGTCGTGGAGGCCGTCGGAGCACAACAAAATTCGGTCGCCTCGCTTGAGCGTGACGTGCGCCATCTCGACGCCCACGTCGGCCGAGACGCCGATCGCGTTGACCAGGATCGTGCGGAGCGGGGAGACCTGAGCCTCCTCGATCGTCAGCTTGCCCTCGATCACGAGGACCTCGGCGACAGTGTGGTCGGTCGTGATCTGGGAGGAGCGGCCGTCGCGGACGAGGTACGTGCGCGAGTCGCCGACGTGGGCGACGAAGGCTTCGGCGCCCGCGACGAGGACGACGTCGAGGGTGGTGCCCATGCCTTGCTTGTCGGGCTCGGTCTGTCCGCGCTGGTAGACGGCCTGGTGGGCCTGGAGGACCGCGGACTGGAGGAGCTGGACGAGGGCGCGGCGGCCGGCGTCGGACGGGGCTTTCTTGAAGGACTCGATCTCGGCCTGGGCTTCTTCGAGCGTTTTTTTGACCGTCTCGACCGCCATCGCCGAGGCGACCTCGCCGGCGGCGTGACCGCCCATGCCGTCGGCGACGATGAAGAAGCCGCGGTCCGCGGCCATGTACGCCGAGTCCTCGTTGTGGTCGCGGACGACACCAACATCGGTGACGAGCCAGGCTTCCAGCAGCACGCGGGTCGCCTCGTCTGTCGTTGCGGCCGTCGTCATCCGTCGCCTCGAAGATCATCCCCCGGGAGCGCCGGTAATTCCAGCGGCCGCGGATGGATTCCGTTGGTTACCAGGATGTTGGCCTGGGCCCGGAGGCGCTGGATCGTGGTTTCGATGGCCGCGCGCTCGCGATCGGAGACCGTAAATCGCCGTCCCAGGCGTTGCGCGACCGCCGCGGTCGTGCCAGAGCCGACGAAGAAATCGGCGACGTGGTCGGAGGGGCGGGTGACGGCGTTGAGGATGCGCTCGACCAGGCGCTCCGGTTTCTGCGACGGGTAGCCGGTGCGCTCGCGGTCGGAGTGGTTGAGCGTCTCGATGTCGGTCCACCAGTCCTCGGGGACCTTGCCGGCGTGGACCGGGTAGCGATAGACGCGCCCGGTGCGGCGGTCGGTCTTTTCTTGCACGCCTCCGACCAGGCGCATGTGCGAGCCGCCCCGGCGGGCGATGCGGACGGCCTCGGGATAGAACGCGTAGTCGGCGGTGCGCGCGTACCACAGGATCGTGTCGTGCTTGCGGCCGAAGCCGCGCCGCGACTTGCCGCCGACCGCGTAGCACCAGACGAGCTCGTTGATGAAGAGGTCGCGGCCGAACAGGCGATCGAGCGCGACCTTGACGTAGTGGACGGCGCGGTAGTCGAGGTGGACGAACAGCGAGCCCGTCGGTGCGAGCGTGCGGCGCGCGTGGTCGAGCAGCGGATGCAGCCAGCGCACGAACGCGTCGGGATCGTCCGCGCGATCGGCGTAGGCCGCGGTGCGCCCGCGCTGCGTGATGCCGGTGCCGAACGGCGGATCGATGTAGATCGCGTCGAGGCAGGCGTCGGGCAGGTCGCCGGCGACGTCGACTGCTTCGCCCCAGAGGATGCGATCCTGCACGAGGGAACGTTACCCTATCAGCGTGCAGTTCTGCCCGTGGTACCCGCTCGCCGACGCCGGCACGCATGCGCCGGCGGCCGAGGGCGTGCTGCAGGTGCGGCTCGCAACCGGGCTGATCGACTATCCGACCGGCAAGAGCGCGATGGTTCATTACGCGTACGCGACGAACGTGCGAGAGAGCGCCCTCGCGCTCGCGGCCGCGCACGGCAACGGCGCAGGGTTCGTGTGCCGGCACGTCGAAGAGGTGCCCCCAGATGTCGACCTGGCGGCGTTCCATGCCAAGGTACGAGAAGAGTTCGTACGCCGGTTCGGTCGCGAGCCGGGATTCCCATGAAGGTCGTCGAAGCCGAGATCACCGGGCCTGTCGAAGGCGAAGACGCGATCGTCACGCCGCCGCGCCCGCTGCACCGCCGGGTGTCGGTGTCGCTGCTGTTCACGCTGAGCGTGCTGATCGGCACCGTCGTCACGATCTACACGGTGTTCCCGGCGCGGCACGGCGTGCTCGCCGATGTCGCGATCGCGCAGCACAAGGAGCCGCCCGCGTGGGACCTCGCCGCGCCGACGCCGACCGAGCTGCGCGCGTGGGCGATCGGCGTTGTCGGCAAGGACGTGCCGCTGCCGAACGCGAGCGTGATCGGTGCGAAGAAGGTCGAGCTGCTCAAGCGTCATGTCGCCGTGATGCGGCTGCGCGTCGGCGCCGACGAGATCACGTACGCCGTGCAGCACAGCCGCAGCGCGTCGCCGGAGAATGTCGATCGGCAGGACGGCGACCTGCGCGCGGTCGGCTGGCACACCGGCAGCTTCTCGTGCGTTGCGGTCGGTCCGAAGGCGACGAGCGCGACGTGGCTGCCGCAGCTCACTCGGGCCGGATCGTGACGCAGCCCTGATCGCCGTCGCCGCCCTCGCTGGCGGAGACGTGCACGCAGATCCGGTTCGTGCCGCCGTCGAGCGTGAACGCGCCCGGCACGACGACGCGATTGCCGCACGCGAGGTGCGCGCGCGGTAGCGGGTGGTCGCGGCCGACCTCGACGTCGATCCACGCGCCGGCCGACGGGGGGCACGTCACGATGACCTTCCAGCGGTCGCCGGGGAGGTACTCGCGCGCGTCGTAGCTGATCGCGCCGGCGCGCTCGCGCAGCACGCCGACCGTGACCTCGCCGACGCCCTTGACGGCAAACGTCGCCTCGTCGTGCGGGCGCGGACGCAGCAGCACGAGCAGCAGCGCGGCGGCGGCGGGCACGAGCAGCAGCGGCCACCACGTGCGGCGCCGCCGCTGCGGCACGACGAGCACCGGCAGCGCGACGACATCGCGCTCGATCTCGTCGAGACAGCCGCGGCACGCCGGGCACGCTGCGATGTGATCGCGCACGGCTGCATCCCCGTGATCGCGCGCGTACGTCTCGAGACGCAGCCACGACACCGGCGTTCCGATGCACGCGCTCATGCGGCCTCCCGCAGCGCGACGACCTCGGCGCGGATCTTGTCGAGGCGCTTGCCGATCGTCTTGCGCGATAGCCCGAGGTGGTCGGCGATCTCTTCCTGCGTCATGTCGTCGACGAAGCGACACACGAGGACCTCGAGGTGCGCCTGATCGAGCCGCTCGGTCAGCTGCGCGATCAGCTTGGTGCCGACGACCTCGTCCTCGAGGCGCACGCGCGCCTGCGGGACCGGCTGCTCGCGTTCGAGCAGGCGTGCGCGCGTCTTGCCGTCCCGCAGCAAATTGAGGCAACGGTTGGTAACGGCGCGATAGAGGTAGGGCAGGTCCACGTCGCGGCTCCAGCGAGGAATCAGATCGACGAAGAGGGCGTGCACGACATCGACGGCGTCTTCCCGGCTACGCAGGATGCGCTCCGCCTTGCGCACGAGCGCAGGGCCGTACGCGCGGTACGCCGTCTGAGGATCACCGACAGGTTCCACCTTGCACGCCGACGGTAATGCACGCGCCGTTCTGCAAGGGCGCCGCGCTGCCGATTCCGAACGGGCAATCGAGCGCGGTCGCGCACGGGCGGCCGTCCTCGCACTCCTTGCGGACCGTGCCGTCGCAGGCCGCGCTCGCGCAGTCGTCGTCAGTGCCGCACGGCGATCCGCTTGCGCCGAGGTGCCGGCCTGCGTTGCACAGCGACGGACCGCCGAACCACACGGGCGTGCACGAGCAGGCGCCTGGGCAGTACGAGCAGCGACCGCCGGTGCACTGGTTCGACGCGCACTCCGCGTTCACGTTGCAGCGCTCGCCGAATTCCTTCGCCGCGGGCGCGACGCAGCCGTTCGAGGACCAGAACACGGGCGACGTGGGCTCGTGCAGGCCGCACACCTCGTTGCCGGTGCACGCGTGCGTGTCGTCGCACTGGCTGCAGGCCGCGGTGACGCCGAACCAGTCGAACGTATCCGGCACCAGCGAGCAGATGCCGCTCGCGCAGCTCGCCTGGTTGTTGGTGTCGCAGTACGCGCCCTCGGGCGCCGGCCCGGCGATGATCGGCGTCAAGCCCGAGCAGCTCTGCTGATCGATCGTCTTCGCGCCGATGTTCGCGAGCTGCGCCTTGCCGGAGCCGGTCTTCGCGAGCTCGAAGCGAATGCCGCGGTACGGACCCTTGATCGCAAGGTCATAGGACAGCGGCTTCCAGTTCGCCGTTGGCAGGCGCTCGTGGTGCTCGATCGAGCCGTCGCCGTAGATGTCGACGTTGAGCTCGACATCCGCGTTCTTGTCGACGTTCGCGACCAGCGAGAACTCGATGCACGTGCCGTCGCCCGAGTCGACGGGCGTCAGCTGCTCGATCGCGACGTCCGCGCCGTCGAGCTCGACGCCGGAGTCACCTTCGTTCCACGTCGGCACGCGCTTGATGTCGCCGCGCTCGAGCTTCCACGCGCACAGCTGATCGCCGCACCACAGGTCGAAGCCGGAGTCGCGGATCACCTGGCCGCAGTCGGTGTTGCCCATCTGCGAGACAGCGGCAACCGCGATGAAGAGGGTTGGTAGGCGCATCTTAGAATCCGTAGGTGAGCGCGAACGTGAGGCGGTGACCGCCGCTCGCGTGGGTGTTGCCGATCAGGTCGCTGATGACCGGCATGTAATCGAACTCGTAGCCGGCGCTGACGCCGAGGTCGTGGAGGAACGGCGACTCGATGTGGAGTCCCGCACCCGCCACGAACGCGGGACCGACGTGATAGTCGTCGAACGTCATGCCCTGGCTGTTCGTCAGCGTCGTGTGACCGATGCCGAGCCCGGTCGCGAGCTCGCCGTAGAGCGAGAAGTGCGATTCGCCGATCGGCTGGACGCCGCGCGCGAGGGCCATCGCCGCCGCGGTCTTCCACTCGAGCGTCTGGGCGAGATTGCTGCCGCTGACCGCCTGCGACCACTTCGGCATCGTGACCCAGCTCGCCAGGCCGCCGACCCACACGCGCTGCGCGACGCGCCGCATGCCGCGCGCCTCGAAGCCCGCGCTCGGCGTCAGGCCTTCCTGGTTGTAGCCGAAGCCCTTGAGGCTGTCGGTGTAGCCGTCCTCGCGCTCGCCGCCGATCAGCACGCCGACCTCGATCTGCGTCCGGTGCAGGAAGCCGCCGCCCTTCGTGGTCGCGACCACGATCGACTCGTTCGAGCAGCGATCGAGATCGACCGCACCGCTCGCGATCTCGCAGCGGCTCAGCGACGTACCGTGGCGAACGACGACCTCGTACTCGCCCGGCGCGACCGCGATGCGCACCGCGGCGCCCTTCGCCTTGTACGTCTCGGCAACGACGGTGTGCGCGCGCTTGTCCTCGACGAGCGCCTGGCCCTCGAGCGACGCCGGCAACACGATCGACGACGTCGCGGCGACCGGATACGACAGCGGCACCTCGCCATGGCCCTTGAGCTCGACCTCGAGGGACACGTGCTGCCCGCCGACGGCCGTCTCCGCCGTCGACATCAGCGTCTGGTGATAGGCATAGCGATACGCCTCGTCGAGCGACACCTGCCCGTCGTGGTTCGCATCGGCGGCGCCGCGCAACCCGACCATGAAGTGATGCGTGAAGTAGCTCGACCGCAGCTGCTCGCTCTCCTGCGACAGCTCGCTGCCACTCGACGACGCCAGCACCGCCACGCCCTGCGCATCGAGATGCTCGCGCGAGCTCACGGAGAAGTCGGCGGCCGGCTGCGCGCCCTTGACGCGCGAGAACGCGCCGCTCTGACACGCGTCGAGCACGACGACGGTCAGCGTCGCCGGGATCTCGAACAGCCGCGTGCGCAGCTCGACGAGCGGCAGCTCGGTGTCGCCGAGATCGATCGCGGCGGCGCGCGCGTGCCCGCTGTAATAGAAGAACACGCGGCTCTGCCGGCCGGCCGCTTGATCCGCGGCGACGCGCACCGCGAGCTTCGACAGCCGGTCGCGCAGCTCGTCGGGAGTCGGATGGACGAGCACGTCGATCGAGTCGGGCGTGTACCCGCCGAGCTCGGCGAGCAGCGACCCGACGTGCCGCGCATCATCTTCGGCGTAGTGCAGGTCGGTCTGCCCGGGGCCGCCGGTGTTGCTCCCGACGACCAGGGCGTAGGTCGTCACCGCGGGATCGGCAGCCGCCGTGCCCGCCAGGACAACCAGCAAGGTGAGGATTCTCAGCATCTCGCCCCGATGACACGCCAGCCTGGCGTCTTGGGAACCCTGAAAACTACGGCAAGGGTACCCCGGGGCGCGGCAAGGACGAGACGCCGCGGCTACGGGCCGGCGTCGGGCGCGGGATCGACCCAGGCATCAGGCAGATAGCCACCGCCGTCGTAGGTCCAGCCGCCGTCGGGCAGGTAGCCGCCGCCGTCGTTGGACCAGCTGCCGCCGTCGCCGAGCACGCCCGCGTCGGGGTAGGGGCCGCCGCCGCCGCCGCAGTCGCCGCCGCCATGGCCAGCGTCGGGAGCCGTGCTCTTTTGCCGCTCGGTCCCGTCGTGCGTCCAGTACAGCCCGCACGCGCCGAGCGTCAATAGCCCGAGAATTGCTGCGATTCGCGTCAATTGCATGCCGGTTCGACGCCGTGGGTAGCTGTCACAGGAACTTTTCCTTTCGGCTGGGCCATTGGCGTCAAATGTCACCGTGAAGTGCTGTCTGGCCGTGCTCGTCGTCCTCGCCTCGGCGAGCGCGCACGCCGAACGGACGATCACGGTCCGCGCCGAGGGCGCCCCGTTCGCGGCGACGGACCTCGCGAGCGCGCTGCGCGTCCGACTGCCCGACGGCGCGCCGCTCGCGGTGATCGTGGAGCCCGCGGGCGCGTCGCGGATCCGCGTTGCCGTGGGCGATACGACGCGCGAGCTCGATCTCGGCGATCGCCACGGGCCGGATGCGGCGCGCATGGTCGCGCTCGAGATCGTCGACCTCGCGCTCGACGACCTCGCGGTGATGCCGCCGCCCGAGGCGCGCACGCGCTTCGCGATCGACGTCCTCGGCTCGGCGACCGCCTGGACGGGCATGCTCGCGGGCGGCACCGCGGATCTTTCGATCGCGCGCGGCAGCGTGGCGTTCGCGCTCGAGCTCGCGGCGGGCGAGCGCGTGATCGGCGACCTCCACGTCACGAGCCTGCCTGTGCGCGCATCGATCGGCTGGCGGAGCTCGTGGGGTGAGCTGCGCGCGGGCGCGGTGGTCGCGCCGGTCGTCGTCAGCGATGGCATCGGCGATCAGACGCTGCTCGCTGGCGCTACCGCGAGCGCGCGCCTCCACGTCGGTCGCGTCGTGCTCGCGGCCGGCACCGACGCGTTCGCGACGCAGACGACCTATCACCTGCGGATGTCGACGATCACGACCCCGTGGTTCGCGCCGTGGGTCGCGGTCGGCATGGAGCTCGTCCCATGAGCCTCGCGCTGCTCGCCGCGATGTTCGAGCCGGCCGTGATCGTGCCGCCGCGCGACCGCGATGACGATCTGATCGCGCGCTTCCGCGACGGCGACCCCGATGCATTCGCCGCGATCTATCGCGCGCACGTCGACGCGGTCTATCGCCGCCTCACCCGCATCCTGGGCCCCGTTCCCGAGCGCGAGGACCTCACGCAGGACGTGTTCGTGACGCTGCATCGCGCGCTGGGGTCGTTCCGCGGCGACGCCGCGCTCGCGACCTACATCCATCGCATCGCGATCAACACCGCGCTCGACTACCTGCGCGCCCGCGGCCGCCGTCCCGCCGCGCCCGTCGATACGCGCTTCCTCGACACGCTGATCGCGCCCCAGGCCACGCCCGATGTGCGCGCCGAGCAGCGCGAGCGCCTCGCCCACGTCTTCGCCTGCCTCGCGAAGATCAAGCCGAAGAAGCGGATCGCGCTGCTGCTGCGCGTCGTCGAAGGCCTCTCCTTCGAGGACATCGCGCGCCTCGTCGACGCGACCCCGGAAGCCGTCGCCAAGCGCGTGCAGCACGGCCAGCGCGAGCTCGACGCGCTCCTCGCACGCACGGAGGCGTCATGAGCGATCGCGCACTCCTCGTTGCCGCGCTCACCGCGGACGACCGCCTCGACGACATCACGCGCGCCCGCATGTGGGACGCGATCGAGGACCGCATCGCCGTCGACGGTGCGCGCTGGCCCGCCGCGCGTCACCTGGGTGCCGGCTTCGCGCGCGTGCGTCGCTGGCCACGTGGAACGGCCGCGCTCGCGATCGCCGCCGCCGTGGCGGCCGTCGCGCTGCTGCTCCTCGCGCGCCGCCATGCGCCGGATGCGACGGACGTGCCCGCCGGCGCGACGCTCGCGACTCGCGTCGGACCGTACACGCGCGCGGCGATCGTCGGCCCCGCGCGCTGGCAGCTGGTCGACGCGGGCGATCGCACGCGCATGCGCATCGATCACGGAACACTCCTTGCCGAGTTCGACGGCGGCACCGGCCGCGCGCTGCACATCGACGCGCCGCGCATGCAGGTCGACATCGTCGGGACACTCTTTGCGGTCGAGGTCCTGCCGGCGAGCACGTGCGTGTCGGTCGCCCATGGCCGCGTGCGCGCCGTCGTCGATGGCCGCGAGGCGTTCGTCACCGGCGGCCAGCGCCTCTGCGCCCCGGCCGGCGGTGCGCCCGCGCCGTCGGCGATCGAGCCGGCGATGCAGCGCGCGCTCGAGACGCACGCGACGGTGCTCGCGCAGCTGGAAACGCCTGGTGCGGTTGCGGCTGCGGCGCCGGTTGCGGCTGCGGCGCCGGCTGCGGCTGCGGCTGCGGCGCCGGTTGCGGCTCCTGCAGCGGTTGCGGCTGCGGCGCCGGTTGCGGCTGCGGCTCCGGTTGCGGTTGCGGCGCCGGCTGCGATTGCGGTTGCAGCTGCGGATCCGGTTCCCGTTCCCGCTGCCGTTCCCGCTCCCGCTGCCGTTCCCGTTCCCGCTGCCGTTTCCGTTCCCGCTGCCGTTCCCGCTCCCGCTCCCGCTGCCGTTCCCGCTCCCGTTCCCGCTCCCGCTCGCGTTCCCGCAACCGCTCGTGGTCATGCACACGCAACCGCACCGATCCGCGCAACCGGAACGGCAACCGCACCCGCAACGGCAACCGCACCCGCATCAGCAACGGCAACGGCACCCGCAACAGCAACGGCAACCGCATCCGCAACGGCAACCGCAACCGCACCCGCAACGGCAATGGCAACCGGAACGGCAACCGCACCCGCAACGGCAACCGCAACCGCAACGGCAATGGCACCTGCAACGGCAACCGCATCGGCACCTGCAACCGCGGCCGCAACGCCACCCGCGTCGGCCGCGCACAGTCCGACGCTCGCTCTCCACGCTGTCGAGCCGCGCGTCGCCGGTGCAGACGCGGCCAAGGCGGTCCCGGCCGAGCCCGCGAAGCCCACCGGCGAACCCACGAAGCCCGCCGCCGAGCCCGCCAAGCCCGCGCCCCCGCCGCCTCCCACCGTCGGCGAGCTCTACGCGCGCGCCGAAGCCGCGCTCGCGCGCCACGATCTCGATGCCGCCGACCGCGCGCTCGCGCAGATCGAAACGCTCTCGCCCCCCGCCGCGATCGCCGAGCAGGCGATCTTCGAGCGCGCGCGCATCGCGTACCAGCGCCACGCGTGGCCGGCGGCTCGTGCGCAGCTCGCGAAGCTCGCGTCGGCCGGCGATCCCGCGCTGCGCGAGTCGGGGCGCTGGCTCGTGTGCCGGATCGCCGTCGAGACGCACGATCACGACGCCGCCGCCTGCTTGAGCGCGTTCCGCACGGCGTATCCGACGTCGGCGCACGATCGCGATGCGCTCGGTGCGGTCACCGGGCTCGCGTATGCAGCCGGCGGCTGCGACAAGGCGAAGCACGCGATCGGCGAGCTCACCGCGCGCTATCCGCACTCGGCGATCGCGGCCGCGTGGCGCGCCAAGTGCCCGGAGGCGCCGTGACGCGCCGGCTGATCGTGCTTGCGGTCGCGGTCGCGCTCGGCGTGGTCGCGTGCACGCGCACCGTTGTCCTCGATCCGGCGCCCGATGGCGGCAGTGGGTTTCAGCCCGATGCGGCGCACGGCGGTGACGGCGGCAACGATGGCGGCGTGATGGATGCTGGCGTGATCGGCGACGCGTTCGTCGGCGATTAGCTACCATCGCCGCGTGAGCCAGGTCCGGCGAGCGATCGTCGCGTCGGCGGTGGGTACCGCGATCGAGTGGTACGACTTCTTTCTGTACGGGGTCGCGGCGGCGCTCGTGTTTCCGCGCGTGTTCTTCCCGACGCACGATCGGTACACCGGCGTGTTGCTGTCGTTCAGCACGTACTTCGTCGGGTTCGCGGCGCGGCCGCTCGGGGCGGCGGTGTTCGGGCACATGGGCGATCGCGTCGGGCGCAAGGCGAGCCTGATCGCGACGCTCGTGATGATGGGCGCGTCGACCGCGGCGATCGGATTGATTCCCGGCTACGACGCGATCGGGATCGGCGGCGCGGTGTTGCTGACGCTCGCGCGCGTGCTGCAGGGGATCGCGGTCGGCGGCGAGTGGGGCGGGTCGGTGCTGCTGGCGGCCGAGTGGTCGGAGGGGAAGGCGCGCGGGCTCGCGGCAAGCTGGCCGCAGTGGGGCGCTCCGACGGGGCTGTTGCTTGCGAACGGTGCGGTCGCGCTGACGACGGCGGTCGTCGGCGATGGCCCGTTCGCGAGCTGGGGCTGGCGCGTGCCGTTTCTCGCGAGCACCGTGCTCGTCGGCGTGGGGATGTGGATCCGCACCGGGACGCACGAGCCGCCCGCGTTCGAGAAGATGCGCGATGCGGGCCGCGTCGTGCGCGCGCCGGTGCGCGAGGTGCTCAGGTCGCATCCGCGCGAGGTGATCCTGACCGCGTTGCTGCGCACCGGGCAGCAGGCGCCGTTCTACGTGTTCACGACGTGGGTGCTGACGTACACGACCGGCACGCTGCACTTCGCGCGTCACGACATGGTGCGCGCGGTGCTCGTCGCGGCGGCGGTGTCGATGGTGACGATTCCGCTGTGCGGTCACCTGTCGGATCGGATCGGCCGGCGCCGCGTGATCGGGCTCGGGTGCGTGCTGATGATCGGGTGGCCGTTCGCGTACTTCTCGATGCTCGAGGCGGGCAGTCTGGCCATCGCGTTCGCCGCGATCGTGATCGCACTGCCGCTGCACGATCTGCAGTACGGTCCGCAGGCGGCCGTGATCGCGGAGAGCTTCCCCGCGCGGCTGCGCTACAGCGGGTCGTCGCTCGGATATCAGCTCGCGTCGCTGACGAGCGGTGGACCGGCGCCGCTGATCGCGACGTACCTGATCCATCGCTGGTCGTCGCTCGCGGTCGCGATCTACGTCGCGGTGTGCGGCGCGATCAGCCTCGTCGCGCTCGTGCTGCTGCCGGATCGGCAGAGCCGCGACCTTCACGATTAGTCGTCGTCGCCGTCTCGCACGAGGATCGCGCGGCGCAGCGCCGCCTTGCCGAACTTCGCGTTGACCTTGTCGAGCGTATCGCCGAGGCGTTCGCCTTTCGCGCGCGCGGCCTCGTCGAAGCCGAGCTGGCGCGGAGCATTGCGCGACTCGAGCGATGTCGTCGAGATGCCGCACAGGCGGACGCGCTGACCCTTGCGCGGCTCGATCGGCACCTTGCCGAGCAGCTCGATCGCGGTGCGCGCGAGGACGCCGCCGTCGCTGGTCGCAGATGCCAGCGTCGTGCGGCGCGTGATCCGTCGGAAGTCGTCGTACTTCAGCACGAGCACGACGACGTTCGCGCGGAGCTCGGCAGCCCGCAGGCGCGCCGCGACGCGGTCGGCCTGGTCGAGCAGGATCACGGCGAGCTCGCCCTTGTCGTCGATGTCGTCGTCGAACGTCTCCTCGTGGCCGATCGAGACCGCGCTGTCCTCGCTGATCACCTCGCGCGAGTCTTCGCCGCGGGCGAGGGCCGCGAGGTGGTGGCCGTGGTTGTCGCCGAGCCGTCCGCACAGCGCCTTGATCGGATAGCGCGCGACGTCGCCGATCGTCTGGATGCCCATCGAGGCGAGCACCTCGCGCGTCTTCTCGCCGACGCCCCACAGCCGCGTCACCGGCAGCGGATGCAGGAATACGAGCAGCTGGTCGGGCTCGACGACGCGCAGGCCATCCGGCTTGTCGATGTCGCTCGCGATCTTCGCGGCGAGCTTGATCGGCGCGACGCCGACCGACGCCACCAGCGACAGCTCGTCGCGCACGCGCTGCTTGATCTGCACGGCGATCGCTCGGCCGTCGCCGAGCAGGCGCTCGGTCCCCGTGCAGTCGAGGAACGCCTCGTCGAGCGAGAGGCCTTCGACCTCGGGCGAGTAGTCGCCGAGGATCCGGAAGAAGCCCTCGGACGCCTCGGCGTAGCGGTCCATGTGATGGCGCACGACGATCGCGTGCGGACAGCGCCGCATCGCCTCCGCCATCGGCATCGCGCTCTTGATGCCGAACGTGCGCGCCTCGTACGAGCAGGACGCGACCACACCGCGCCGGACGCTGCCTCCGACGAGCACCGGCTTGCCACGAAGCGACGGATCATCCCGCTGCTCGACCGCCGCGAAAAACGCATCGAGGTCGACGTGCAGGATCGTTTTCATCTAGAACGGCTTCTTGACGACCAGGATCACGATCGCGCACAGCGCCGCGAGCAAGAGGCTCCACGCCCACTGCGGCAGCGGCTTGAAATCGCCGCGCCCGTAGCGACCGATGCGCGCGCGCACGATGCCGTGCACGGGCAGGATGCCGAGCACGACGACCGCGAGCTTGGTGTGGAACCAGCCCGAGTGCGGCATCTTGAAGAGGTTCGGCGTCAGCGCGAGAGCCATGTAGATGCCGGTGCCGATCGCGAGCGTCGCCGCGATGTCCATCATGAGGGCGAGCGAACGTTCCATCAGCGTGAGGCGCTCGTGGACGTCCTTGGGGGCGTTGGCGTGGATGCGTACCAGCCAGTACGTCGAGAACAGGCCACCGATCCAAAGAAAGACACCGATGAGGTGTGCCGCAAGGACCCACATCCACGTATCGGACATGGCCGGAAGCTACCACCTGGCTGTATGATCGAGACGCCTTTGGCGCGCGTCCTCAAGATCTTCTTCCACGACGCTTGCTTCGACGGCACCACCTCGGCAGCGCTGTTCAGCGCGTTCTACCGGGACGTGGTGGATGCCAGCGTCGACATCCGTCCGATCGGCATGGTCCATCGCGACGGCAATCCGTTCGAGGGCGTGCCGCTCGACGCCGACGATCACGCCTGCGTCGACTTCCGCTTCTGCGCGGATCCGAAGATGCGTTGGTGGTTCGATCATCACCCGACCGCGTTCCAGCCGCCGTCGCTGCGCGATGTCTACGAGGCCGAGCACCTGCCGACGTGGTTCTTCGATCCGTCGTCGCCGTCGTGCGCCGGGTTGATCGCGCGCTCGCTCGAGGCGAAGTACGGCTGGAAGCCGTCCGCGCAGCTCGCCGATGCGGTCGTGTGGGCCGACAAGATCGACGCCGCGCAGTTCAAGACCGCCGAAGATGCGATCTCGCTCCGGCTGCCCGCGCAGCGCCTCGCTGCGTGGCTCGCACACGGCCGCTCGACGACGGATACCGCGCGCTACGTCGAGTGGCTGTCGCGCGGCTCGCTGAACGAGGTCGCGGATCGCCCGGAGATGCGGCCGCAGCTCGCGGCGGTCGAGACGGAGCGCGCGCGCGAGCTCGACGCGGTCAAGACGCTCGGCGAGTGGCGCGGCAACGTGATCGTGTTCGATCGCATGGACGACGTCGGCGCGCGCAGCCCGGGCTTCCTCGGCTACGTGCTGTTTCCGACGTGCACCTATGCCGTCACCGCGACGCGCACGCCGTCGAATATCAAGATCACGGCGGGCGTGAACCCGTGGAACCCGGCGCCGCGCACGCACGACGTCGGTGAGCTGTGCGCGCGGCTCGGCGGTGGCGGCCACGCGGTCGTCGGCGGCGTCACGCTGCGCGGCGACGAGCTCGAGCGCGCGCGTCACACGGTCGACGAGCTGGTGCGCGAGCTCAACGAATAGCTACGCGTGGACGTCGGGCAGTAGCTTGTCGAGCCGGATCGGCAGGTCGCGGATGCGCTTGCCCGTCGCGTGAAACACGGCGCTCGCGATCGCCGCGCTCGCTCCGGTGTTGCCGATCTCGCCGAGGCCCTTCGCGCCGACCTCGTTCACATGCGGGTCCTTCTCGTCGACCATGATGATCTGGATGTCGGGCACGTCGGCATGCACCGGCACGTGATAGTCGGCGAGGTCGCGCGTGATCACGCGGCCGGTCTTGGGATCGCGCACCGTCTCCTCGACGAGCGCCATGCCGATCGACCACACGACGCCGCCGAGCAGCTGGCTGCGCGCGGTCTTCGCGTTGAGGATCTGCCCGCCCGCGTACGCGCCGACGACGCGCGACACGCGCACGAGGCCGAGGTCCTCGTCGACCTTGACCTCCACGAACACCGCGCCGTGGCTGTGCATCGCAAACTTGTCGTGGTCCTTGCTGACCTCGTTGTGATGCTCGACGGTGACCTCGCCCTTCCCGCCGCGCATCGCGAGCTCCTGCTTCGCCTTCTGGCACGCGATCTTCACGGCACTGCCGACCGTTGCGGCGGTCATCGACCCCGCCGACAGCGGCGCCTCCGGCAGCGCGGTGTCACCGAGCTCGAACGTGATCCTGTCGAACGCAATGCCGAGCTCGTCGGCCGCGACCTGCGTCATCACCGTGTACGTGCCGGTGCCGAGGTCCTGCGTGCCGACCTGCACGACCGCGGTGCCGTCGGCCTTGATCGTGACGCGCGCGCTCGCCGGCATCTGACGCGCCGGATACGTCGCGGTCGCCATGCCCCAGCCGACGAGCCAGTTGCCGTCGCGCTGGCTGCGCGGCGCCATCTTCCGTTTGCTCCAGCCGAATGCCTCGCTCGCCTTCGTGTAGCAGGCCATCAGCTCCTTGCTCGAGAACGGCTTCTTCTCCTGCTCGTCGGTCGTCGAGTAGTTCTTGATGCGAAATGCCAGCGGGTCGATGTTCGCGGCGTACGCGAGCTCGTCCATCGCGCTCTCGAGCGCATACGTGCCCGTCGCCTCGCCGGGGGCGCGCGTGAACGTCGGGGTCGCGATGTCGAGCTTGACGAGCCGGTGCGACGTCACGACGTTCGGGCACGAGTAGATCATCCGCGTCTGGATCGCGCTCGGCTCGACGAACTCGTCGAAGCGGCACGTCTCGCTCGTCACCTTGTGCTCGATCGCGGTCAGCGCGCCCTTCTCGTCGCAGCCGAGCTGCAGCTCCTGCACCGTCACGGGGCGGTGCCCGGTCAGCGAGCACATCTGCTGGCGCGTGACGACGAGCTTCACCGGGCGGCCGACCTGCTTCGCGGCCATCGCGGCGAGCGGCACGTGCGACCACGGCGAGCCCTTGCTGCCGAAGCCGCCGCCGACGAACTTGTCGATCACGCGCACGTTCTTCTTGTCGAGGCCGAAGATCGTCGCGAGGCGGTCGCGCACGTTGAAGATGCCCTGCGTCGCATCGTAGACGGTGAGGAACTTGTCGCCTTGCCACGCCGCGATCGTCGCGTGCAGTTCCATCGGGTGATGGTTGTGCACCGGCGTGCGATAGGTCGCCGCGACCTTGAACTTCGCCGCCGCGAGCCCCGCCGCCAGATCGCCACGCGTCGTGTCGGGCTCGCCGCGCGGTCCGGCATGCTCGGGCTTGTACGCCTCGCCGCCCGGGACCTCGAGCGCGACCGGTTCCTCGGTGACCTGCGACGCCACGAGCATCGCCGCGTGCTGCGCGCGCTCGAGCGTATCCGCGACGACGACCGCGACCGGCTGATCGGGATAGTGCAGGGCGTCGTCCTGCAGCAGCTGCAGGATCTTGTCCTGCGGCGAGTTCTTCTTGTTGGCGTCGGGGAGCTTCGGCGCCGCTCCGACCGCGAGCACGGCGAGCACACCGGGCTGCGCGAGCGCCGCCCTCGTGTCGACCGCCTTGATCGTTCCGTGCGAGGCCGCGCTCGACACGATCACCGCATGCGCGACGTTCGCGACCGGCGTCTCCGCCGCATACGTCGCGGTGCCGGTCACCTTGAGCCGCCCGTCGACGCGGTCGTGAGGCTTGCCGACTTCACTCATTTGCTCACCTCCGTCAGCGCGCGCACCAGCGTTCGCTTCGCGAGCTCGATCTTGAATGCATTGGTCGGCTGGCCCTTCGCCCCGGCGAGCGCCGCGTCGGCCGCCTTGGCGAACACGGCGGGCGAGGGCGCCTGCCCGACGAGCGCAGCCTCCGCCTCCTTTGCGCGCCACGGCTTCGTGCCGACGCCGCCGAGCGCGACGCGCGCGCCGTGGATCGTGCCGCCCTGGACATCGAGTACGACCGCCGCCGACGCGAGCGCGAACGCGAACGACGCCCGGTCGCGCACCTTGAGATAGTGCTGCTTGCCGGTCACCGCCGGCAGCGTGACGTACGTGATCAGCTCGCCGGGCTGCAGCACGGTCTCGACCTCGGGATGATCGCCGGGCAGCGTGTGGAAGTCGACGAACGCGATGTCACGCTCGCCGCTCGGACCATGCACATGCACGGTCGCATCGAGCGCGGCCATCGCGACGTTCATGTCGCTCGGGTTCGTCGCGATGCACGCCGGGCTGCCGCCGAGCACCGCATGCGAGCGGTTGAAGCCGCCGATCGCCGCGCAGCCCGAGCCCGGCTGGCGCTTGTTGCACTGTGCGTAGTGCATGTCGCGGAAGTACGGGCAGCGCGTGCGCTGCAGGATGTTGCCGCCGGTCGTCGCCATGTTGCGGATCTGCGGCGACGCGCCGGAGAGCAGCGCCTCGGCGAGCACCGGATACTTCTGCTGGATCAACGGGTGATAGGCGAGGTCGCTGTTGCGCACGAGCGCGCCGATCTTCACGCCGTCGCCCGCGGCCTCGATGTTCGTCAGCGGCAGCCGCGAGACGTCGATCAGCGTCGTCGGCTTGATGACGCCGAGTCGCATGTAGTCGACCATGTTCGTGCCGCCCGCGATGAACGTGCCGCGCGGCGCCTCGTCGATCGCCATCTTCTCGTCGGCGGCGGCGATGTATCCGAAGGGCTCCATTACGCGGCTCCCTTCCGCGCCGCCTGGATCGCCGCGATGATGTTCGGGTACGCGCCGCACCGGCAGAGGTTGCCGCTCATCATCTCGCGCACCTCGTCGTCGGTCTTCGCGTGGCCCTCGGCGAGCATCGCGACCGCGCTCATGATCTGGCCCGGCGTGCAGTAGCCGCACTGGAAGCCGTCGTGCGCGACGAACGCCGCCTGCATCGGGTGCAGCGTGTCGCCCTGCGCGAGGCCTTCGATCGTGGTGATCTTCATGCCCTGCGACATCACCGCGAGCTGCATGCAGCTCTTGATGCGCCGCTCGCCGAAATGCACGGTGCACGCGCCGCACTGGCCGTGATCGCAGCCCTTCTTCGTGCCGGTGAGGCCGAGCCGCTCGCGCAGCGCATCGAGCAGCGACACGCGCGCCTCGACCTTGAGCTTGCGATCGCTGCCGTTGACCGACAGCACGATGTCGTATTCGGGTGGCATTGGCGCCTTTACCACGGGCGGCGGAGCGGGCGCCGGCTTGTCCTCGTGCGGCTTGCCCTTGCAGCCGAACAGCGCGAGCGAGAAGCCGGCCGCGATGCTCGTCAGCGCCCACTCGCGGCGCGTGAACGTCATCGGCGCGGGCGTGCGCATCGCGTCGCCGGCCGCGGCGAGCGCCTCGACGAGCGTCGCACCGTCGGCGACCTCGAACGAGCGGTCGGCCTCCGGAGCCTCGGCGAGTCGTGCGGGTGGATCGTCGGGCGTGACGAGCCACGTCCCTCGCTTCGTGACGACGCCGAGCTCGGCGCCGAGGCCTCGCAGATGCGCCTGGATCGCGGGCAGCTCCGCGGGATCCGGCGACCATGGATCGATGAACGCGAGCACGCGCGGACGCCTCATCGGCTACATCGTGGGCGCGATCGAACCACCGCGGTGCCCCGCCGAGGTGAGATGCGCGTGAGCGGGAGCGGCGCGCGTTCGGATTAGGAGCCGAGGATGCCCTGCAGCCACTCCTGCGCGAGCTGACCGCCGACCTTGCCGATCTCGTCCTCCGACTTGCCGGCCTTGATCATCTCCGCGAGCTTCGCGCGCACCTTGCTCGAGCACAGCGAGTACGCGTAGCCCATGCGCTCGCCGGCGCTCTTGCCCTCGTCGTTGACGAACGACGTCACCGCGATCGCGGCCTTCGTGCACGTCGCGTGCGCGGTCGGATCACTCGCGGTCAGCGCCTTGAACGACGCCTTCGCTTCCTTGCCGATCGCATCCATCAGCTTGTCGTTCGGACCGTTGTACGCGCACGTCACGGCTGCATCGGCCGACTTCGTCGCGAGCGATTGCATCTTCGTCGTGAAGTTGCGGGTCCATGCTTCGACTTCTTTGCACGGGTCAGCAGCGACGACGGAAGACGTGACGAGAAGACCGAGCAGGATTGTCCGCATTAGCGCTTCTTTCGTTTGGGAGCAGGCTTCTTCTCAGCTTGCGGTTGATCGAGACGCTCGCGCAAGGCCGCGACCGCAGCGCGCAGCTCGCCGATCTCGTCGCGCAATCGCCGCACGTCCTCGGCCAGCGGCGCACCTTCACCGAGGTCGCGCATGATCTCGCGGCCGCGCCGCTTGAGCCGGCCGTCGAGCTCGCGATCGACCATCCGGCGCAGCGCCGGGATCGCCGCCGGATCGCCCATCACGCCGAGCGCCTCGATCGCCGCCGCCTGGACGCGGAAGTCGCGGTCGACAAGCAGGAGCTCGATCCGCTCGCGAGCGTCACGGGCCTCGCGGTCGCGCCGGCCGCGCATCAGCTGCGCGAGCGCTCCCGCCGCCGCGCGCCGGCCCTGCGTCGGCTTCCCCCACCGCATTCCCTCGGCGAGCAACGCGACCGCGCTGTCATCGCGCGCCTCCGCGAGTCCGCGATACGCGTGCTGGCGGATCACGTCGGTGAACGACTCGCGCGTCGCCGCCTTGCGCAGCAGCTCGCCCGACTTGCCGGCGCGCGTCTTGCCGAGCGCGAGACACGCCTCCGCCTCGACGAAGTAGCTCGAATCGCCCTTGTCGACGACATGCGCGAGCGCCGACGCCGCGATCGGATCGAGCGTGAACTCGCCGAGCGCCCGCGCCACCGCCCGCCGCGCCCGCGGGTTGACCTCCGCCTTGAGACGCTTGATCAGCCGGTCGCGCGCGGTCGTCGTTCGCATCGCGCCGAGCGCCTGCGCCGCCGAGCCGCGCACGGCCCAGAACTTGTCCTTCTCGAGCGCGACGCCGAGCGCCGCTTCCGCCGCGGGCCCGCCGCGCTTGCCGAGCACCGCCGCCGCCGCCGCGCGATCGAGGCCGAGCGTCGCGCCGTGCAGCTCCGCGATCCACACGGGCTCGGGCTTGTCGATCTTGCGCTGCGCGAGCACGACGCGGCCCGGATCGAAGATCATCTGCGACGGCTCGCCCTCGAGCTTGATCCGGAACACCTGCCGCTGTTCCGCGATCTCGATCTTGTGGTCGACATCGCGCTCGCCGATCCGGAACCGCAACGCGGTCGGCAGCCGGAACACCGGCGTACGCCCCTCGACGCGCTGGGTCTGCTCGACCGCCGCCGTCGCGACCATCGTCTCGGGATCCCACTCGATGTGCACGTCGAGATCGGGATGGCCCGCGCTGTCGATCACCCATTGGCTGAAGAACCAGTCGACGTTCTTGCCCGTCGCATCCGCGACCGCGCGCGCGAGGTCCCGCGACTCGACGAGCCCGTGCTTGTGCTTCCCCAGGTAGTACGCGAGCGACTTGAAGAACAGCTCGTCGCCGAGCACGTGCCGCAGCATGTGCAGCACGCGGCCGCCCTTCTCGTAGAGGTGGTGATCGAAGATGTCGATCGGCTCGTCGAACAGCTTCGTCGCGATCGTGCGCCGGTAGCGAACCGCGTCCTCGCCGAAGTACGCCTCCGCCCACTCCTCGAGCTCGAGGTCGGCCGCATCGCGCCCTTCGTGGTGCTCGCGCCAGATGTACTCGCTGTACGTCGCGAACCCCTCGTTCAACCATCCCTCGCCCCAGTCGCGACACGTCACCAGATCGCCGAACCACTGGTGCGCGAGCTCGTGGCTGACCAGCGCATCGACGTCGTAGTCGATCGCAGCGCGCTCGTCGAGCAGGATCGTATCGGTGAGCGTCGTCGCGCTCGTGTTCTCCATGCCGCCGAAGATGAAGTCGGCGACGAACACCTGCGAGTACCGCGGATACGGATACGGCACGCCGAACTTCGTCGAGAACAGCTCGAGCATCTTCGGCGTGCGCGCCAACGTCCGCTCCGCCTTGTCCTCGAGCCCCTTCTGCACGTAGTAGACGACCGGCACCTCGCGCCACTTCGTCTCGATCGTCGAGAAGTCGCCGACCGCGAGCGTGATCAGATAGCAGCTGTGCGGGACGTCGAGCTTCCAGTGCAGCGTGCGCTTGCCGCCCTTCGTCTTGTCGCTGACGAGCACGCCGTTGCTCAGCGCGAACATCGCCGCCGGCACCGTCGCGATGATCTCGCTCGTCGCCTTCTCGATCGGCGCATCGATGCACGGGAACCAGTACCGGCTGTCCTCGTCCTGGCCCTGCGTCCACGCCATCACCGGCTTCTGCGGATACCCGTCATCGGGCGCCGTGAAGTACAGCCCGCGCCGCGGCGCGCCCTTGTACTCGATCGCGATCGCGAGCTGCTCCGCGCCGGGCACGTCGACGCGCAGCTTGCGGCCATCGTGACGGAACGTCGTCGCCTTGCCGTTGACGGCGACCTTCTCGATCGTCAGCTCGACCGCATCGAGCTCGACGACCTTCGTCGGCACGATCACCGCACACGTCAACGTCGCGGTCCCCGCCACGCTGCGCTTCACCGGATCGACCTCGATCGCGAGCGCGATGTGCTGGATATCGACGACGCGGTCAGGTGCGTAACGCGGCCGGGTTCCCGGAAAAGCAAACTCGCGGTTCACGAGGGAGTCGTAACAGCTTTTCTCGTATGATGTGTGAATGACGCGGGTGGTGGCCCTGCTGACGCTGGTCGCGGCGTGCGACGGCGTCTTCGGCCTCAATACGGTCCCGCTGGCCGCCGACGGCACCGGCAGTGGAAGCGCATCCGCGTACACGTTCGTGCAGGTCAAGAGCCAGTTCGCGATGATGGGCGACTCCTCGCTGATGATCCCGCTGCTCACGGTCCCGCGGGCGGGCTCGCTGCTCGTCGTCGCGGTCGGCTCGTTCCAGAACCTCCCGACCGCCGTCGTCGACAGCGCGGGCAACAACTACACGATGGTCCCGGCGAACCCGCAATCGCAGGGCGGCAGCCACGTCGCGCTGTTCTACGCGTCGCAGATCCACACGCGCGCGCCGTTCACGATCACGGTCACGACGAGCGACAAGTCGACCGGCAACCAGCTGACGGTGATCGTCCACGAGTACGCCGGCCCGTTCGCGGCGGACGCGCTCGACTTCCAGTCCAGTGCAACCGGCGCCACGCTCGTCGGCCAGACCGTCGACTCCGACTGCGGTCCGACGACGACGACGACCGATACCGTGATGGTCGCGGCGCTGACGCGCGACTTCAACGGCGGCGTGACCGCGACGCCGAGCTGGCGGCTGCGCGCGTCGATGGACATGGACCACACGAAGTACGCCGTGCTCGCGACCCAGGATCACATCGCGCCGGCCGAGCTCGCGGATCCGGTGTTCTCGTCGACGCACGACGCCGACGGCACGTCGTGGGCGTGCCTGTGGGCAACGTTCCGCTAGCGCTAGCTGAGCGTCGCGAGCGACTTGTGCAGGCGGCTGACGCCTTCCTGGATGTTCTTCATGCTCGTCGCGTACGACAGCCGCACGAAGCCGGGCGCGCCGAAGCCCGAGCCGGGCACGACCGCGACCTTGCCGACCTCGACGAGCCAGTCGCACAGCTGGACATCGTCGTCGAGGATCGAGCCTTCCGGCGTCTTCTTGCCGACGAACGCGGACACGTCGGGGAACGCGTAGAACGCGCCCTTCGGCTCGCGGCACGTGACGCCGGGGATCGCGCGGAGCAGCTTGACCATCTCCTGGCGGCGCTCGTCGAACGCCTTGCGCATCTGCGCGACGCAGTCCTGCGGGCCCGTGAGCGCGGCCAGCGTCGCGATCTGCGAGATGTGCGTCGGGTTCGACGTCGACTGGCCCTGGATCTTGGACATCGCCTTGATCAGAGGCAGTGGGCCGGCGGTGTAGCCGATGCGCCAGCCGGTCATCGCATAGGTCTTGGATACGCCGTCGACGAGAATAGTCCGCTCGGCGACGTGGGGGTCGACGGCCGCGATCGAGTGGTACTGCGCGTCGGAGTAGACGAGCTGGCGGTAGATGTCGTCGGAGATGACGAGCAGGTGGTGCTTGAGGACGATCTGGGCGAGCGCTTCGATCTGCTTCTTCGAGTAGACGGCGCCGGTCGGGTTCGACGGGTTGTTGAGGACAATCGCGCGCGTGCGCGGCGTGATCGCTTCCTCGACGGCGGCCGGGTCGACGGCGAAGTCGTCCTCGGCGCGCGTGTCGACGATGATCGGGCGGCCGCCCGCGAGCATCACCATGTCGGGGTAGCTGACCCAGTACGGCGCGGGGATCAGGACCTCGTCGCCCGGATCGATCAGGGCCATGAACAGGTTGTAGAGCGAGTGCTTCGCGCCCGTCGAGACGAGGATCTGGTCGGGCGAGATCGTCGTCTTGTGGACGGTGGAGAGCTCGGTGGCGATCGCCTTGCGCAGCGGCACGATGCCGGCGACGTCGGTGTACTTGCCGACCATCTTGCCGAGCGACTCCTGCGCGGCGGCCTTGATGTGATCGGGCGTGTCGAAGTCGGGCTCGCCGGCGCCGAAGCTGATCACGTCGATGCCGTCGGCCTTGAGCTTGGCGGCTTTGGCCGTGACGGCGAGCGTGATCGACGGCTTGATCGGATCGAGGCGCGAGGCGAGCTTGAACGGGACCGACATGTTCACTTCCTTGCGTACTTGCTGGCGAGCGCCGCGACGACCGCCGGCGGAACGAGCCCGGTGACGTCACCTCCGAGCGAGGCGACCTCCTTGACGAGCGAGCTCGAGACGTAGTGGTTGCGCTCGTCGGTCATGAAGAAGACCGTGTCGACGCCGGGCGCGAGGCGGCGGTTCATGTGGGCGAACTGGAACTCGTACTCGAAGTCGGCGAGGGCGCGCAGGCCGCGCACGATCACCGTTGCGCCGTGATCGCGGCAGAAGTCGACGAGCAGGCCGTCGAAGCTCGCGAACTCGAGGCGGCCATTGGCGTGCGGCATCGCGTCCTTGATGAACTCGATGCGCTCGTCGGCCGTGAACAGCGGCGCCTTGCGCTGGTTGATCGCGAGCGTGACGATCACCTTGTCGAACAGCGCGAGCGCGCGGTTGAGGATATCGAGGTGACCGTTCGTGATCGGATCGAACGTCCCGGGATACACAGCGATCGATCGTGAAAGCGTCATGTGCGCACCCGGTAGAACGAGACCAGCGTGTCGCCGTAGCGGCGCTGGTCCGTTCGTAGCAGAGATCCCAGCTCGTCGGGAGGCGCGTTTCGGCGATCGTGCTCGATGACGATCACCGCGTCTTCTGAGAGCTTTTCAGGCGGCAGCGCTTGCGCGGCGCGCACGGCGAGGTCCGACCGGTAGGGCGGGTCGATGAAGACGAGCCGGTAGGGCGCGGGCGGGACGTGGCGGGCGGCGAGCGCGACGGCATCGCCGGCGACCACGGTGGCGCGGGCGTCGAGCCCGAGGTCGTGGAGGTTCGCGCGCACCGCCGCGAGCGCCGGCTTGGCGGTGTCGAAGAACGTCGCATGCGCGGCGCCGCGTGAAAGCGCTTCGATCCCGAGCGCGCCGGAGCCGGCGAAGACGTCCAGGACCTGCGCGCCCTCGGCGTCGGGGAGGATGTTGAAGATCGCCTGACGCACCTTCTCCGACGTGGGTCGCGTCGCGGCGCCCGCCGGCGCGCGGAGGACCCGTCCGCCGTGACTGCCGCCGACGATCCGCATCGCGCCGAATGTACGACTTCTTTTTGTCCTTGGATGGCAATGCAGCTACGATGGACACGGACGTCCATGGTCGGAAACCTGGCCGCATGGCTACTCGACAGCGCCCTGGCAGCAGGCGCTGGCCCCCGGACGGCACTCCGCGAGGAGGACCGCGCGTGGACGTTTGACGAGCTCGCCCAGAAAGTGACGCGGGTATCGGCGGCGCTGCGCACGCTGAAAGTGCAACGCGGCGAGCGCGTGCTCGTGCTGATGCGCGACACGCTCGAGGCGGCAGCCGGCATGCTCGGCGCGATCCACGCCGGCGCGGTCGCGGTGCCGGTCTCCGAGCTCGCGACGCCGGATGACGTGCAGGACTACGTGCTGCACGCGGGCGCGGTCGTCGCGATCACCGATGCAACGCACGAGAGCGTGCTCGATGCGATCCGCACCGAGACGCCCGACCTGCGCGAGGTCGTGTGCGTCGGCGCGAAGCTGCCCGGCTCGCATGACTTCTGGACGATCGTCGATGCGGCCGAGCCGCAGCCGGCGGCGCCGAGCGGCCCGGAAGATGTGTGTCTGCTGCTCTATTCGGCGGGCTCGGGCCCGGGTGAGCTGCGCGCCGTGCCGCACACGACGAAGACCGTGCGCGCGGCGGAGGACTCGTTCGCCAAGCAGCTGCTGCAGCTGACGAGCAGCGATCGCATTCTGTCGGTCGCGCGGCTCTCGACGGCGTACGGCCTCGGCGCCGGCTTGTTCCTGTCGCTCGCCGTGCAGGCCGAGGCGCTGCTGTTCCCCGCGCAGCCGCACTCGAAGTCGCTGTTCGAGGCGCTGCGCACGTTCAAGCCGACCGTGCTGTTCGCGACGCCCAGCGTCTACGCGCAGCTCGCGCACGACGCCGAGAAGGAACAGATCCCCAAGCCGCTCGCGAAGCTGCGCTGCGCGGTCGCGGGCGCCGAGGGCATGCCGGAGCGGCTGATCCCGCGCATTCGATCGGTGCTCGGCACCGAGGTCGTCGTCGGCTACGGCCTGACCGAGATCTTCCAGTTCGCGCTCGCCGGCCGCTCCGATGATCCGGGCGCGCGGCCGGGCGTGTGCGGCAAGCCGCTCGCGGGCGTGCAGGTGCGGCTCGTCGACGAGGACGGCGATCCGGTCGGCGTCGACGAGATCGGCACGCTCGAGCTGCAGTCCGGCTCGCTGTTCACCGGCTACTGGGGCGGCGAGAGCAGCCAGCACGAGGAGCTCCGCGCCGACGGCTGGTTCACGACGCGCGATCGCTTCATGATCGATCGCGAGGGCTTCTATCACCACTGCGGCCGCGTCGACGATCTGTTCAAGGTCGGCGGCAAGTGGGTGTCGCCGTCGGAGGTCGAGCGCGCGCTGACCGCCCACGAAGGCGTGTGGGAGTGCGCGGTGATCGGCGCCGACGATGAAGAAGGCCTGATCAAGCCACTCGCATTCGTCGTGACGAACGTCGGCTGGGAAGGCGGCCCCAAGCTCGAGGCGGAGCTCAAGGAGTACGTCAAGAAGTCGCTCGCGCCGTACAAGTACCCGCGGTGGATCGAGTTCGTCGAGTCGCTGCCGCGCGGCCCGGGTGGCAAGCTGCTGCGCTACAAGCTGCGCCCCGCGCGCCGTCGCCGCCGCGCCGAGACCGGCACCGGCCACGACTTCTAAGCTGGGGACGCTTTCTCACTTCGCAACTGTAGATTTACAGTTGCGAAGTGAGAAAGCGTCCCCAGGTCGACCTCGGCCTCGTCGACGTGGGCGCCAGCCAGCTCGACCGCGCCCGCGCGCTCGCGATGTGGCGCGCGCCGGTGCCGCCGGGCCTGCGGGCCGTTCACGCGACATGGATCGAGGACGGCCTCGCCGGGCTGCCCGCGCGGGCGCGGGATGTCGTCGCCGGCACGGCCGCATCTCCGGTCGACGTGTGGCTCGCACGCAGCGCGACCGCGCACCTGCCGCCGATGATCGTCGAGCCGGCGCTCGCCGCGATCGTCGGGGCCCACGCCGCGTGGAAGCTCGTCGATGGCGTGCCGACCGCGCCGGTCGCGGCGCTCGTCGCGTGGCTCGACCGGCTCGGCGCCGATCAGCTCGCGTTCGCGATGACCGGCGCGTCGAAGCGGTTCGCCGGCACGTCGCAGCGCGCCGCGATCGCGCGGTGCACCGGCATCGCGAAGGACGAGCTGATGCACGTGATGATCGCCGCGCGCACGCTCGCGCCGCGCCTGTCGTCGCTCGCCGCGCATCAGCTCGCGGTGCGGTTGCCGCGCCCAGTCGGCCTGCTGGTGCACGACCAGCTCGTCGCGGTTCGCGCCGTCGCGGATGTGCCCGTCTGGCCTGCGTTACTCGCCTGAAGGGCCGCTGCGCGAGCGTGATATTCTCGGGGCATGAAGCCGGGGCGCGTCATCGGGGGTGACGAGCACGACGCGCGGACGCTCGCGCAGCAGCTCGTCGACGAGGCGCGTGCCGATGCCGAACGCGTGACCTCGCAGGCGCATGCCGAGGCTCAGCGGATCATCGCCGCCGCGGCGGCCGAGGCGATGAAGCTGCGCGACGATGCCCGCGTGCTCGCGAACGAGCTCGTGCGTGGTGCGCGCGATACCGGCAAGCACGCCGCGCTGAGCGAGACGCCGATTGCGGGCGTCGAGTCGATCACCGATGCCGACGCGGCCGCGGGCAAGGTCGACGAGGTCGTCGGGTTGGTCGTGCGCGCGAGCGTCGCGGGCGTCGCGCTCGGCGAGGTCGTGCGGATCGATCGCCGGGGCGGCGCGCCGCTGCCGGCGGAGGTCGTCGGATTTCGCGGCGAGCAGGCGGTGCTGCTGCCGCTCGGCGAGCTCGCGGGGGTCGCGCCGGCCTCGCGCGTGTGGCGCACCGGCGAGGGGCTCGCGATGCGCGCCGGGGATGACCTGCTCGGGCGCGTGCTCGACGGGCTCGGCCAGCCGATCGACGGCGGCCCGTTGCTCGCGGGCGAACGCTGGGCCGTCGAGCGCGCCGCGCCTCCGCCTCTCGAGCGGCCGCGGATCGAGGCCGTGCTGCCGACCGGCGTGCGCGTGCTCGACGCGATGCTGACGCTCGGCCGCGGCCAGCGCGTCGGCCTGTTCAGCGCGGCGGGCGTCGGCAAGTCGACGCTGCTCGGCCAGATCGCGCGCAACGCGCAGGCCGACGTGATCGTCGTGTGTCTCGTCGGTGAGCGCGGCCGCGAGGTCGGCGAGCTGCTCGGCGACGAGCTCGCACCGGCGCGCGCGCGCACCGTCGTCGTGTGTGCGACGAGCGATGCCCCGCCGCTCGCGCGGCTCAAGGCGGTGCACACGGCCACCGCGGCCGCCGAGTGGTTCCGCGACAAGCGCGGCGCCAACGTGCTGCTGCTCGTCGACTCGCTGACGCGCGTTGCGCGGGCGCAGCGCGAGGTCGGGCTGTCGGCGGGCGAGCCGGTCGCGCGCCACGGCTACCCGCCGAGCGTGTTCGCGCTGCTGCCGAGGCTCGTCGAGCGGGCAGGGGCGACGCGCACGGGCTCGATCACCGCGCTCTACACCGTGCTCGTCGCCGGCAACGACCTCGACGAGCCGGTTGCCGACGAGGTCCGTGGCCTGCTCGACGGCCACGTCGTGCTCGATCGCCGGCTCGCGCAGCGCGGTCACTTCCCGCCGGTCGATGTCGTCGCCAGCGTGTCGCGCGTGATGCCGCGCCTCGTCGACGCGCAGCATGCGGCGGCCGCGGCCAAGATCCGCGCGCTGCTCGCGATCTATGAAGAGCACCGCGACCTGATCACGCTCGGGGCATATCAGACGGGCCGCGACCGCCAGGTCGATGCCGCCGTCGCCGCGTACCCCGCGATCGAGAAGCTGCTGCGCCAGCGCCGCGACGAGCCCGCCGACTGGGACGCCGCCCTCGCACAACTGGCCGCGCTCGCCCGCTAGGCGCTACACTTGTTCCGATGCGCGTGATGTTGGCGCTCGTCGCCGTCGGCTGTGGGCGCATCGGTTTCGGTGCGCGCACGGATGCGACGTCCGATGCCGTCGGCGTCGAGATCGATGCCGCGCGGCCCCGCTGCAACGACCCGGCGGTGCCGCCGCCGACGCTGACGATCTCCGGCACCGTGTTCCGCTACACGAGCTTCACGACGACGACGCCGATCCCGGGCGCGACCGCGACGCTCGTCGACGGCACCGCGAGCGAGCCGAGCGCGACCGCCAACGCACAGGGCGCTTACAGCCTGTCGATCCCGACGCATGGCGCGCCATTGCCCGGGAAGCTCGCGTTCACGAACACGAACGACGCGGCCGTGTTCACGACGACGGTCTGGCTCGACGGCCCGCTGACCCGCGATCTCGTCGGCTCGCCGACGACGGCGTACATCGTCGGGCCGGATGCGCCGGTCTGGAACAGCGGCGCCATGACGCTCGTGTATCAATCGACGGGCATCACCGAGGACGCCGCGGCCGGCTCGCTCAACATCGAACCGGTCGACTGCGCCGGAAACGGCGTCGCCGGCGTCTCGGTGACCGTCACGCCGCCGCCCGCGCAGCTCGGCTACATCGACATGAACGGCCACCCGGACCCGAACGCGAGCGCGACCTCGGATCCGTTCCCCGTGGTGTTCTGCGCGAACGCGGTCGCGGGCCCCACGCACATCACGTTCTCGGGTGCAGGGCTGCGCTGGCCGGAGATCGATCTCGACGTGCTCGCGGGCTCGAACAACACGGTCGCCGTCGTGCGCGGCGACTGACTCTGGCTGGCACGTGCTGACCCCACATCCGGGAGCCGTCACCCCTGTTGCGACGCTCGGACCGCGATGCTGCCGCATCACGTCATGTGATCGCTGGAAGCCAGGCTACAAAATTCACGGACGCACGCAGGCTTGCCGCGCACTTCCGCTAACACCGATCTCCGTGCGATCGTGGCGCACCCCTTGCTGACACGTCTGCCGCCATCCCTATGCGGCGACGAAACGCGAAGATCACGAACCCCATGACCCCCCTTGGTCCGGTGCCGTTCGTCGGCAGGCAGCACGAGCTTGCCGAGCTCAAGCAGCACCTCGCGGTGGTGTCGCTCGTCTCGCTGCATGGCCCGCTCGGATCCGGCAAGACCCGCCTGGTGAGCGAGCTCGCTCCGACCCTCGGCGTGCCGTGCACGATCATCGAGTGCTACCCGGGCGACCGCGCGAGCGCGCTGCGGTCCCGCGCCGAGCGTGCGCTGCGCTGCGTGCCGGGCACGCTCGCCCAGACGCTCGCCCAGCAGGCACGCGTGCTCGTGATCGACGACATCCAGCACCTCCGCATCGACGAGGCGACGAGCCTGCTCTCGCCGCTGTTGCTCGGACCGACGGCGCTCGGCCGCGTGATGGTCGTCGGCCGCGATCCGCTCGCGGCGGCGGTCGGCGCGAACATCGCCGAGGTCGAGCTCTCCGGCCTCGACATCGACAGCGCGAGCACGCTGTGGAACCACCTCGAGGAGTCGTTCGGCGAGGCCGAAGGCTGGGACGCGGCGTTCTCGCGGACGCGCGGCGTGCCTCTCGGCCTGCGTCGCGAATACGCGCGCGCTCGCTTTGGCGCCGGCGCGTGGGAGATCAGCCAGCTCGAGCCTCCCGCGCGCGCCGCGATCCAGGCGCTCGCGATCCTTCGCCAGCCGGTGGCTCCGGCGGCGGTGTCGGCGCTCGCGCCCGGCGTCGAGGTCGAGGCGGCGCTGACGAGCCTGATCGCGCGCCAGCTCGTCGACGCCGTTGGCGATGGCCGCGTCGTGCTGCACGAGGTCGTGCGCGTCGACGTGCTCGCGCAGCTCGATTACGACGTCAAGCAGCGGCTCAGCGCCGCGGCGGCGGAGCTCGTCGCGAGCACGGCGGCGACCGCGAGTGGCCCGCGCCTGGCGTGGCAGGCCGGCGACGATGGTGCGCTCGGCTCGATGGATCAGATCACGCGCGTGCGCGAGGTGTGCTGGCACTGGCTCGCGTCGGGCGATCGCGATCGCGCGGCCGACGTGCTGCTCGCCGATCGCGAGCTCTCTGCGCGCAGCGGCGGCGCCGGCGAGTTCGAGGCGCTGCTCGACGCGCTCGGCGATCGCCCGCGTCCCAAGCGGATGACCGGCGGGCACGTCGCCGAGACCGGCCAGGCGCAGATCGTCGCCGTGCCGCTCGACGCCGAGCGCGCCCGCGCCCTCAGCGCCCTGCGCATCGAGATCGCCGTGCGCGGCGGTCGCTACACCGAAGCGTTCGAGCGCGCGGCCGCGTCTCCGGGCGCGGTCTCGCCGCTGCTCCATGCCGAGCTGACGCTCGCCTCGGGCGACGTCGCCGGTGCGCGCCGCGCGCTGCAGAGCCTCGTCGGATCGCCGGATGCGAGCGAACGTTCGCGCGCCGTCGCGATGCTCGCCGAGCTCGAGCTGCTCGCCGGCAAGCCGGAGACCGCGATCGCGCACCTCGGCTCGCTCGGTGACATCTCGCAGGCCGAGCCGCTTGCCCGCGCGCGCGTTCACCTTGCCGCCGCGCGCTGTGACGAGTACGCCGGCCGCGTCGCCGCAATGCGCTCCGCCCTCGCGCGCGCCCACGGCGCCTGCAAGTCGGTCCCGGTGTGCCTCGAGGCGAGCGAGCTGTCGGCGATCGTCGACGCGCGCCGCGCCGTCGGGCTCGCTCGCGAAGGCCGGCTCGTCGAGGCCGCGACCGCGCTCGAGGCGGCGGATGCCGTCGCGCGCGATCTCGATGCCGTCGCGGTCGCTGATGAAGTGCTCGCGGCCCGCGCGCTGGTGTCGCGCCGCCGTGGTGATTCCGCCGGAGCCGCCTCGCTGCTCGCCGATCTCGTGCGCGCGCGTCGCGAACGCGGCGACGAGCTGGGTGCACTGCGCGCCGAGCTCGATCTCGCGGAGCTCGAGATCCTGCGCGGTCAGCCGGCGCTCGCCGCCGAGCTTGCCTCCGCCGCGCTTGCCTCGTCGGTGCGCCGCGAGCTCGGCCACCTCGCCGCGCGCGGCTCCGCCGTCGTCGCCGCGATCGATCTGATGGAGCTCCGCCTCGACGCCGCGCTGCCGCGCCTCGAGGAGCTGCACGGCTCGCACGCGCTCGACGCGAGCGCCGGCGCCCACGTCTCCGTCCTGCTCGCGACCGCTCGCGCGCTCTCCGGCCAGCGCGCCGGTGCGATCGAGCTCGCGCAGAATGCCGGCGCCGAGTCGCGCGACGAGCTCGACCGCCGCCTCGCGGCTGCCGAGGTTGCGCTCGCCGCTGGCGACGTCGGGCTCGCGCTCGAGATCGCCCGCGACACCGCCGTGCTCGCCGAGCGTGCCCACCGCACGATCGAGCTCGCCTCGGGGCTCGTGATCGTCGCCCGCCTCGAGCTCGCCCGCGGCGATCGCGGCAATGCCCGCGCGGCCGCGACCCGCGCCGCCCGTGAAGCCGCCGCCGCCGGTCTGATCCGCGTCCGCGTCCACGCGCTGCTCGCGCTATCGGCGCTCGCCCGGGACGATGACGACGCCTCGAGCGCCGTCTCGTACGCGCGCGATGCCTCGGAGCTCGCGCTCCACGCCGGCCTGCCGGTCGAACGCCTCGTCGCGCACGCCGCGCTCGATGCGATCAGCGGCAGCGAGGCGGTCGCCGATCCGTCGGCTCCGTCGGCGGCGACCATGGCGACGTCGGCGATCGAAGGCGCGGCCCGCCTGCTGACCGACCTCGGCCTCACCGCGCAGCGGCCGTTCCGCGTGATCGATGCCGAGGGCGTGCCCTCCGACGTCGCCGACGCGAACCCCGAGATCCTTCGCCTCCCCGCGCGCGCGCTCGCGGTCGACGGCGTGCGCGAGGTGATCTGGCGCCACGGCGCCGAGCTCGCCGACCTCCGCCGCCGCTCGCTGCTCAAGCGCCTGCTGTTCCTGTTCGCATCCGCGCCGGGCAAGGTGTTCTCGAAGGAAGCGATCGTGCAGGCGGTGTGGAACGTCGAGTACCACCCGCTGCGCCACGACGCTGCGCTGTTCACGAACATCATGCGCATCCGCCGCCTGCTCGGCGAGGACGGCTCGGAGATCATCCGCGTCACCGAGGATGGCTACCGCTTCGTCCCGCCGCGCGACTTCCTGTTCGTGATCCCGCGCTAGCGCTACTGCTTCGCGAAGAACGCGGCGACCGCGGGCGTCTGCGCCTTGCGCTGCGCGGAGCACAGCGACAGCTGCTCCATCGCCTGCGCGAGCGCGTGCTCGCCGCCGTCGAGCTTCTTCATGCGCGGCTCGAGGAAGCCCTTGATCTCGGCGGTGCGCGAGTCATCGCACAGGCCGACCGCGAAGTAGGCCATGTACGGGCGGAACATCGGCGGCAGCTTCGCCTCGATGTCGTCGAAGTGGTCCTTGACGAACGTGAACGTCAGCTCGCGCGTCCGCGGATCCTGCATGCCGCCCTGGAGCAGCCCCGATGCCTCGCGCAGCTCGAACTCGTTCGTCAGCGCGATCGCGAGCGCCTGCTTGACGATCGCGGGATCGCTGAAGCTGCCGAGCGCGCGAATGAGACGCACGCGTTCGGTGCGGTCCTTCGCGGCGAGCGCGTCCTTGTGGATCCGGTCGAACAGCTTCTGATCGCCGTAGCGCGCGGCGATGTGGAGCACGGTGCCGACGAGCTCGGGCTGGACCGCCTTGTGATCGTCGAGCCACTTCCACGCGAGCGCGGTCGCTTCCTTGATCAGCGCCTCGTCCTTGCCCTCACCGGCGACCAGGCGCAGCAGCTCGGGGCGCAGCTCCTTGGTGTCGGCGCCTTCGCCGGCCTTC
>JAFAOG010000588.1 GCA_019237945.1 Deltaproteobacteria bacterium | reverse complement strand
GCCGAGCTTGGCGCCGAGCTGGTGGACGAGGTCGTCGCCCACGATCGCGTCGTCGAGGCCGAGACTCGCGAGCGAGCCGGTCTGCAGGTGCTTGGCGATCGCGAGCACGCGCTCGGCGCGCGCTGGGTCGATGCCTTTGACGGCGGTCGGGAGCGGGGCGCCCGAGCCGAGCGCGACCGTGCCCTCGACGAACAGGAACGGCTCGGCCGCGATGACGCCGGCCGTGTGCTCGGTGGATTCGAGCACCCGGTGGTACTCGGGCATGTCGGTGGCCTTGAGCACGACGACGTGCGCGTTGACCGCGTTGATCTTGTCGCGGAGGACGGTCGGCGAGTCGTGGGCCCACGCGGGGATGTCGAGCGAGGAGCCGGCGGCGGGCTTCCATGGGTCGGCGGTCGCGCTGCCAGTGGAGGCGGTTCGCTGGTCGAGGCGCGACGGGGTCGAGCGGCACGCGGCAGCGAGGGCGAGCAGGAGCGCGAGGCGACGCACGGGTGGTCGATAACACGGATGCGCCTGGTGGCCGGTCGAGTTTTTCGGAGGTAAGGTCCTCGGCCCATGAGTGCTCAGGTCTCGATCACACTGCCCGATGGTTCCCAGAAGTCGGTGCCGGCTGGCACGACGATCGCGGACTTCGTGCGCACGCAGATCGGCCCGGGGCTCGCGAAGGTCGCGCTGTACGCCAAGCTCGACGATGCCGAGGTCGATCTGAGCAAGCCGCTCGATCACGACGGCAAGCTGAGCGTCGTCACGCCCAAGGATCCGGCGGCGCTCGAGCTGATCCGCCATGATGCGGCTCATATCGTCGCGAGCGTCGTGCAGCGGCTGTTTCCCGGCACGCAGGTGACGATCGGTCCGTCGACCGACGAGGGGTTCTATTACGACTTCCATCGCGAGAAGCCGTTCACGCCCGAGGACCTCGAGGCGATCGAGAAGGCCGCGAACGAGGAGATCAAGAAGGATCTGCCGTTCGTGCGCAAGGAAGTGAGCAAGGACGAGGCGCTCGCCTTGTTCGGCAAGCTCGGCGAGACGTTCAAGCTCGAGATCGTCGAGGACATCTTCAAGCGCGGCGCGAAGACGCTGTCGCTGTACTCGCACGGCGACTGGGTCGACTTCTGTTTGGGCCCGCATGGGCCGAGCACCGGGCGCGTCGGCGTGATCAAGCTGCTCAGCGTGGCCGGTGCGTACTGGCGCGGCGACCATCGCAACCCGCAGCTGCAGCGGATCTACGGCACGGCGTTCTTCTCGCAGAAGGACCTCGATGCGTGGCTGCACCAGCAGGAAGAGGCGAAGAAGCGCGATCACCGCCGGCTCGGCAAGGATCTCGATCTGTTCCACTTCCATCCCGCGGCGCCGGGCGCCGTGTTCTGGACCGCGAAGGGCACCTCGATCTTCACGACGCTGTCGACGGCGATGCGGCGGCTCTGCCTCAGCAACGGCTACGAGGAGATCAAGACGCCGCTCATCTACAACAAGTCGCTCTGGGAGACGAGCGGCCACTGGGGCAAGTACCGCGAGAACATGTTCCTGATCCTCGATCCCGAGGCGGACCCGGCGCTGCCCGAGGACGAGCGCGCGAGCTTCTCGCTCAAGCCGATGAACTGTCCGTCGCACCATCTGTACTTCCAGATGAAGCGGCGGAGCTATCGCGAGCTGCCGCTGCGGCTGCACACGCAGGACGTGCTGCATCGCAACGAGGCGACCGGCGTGCTCAGCGGCCTGACCCGCGTGCGCCAGTTCCAGCAGGATGATGCGCACCTCTACGTGATGGAGTCGCAGATCACCGAGGAGGTGCTCGCGCTCAGCCAGCTGATCTCGAAGGTGTACGAGGCGTTCAACCTGACGTTCACCGCGAAGTTCGCGACGCGTCCCGAGAAGAAGATCGGCGACGACGCGCTGTGGGACAAGGCCGAGGGCGCGCTCAAGGCCGCGCTCGAGAAGACCGGGTTGCCGTACGAGCTCAAGCCCGGCGACGGCGCGTTCTACGGCCCGAAGATCGACTTCGACGTCGCCGACTCGCTCGGCCGCAAGTGGCAGCTCGGCACGATCCAGCTCGACTACAACGCCGCCGAGCGCTTCGACCTCAACTACATCGGCGCGGACAATACCGAGCACCGCCCGGTCGTCATTCACCGCGCGATCTACGGCTCGTTCGAGCGGTTCATCGGCATCCTGATCGAGCACTTCGCCGGCAACTTCCCGGTGTGGATCGCGCCGGTACAGGCGCGCGTGATTCCCGTCGTCGCCGAGCGCCATTCGGCGTACGCCAAAGAAGTCGCCGACAAGCTGCGCGCGGCCGGCGTGCGCGTCGAGATCGACACCTCGCACGGCCGCATCGGCGCGATGATCCGCGACGCTCAGCTCGCCAAGATCCCGTACGCGCTGGTCGTCGGCGACAAGGAAGTCGAGGCGCGCGGAGTCTCGCCGCGCAAGCACGGCACGGGGAAAGACGCGGACTTGGGCCTGCTGCCGCTCGATCAGTTCCTCGCGACCGTCACCAAAGAGGCAGAGATTCCGTATTGAATCTGGGGTACAACCTCGTCCCGGCACTTACGCCCAGGAGAACCATCAGACACATGCAGCAGAGTGGATTGGAATGAACGTGCGCCCAGGAGGACGTTTCGATCGTCGCCGCCCCGAGGCGGGTCTTCGCATCAACCACCGTATTCGCGTTCCCGAGGTCCGCGTCATCGCGGAAGAAGAGCAGCTCGGCGTGTTGCCCACGCATGAAGCGCTCCGCCTCGCGGAAGAGCGTGGGCTCGACCTCGTCGAGATCTCGCCGCGCGCCTTCCCGCCTGTCTGCCGGATCATGGATTACGGCAAGTACAAGTACGAGGAAGCGAAGAAGAAGCAGCAGGCGCGCAAGCGTGCCTCGACGGTCGAGACGAAGGAGATCAAGTTCCGCCCCAAGACGGAAGAGCACGACATGGCCTTCAAGGTGAAGCATGTCCGCCGCTTCCTCGAAGGTGGGAACAAGGTCCGCCTCGCCGTCGTGTTCCGCGGTCGCGAGATCACGCACCCCAAGACGGGCATGAACGTGCTCGATCGCGTGGTCGACCTCTGCAACGACATCGCGACCGTCGAAGCGACGCCGAACATGGAAGGCCGCCGCATGATCATGGTCATCGCGCCGCGCCCGGGCGTCGTGCGCAAGGCGCAGGAGGCCAAGAAGGCCCAGCTCGCCGCGCAGATGGCCGCCGAGGCTGCGAAGAAGAACGGCCAGCCCGGTCAGAAGGCCGCGCCGCCGCCGCCGCCGCCCGACGAGGATGAGGATCTCGACGAAGACGAGATCAACGCCGACGTCGACGACAGCGACGAAGAAGAGCAGCAGTAGCCACGGTGCTCGCGCGTGATCGACGCGTGAGCATGCCGTGAACCATCCCGCGCCGATCGCGGGCGCTCGCTAGCGTTCCGTCATCAACGGCGGAGCGCAGCTTCGTGATCGCCGTACCCGTTCGGGTACTGATGCGGCGCTCGCGAAGGCAGTAGCGTGGCCGCGAACTGACAGGAAGGTGGATGGATATGAAGACGATGCAATGGGTGGCAGTGGCGGCGGCGATCGTGGGCGGCTGTGTGGCGGGCAGCGGGGGCGACAGCACCGATGAAGCGGCGCTGACGGGCTCGGGCAGCGGTGGTGGTGGTAGCGGCGGCGGTGGTGGCAGCGGCAGTGGTAGCGGCGGCGGCACGTGGCATGCCTCGAACAACGGCGGCGCCGCGAGCTTGAGCTGGTACGACGGCGCCGGAACCTACGGCTACGTGAATGCGTTCGAGAACGGCAACGGCGCGAACCGCGTCGCGAGCATGTTCTACAACCAGCAGGGGCCCGACCCGGCAAGTCAGGTTTGCTACACGTGGAGCGACCCGTGGTGGGGCACGTACACCTATTGCTATTACACGGCGTACATCACCGAGTGGGGCTGGGGTCCGATTCCGGCCGGTGATCTCTCCATCGGTGCGAACGCGAGCTCGGCGCGCCTCCACACGACGACCGGTCCCGGCTTCTACACCGAGAAGTGCACGTACAGCTGGTATCCGTGGGGCTGTGGGAACTGCCAGTTCGGGCTGGCGGAGACGTTGGACCTCGCGTGGAATCAGAACGGGGCGTGGAGCAACGAGCAGAACGGCACGACCGTTCACACCAGGGGCGGGTGGAGCCGGCGGACGTCGGGGCATTACGTCGATCGCTCGGCGACCGTGACCGGTACCGCGCTCGGAACGACCGTCTCGGGAGCTTTTGGAGCGATCACCGACACCAAGGGCTCGGTGATCACCCACGACATCCAGCGCGCCAACCCCTGAAATCAGGGAGTTACCGGCGCGGCCGGGCGACGCGATCCGGGCGGAAAAGCCTTGTGTAACGCGCCGGAGTGCGGCATAAAACGCAACCTCGCGTCATGCCCAAGGTCAAGACTCACTCCGGCGCCAAGAAGCGGTTCAAGAAGACCGCGTCGGGCAAGTTCAAGTTTGGTCACGTCTTCAAGCGCCACCTGCTGACGGGTCGCAAGAAGAAGATGAAGCGCCAGGCGCGCAACGCGGCCTACGTCCCGCCCGCGCATCACCACCAGATCGACGTTCTGCTCCCGTACGCCTAGCGTATCGACTTAGAGGTTTGTCATGCCCCGCGCTAAACGAGGATTCAAGGCCCGCCGCCGCCGCAACCGCCTGCTGAAGTGGGCGAAGGGCTACCGCGGCAAGCGGAAGAACTGCCACGCGATCGCGAACGAGAGCGTCCAGCACGCCTGGATGCACATGTACCGTTCGCGCAAGGTCAAGAAGCGCGACTTCCGCGCGCTCTGGATCCAGCGCATCAACGCGGCCGCGCGCGCGCTCGGCATCAGCTACAGCAAGCTGATGGGCCAGCTCAACAAGGGCGGCGTCGAGCTCAACCGCAAGATGCTCGCCGAGATCGCGATCAGCGACCCGGTCGCGTTCCAGAAGATCATCGCCGCGTAGCGAGTCTCCGGAACGACTAACGTACGGCGGCTCCGCAAGGGCCGCCGTTTTTGTTTGGGGCAAGCTCATGGACACCACCGAAATGATCGCGAAGCTCGCTCGCCTCGGCGACGAGTTCCTCGACGTGATCCAGCCGCTCACCGACGAGCAGGCGATCCGCGCCGCGCAGGCGCAGTACCTCGGCAAGAAGGGCAAGGTCAGCGAGCTGATGAAGGAGCTGAGCAAGCTCCCTCCCGCGGACCGGCCGACGGTCGGGCAGGCAGTCAACCGCGTCAAGCAGGGCATCGAGGACCAGGTCGCGAAGCGGCTCGCCGAGCTCGAGGATGCGAAGGACGCGCAGGATCTCGCGCGCCGCGTCGACATCACGCTGCCGGCGCGCCCGGTCGGCGGCGGGCATCTGCATCTGCTGACGCAGGTGCGGTTCGAGGCGGTGCAGATCTTCGCCGAGCTCGGCTTCGTCGTCGCGGAAGGCCCGCAGATCGAGACCGACTGGCACACGTTCGAGGCGCTCGCGATCCCGAAGGATCACCCCGCGCGCGACATGCAGGACACGTTCTACGTGTCGGAGGAGATCGTGCTGCGCACGCACACGTCGCCGGTGCAGGTCCGCACGATGCTGACGCAGCCGCCGCCGATCCGGATCGTCGCGCCCGGTCACGTCTATCGCCGCGACGACGACCCCACGCACTCTCCGATGTTCACGCAGATCGAAGGGCTCGCCGTCGACGAGGGCATCTCGTTCGCCGACCTCAAGGGCACGCTGCTGCACTTCGTGAAGAGGTTCTTCATGAAGGACCTCGGGATCCGGCTGCGGCCGAGCTACTTCCCGTTCGTCGAGCCCGGCGCCGAGGTCGACATGCAGTGCAGCTTCTGTGGCGGCTCGGGCTGCCGGATCTGCAAGCAGACCGGCTGGGTCGAGATCGGCGGCGCGGGCATGGTCGATCCGGAGGTGTTCGCGAACTGCAAGATCGACTCGGAGAAGTACTCCGGCTTCGCGTTCGGCATGGGGCTCGAGCGCATGGCGATGCTTCGCCACGGCGTCAACGACATCAAGTTCTATTACGAAGGCGACGTTCGGTTCCTGGAGCAATTCTAGATGAAGGTCCTGTGGAACTGGCTCCTCGAGCTGTGCGACCTCGACAACCAGCCGTCGGTCGAGGAGGGCGCGTCTGCGCTCACGCGCGGCGGCATCGAGATCGAAGGCATCACGAACCTCGGCGCCGGCTTCAAGGGCGTCGTCGTCGCGGAGGTCGTCGGCAAGAAGCCGCATCCCGATGCGCAGAAGCTGACGCTCGTCGACGTGATCACCGAGCGCGGCGGCGCGGCCACGCAGGTCGTGTGCGGAGCGGCCAACGTTCCCGAGCCCGGCCGTCGCGTGCTGTGGGCGCAGGTCGGCGCGGTGCTGCCGAACGGCATGACGCTCGCCCCAAAGCCGGTGAAGGGCATCGTGTCGCCCGGCATGCTGTGCGCCGAGGACGAGCTCGGCCTTTCCGACGATCACGGCGGCATCATCGTGCTCGACGCGGACGATCGCACCGCGCTCGGTTCGCCCGCGCAGAAGGCGCTCGGCATCGACGACTATCTGCTCGAGGTCAACGCGCCCGCGAACCGCGGCGATTTGCTCGGGCATCTCGGCGTCGCGCGCGAGCTGTGCGCGATGCTCGGCGGCAAGCTGGTGCCGCCCGACAGCGACGTCAGTGCGTTCATGGGGCAGGGCGCGGCGCAGGTCGAGATCGCGATCGCCTCCGGCGAGCTTTGCCCGCGGTACATCGTGCGCGTGATCGACGGCGTGCGCGTCGCGCCATCCCCGCGGCGGTTCGCGCAGCGGCTGCGCGCGGTCGGCGTGCGCCCGATCTCGAACCTCGTCGACGTGACGAACTACGTGCTGTTCGAGCTCGGCCAGCCGCTGCACGCGTTCGACGCGAACACGCTGAAGACGCACGTCATCGGCGTCACGCCCGCGCAGGACGGCGAGAAGTTCACGACGCTCGACAACATCGAGCGGACGCTCGTCAAGGACGACCTCGTGATCCGCGACGGCGATCGCGGCATCGCGCTCGCGGGCGTGATGGGCGGCCTCGACACCGAGGTCACCGACGCGACGACGCGCGTGCTGCTCGAGAGCGCGAGCTTCCGCCCGATCAGCGTACGCCGCACGGCGCGCCGGCTCGGCCTGCACAGCGAGGCGTCGCATCGCTTCGAGCGCGGCGTCGATCCGGAGCTCGCGGCGCTCGCGTCGGGTCGCGCATCGCGTCTGATGTGCGAGCTCGCCGGCGGCCGCGTGATCGGCAACCCCGTCGATGCGTACCCGGGCCGCAAGGCCGTGACGCCGGTCGTCGTGCGGCTGCCGCGCGTGCAGATGCTCACCGGCGTCGCGCTGACCGAGAAGCAGTGCGAGGCGGCGCTCGGCCGGCTCGGCTTCCAGGTCAAGCCGATCGCGACCGACGAGCTTCATGGCTTCGCGGTGACGCCGCCGTCGGCGCGCGCCGATGTCACGCGCGAGGTCGACGTGATCGAGGAGATCCTGCGCGTCACCGGCTACGAGCAGGTCGAATCGACGCTGCCCGTGATGCGCGAGGGACCGCCCGTGCAGCCGCCGCACCGCGGGGATCGTGCGCGACGTGCGCTCGCCGCCGCCGGCGGGTTCGAGGCGATCACGTACGGCTTCCAGTCCGCGGAGCGCGCCGCCGCGCTCGGGTTCCCGGCGACGGATCGCCGCGCGCAGCCGATCGCGCTGCACAACCCGATGAGCGCGGAACAGGGCGTCATGCGCACGTCGCTGCTGACGAACCTGCTCGCCGCCGTCGCGCGCAACCAGTCGTACGGCCGCCCCGACGTGTGTCTGTTCGAGGTCGGCAGCGTGTTCCTGCGCCGCGGCGAGGCGGTCGTCGAGCGGCCGCTCCACGAGCTGGCCGACGAGACCGTGTGGGCCGCCGGCGTGCTCGCCGGTCATCGCCCGGGCCAGATCGGCGATGGCGCGCCATGGGATGCCTTCGATGCGAAGGCGTTCGCGCTCGAGGCGATCCGTGCGGTCGCCGGCGACGTGCGTATCAAGGTCCAGCCGACGAACATGCCGTACCTGCACCCCGGCGTCGCCGGCGAGCTCTGCTACGAGCGCGAGGTGATCGGCCGCTTCGGCGAGGTCCACCCGCGCGTGCGCAAGAAGCTCGGCGTCGAGGGCGCGGTGTTCGCGTACGAGGTCGAGCTCGACAAGCTGCCGGTCGCGCCCCCCGCGCAGATGCGCGCGATCCCGAAGTTCCCGGGGACCCACCGCGACGTGTCGCTGCTGCTCTCGGAAGAGATCGCGGCCGCACGCATCGTCGACGTGATCGAGGCGGCCGCCGAGCCGCTTGTCTGGAAGGTCCGGCTGCTCGAGGACTATCGCGACGCCAAGCTCGGCGCGGGCATGAAGTCGATGCTGTGGTCGATCGCGTATCGCGCGCCCGATCGGACGCTGACGGACGTCGAGGTCGACAAGGCCCACGAGGCGATCGTCGGACGGCTCGTCGAGAACTTGCCGGCGCAGCGGCGCTAGCGTTTCGCCTTCGCCGCGGTTTGCTTGCGCTCGTAGCGCGCCCGCGCGTCCTGGATCGACGTGCGGTGCTCGTGCGCCCACTCGGCGAGCCCGCGAATCGGCACGAGCAACGTCCGGCCGAGCTCGGTCAGCGTGTACTCGACGCGCGGCGGCACCTCGGCGAACACCTTGCGCGCGACCAGACCGTCGCGCTCGAGCCCGCGCAGCGTCAGCGTCAGCATGCGCTGCGACACGCCCTCGATCTCGTTCTTGAGCTCGCTGAACCGGGCGGCCCCTTCGCCGAGCCGCGCGATGACCTGGACGCTCCACTTGTCGCCGACGCGGTTCAGGACGTCGCGAATGGCCGGGCACGCGGGCTTTGGTGACATCGAGGGTACCAACGAATACCACGGTTACGAATGGGAACCAACAACACTCAGTTGCCGCAATGGTCCGTGCCGATACCACGAAGATGCCATATCGATACTGGGTAACAAAAAGGAACCACCAATGCGCTACACGATCCTGCCGGCCCGCATCCTGTTCGCCTCGATCTTCATCCTGTCGGGCTTCAACCACTTCTCGCAGCAGCCGATCGCCTACGCCGCCGCGGCGGGCGTTCCGCTCGCGAGCCTGGCCGTGCCGGCGTCGGGCATCCTCGCGCTCGCGGGCGGCCTCTCGATCGCGCTCGGCTATCACGCCCGGCTCGGCGGCGCGGCCCTCGTCGCGTTCCTGGTCCCGGTGACGCTCGCGATGCACGCGTTCTGGAAGGTCAGCGATCCGATGCAGCACCAGATGCAGTTCGTGATGTTCATGAAGAACGTCGCGCTGCTCGGCGGTGCGTTCGCGTTCGCCTCGTTCGGTGCGGGGCCGCTCAGCCTCGACGCACGCCGCCCCGCGCCCCAGCTCGCTCGGGCCGCGGCGTAGGCGCGCGCAGGCGCTCACCGTGCGCCGTTCGGTGACTGCACCGGCCTGATCCACGTGCCGCGCGACGGATCCGTGGCCACGGTTGGGCATGCCGGCACTCATTCTTCTCGGGCGTGTCCTGTTCGCGGTGATCTTCGTGTTCTCGGGCTTCAATCACTTCAGTCATGAAGCGATCGGCTACGCGGCGAGCAGCGGCGTTCCGCTGGCGAACGTCGCGGTCCCGCTGTCGGGCGTGATGGCGATCCTCGGCGGCCTGATGATCGCGTTCGGCTTCCAGGCGCGGCTCGGCGGGATCTTGATCGCGCTGTTCCTGATCCCGGTGACCTTGTTCATGCACGCGTTCTGGAAGATCAGCGACCCGATGCAGCACCAGATGCAGCTGATCAACTTCATGAAGAACCTCGCGCTGCTCGGCGGGTCCTTCGCGTTCATCTACTTCGGAGCGGGTCCGCTCAGCGTCGATGCCCGCCATCCGATGGGCCGGCTCGCCGATACCACGGCGTGATTTCGCGTACTTGGCGGCGGGATCGAATGGTTTCCAGGGCTTGCGTTACACACCTCGCAAAGACCTGTGTTACCACTGTCTTATGGCGCGAATGACGAAGGCGGACATCATCGAGTCAGTCTACGAAAAAGTAGGCGGCTTCTCGAAGAAGGAAGCCGCGGAGATCGTCGAGACCGTCTTCAATGTCGTCAAGGAGACGCTCGAGCGGGGCGAGAAGATCAAGATCTCGGGTTTCGGGAACTTCGTCGTCCGCGACAAGAAGGACCGCATGGGCCGCGACCCGCAGCGCGCGGTGCCGATCCTGATCCCGGCGCGGCGCGTGCTGACGTTCAAACCCAGCCAGGTCCTCAAGAACATCTTGAACGGGTTGCCACCCGTCTAGTTTTTGCGGTACACGCTCGTCTCCCACCCGAGGCGTAGCGCAGCCTGGTAGCGCACCAGACTGGGGGTCTGGGGGTCGCAGGTTCAAATCCTGTCGCCTCGACCGGGACGGACGGCTTCCCCAGCCGTCCACCTTTTCATGCGGCGGCCACTCGTCCTCTGCTCCAACGACGACGGCATCCACGCGCCGCACCTCAACGCGCTCGCCGACCTGATCGCCGAGTTTGCCGAGGTCATCGTGGTCGCTCCGGAGCGGCAGCGTTCGGCGGCCAGCCACGCGATCACGCTGCACAAGCCGCTGCGCCTCGTCGAGGTCAAGCCGCGGCGGTTCAGTCTGTCAGGAACGCCCGTCGACTGCGTTTACCTGGGGATGCTGAAGCTGTGCGATCGCCGGCCGGCCGTCGTCGTGTCGGGCGTCAACGACGGCTTCAACCTCGGCTCCGACGTCTTCTACTCGGGCACGGTCGCTGCCGCCGTCGAAGGCGCGCTCCGCGGGGCCGCCGGCATCGCGTGCTCGCTCGCCCCGCGCACGAAGGACGCCCGCCGCGGCATCGAGTTCGCGGCGCGCGTCGTCGAGGCCGCGCTCGCCGAGCCGATCCCGCCCGGCACCGTGCTCAACCTCAACATGCCGGAGAACGGCAGCGACGAGTACGAGTGGACGACGCTCGGCCGCCGCGAGTACGCCGATGACGTCGTCGAGCGCCACGATCCGCACGGCCGGCCGTACTACTGGGTCGGCGGCGGCCCGACCGGCCACGAGCACGTCGAGGGCACCGACTGCGTCGCACTCGCGCGCGGCCACAACAGCATCACGCCGATGCACCTCGATCTGACGGATCGCCCGCGCGTGACGAAGCCGCCGTGGGCCGTCGCGGGCTTCCGCGTGGTGGTAGGTTCGCCGTGATGCGCCTCTCGCTGCTCCTGCTGGTCGCGTGTGCGTGCCCGGCGAAGAAGCCCGTGCAACAGGGCGGGGGCAGCGCTGTCCCTTCGGTGTCGACGGCGACGACGTGCGATGGCGTCAAGCCGCGCGTCGAGCAGCTCTATCGCGCCGAGGCCGAAGCGAAGGAACCCAAGCGCGTGGACGAAGCGGTCGCCGATAACACGCAGATGGTGATGAACGACTGCGCGAAAGATCCCGCGAAGACGGTCCCGTGCCTCGCGAAGGCCGCGACGGTCTCCGAGCTCGAGAAGGACTGCCTGATCCCGCTCGACGACGAAGGCACGGAGGCGAAATGAAAAGGCTCCTGTTCGTGCTCGCCGCGTGCAGCAGCAAGCCGGCGCCCGCGCCGCAGCAGCCGACGCCCCCGGCCGGCGTCGTCAAAGACACGCGCACGCCGCTCGAGCAGCGCCGCGATGCCGCGTGCGACGTCGTCGGCAAGCGCACCGCCGCGTGCGCCGTGCAGGACAGCAAGGCGCAGCTCGCCGCCGGCAAGATCACGCAGGACGCCTACAACAAGGCGACCGAGCCCGCGGTCGTCGCGAAGGACGCCGAGGTCTACGCCGACAAGTGCAAGGCGAAGCGCGACTACAGCTCGCGCCAGATCCGCGTCCTCGAGATGTGCCCGAAGTACGAGAGCGAGTGCGAGCCGTTCCTCGCGTGTCTCCAGAACCTGCAGCCATCCGCGAAGTGAGCTAGCCTCCGCGGCATGAAGTGGAGCGCCGCGCTGATCGCCACCGCCGCCCTCGTCGGCTGCAAGTCCAAGGAATCGGCTCCCGCGCAGACCGGCTCGGCCGCCGCGCCCGCCCAGCCCGAGCCGCCGAAGGTGCGCCCGTCGCAGCAGCCGCTGCCGCAGCTGCCCGCGCTCGAGCTGCCCGACGATCCCAAGCGCACCGAGAAGGCCGAGCTCGGCCACGTGCTGTTCTTCGACAAGCGCCTGTCGGGCGCCAACGATCGCGCCTGCTACTCGTGCCACATGAACGAGGACGGCAACGGCGGTCACGATCCGATCGCGATCGGCTCGGGCGACAAGAAGCAGACGCGCCACGCGCCGGTGATCTGGAACACCGCCTACTTCAAGGGCGCCTGGTACTGGGACGGCCGCGCGAAGACGCTCGAGGAGAACGCAACGGCGGCGTGGGGCGGCGGCAACATGGGCGCCGGCAAGGACAACCTCGCCAAGAAGGCCGCCGAGATCCTCGCGATCCCCGGTTACAAGAAGCTGTTCGACGCCGCCGGCCTCAAGGGCACGCCCGAAGACATCGCGGCCGCGCTCGCCGAGTACGAGCGCACGCTGATCTGCAAGGACACCGCGTATGACAAGTTCGCCGCCGGCGACAAGACCGCGCTCACCGAGCAGCAGCAGCGCGGCCTCGACATCTTCCTCGGCAAGGGCCAGTGCCTGATCTGCCACGCGCCGCCGTTCTTCTCGACGGCGATGGGCGTCGACGGCGGCGTCTTCTTCAACATGGGCATCGGCACCGACGTCCCCGAGGATCAGGTCGACATCGGCCGCATGAAGGTCACGAACAACCAGACCGACTGGGCCGCGTTCAAGCCGCCGTCGCTGCGCAACGTCACGAAGTCGGCGCCGTACTTTCACAACGGCTCGGTCGCCAAGCTCGAGGACGCGGTCAAGATCATGTCGAGCGGCGGCATCAAGAACAAGAACCTCAACCCGGTGCTCGCCGACCGCGGCCTCAACGACGGCGAGCGCGCGGATCTGCTCGCGTTCCTCGCCGGCCTCGAGTGCCCGGGCAAGCTCGACGAGCCGAAGCTGCCCTAAGGCTGTGCGTCGTGGTGGTCGCCGGCGGCGATGAAGCCGCGGTCGATCACGACCACGCACGACGAGAACGCCTTGCAGTCGGCGGCGGCGTCGCAGCGGCCGGCTTGATCGAGGAGCTGATCGGCGCGCTCGGGCGGCCCCTGCGAGACCTGCTTTGCCGCGCCTTCGCAGAGCGCAGTCACCTTCGCCGGCTCGGTATCGCTCGCGAGCTCGGTGTGGGCGATCGCGAGCACGGCGTCGCGGCCCTTCGCCTTGACCTCGTCACCGATGCCCGGTGGCTTGTCGAGCTCGACACGGACGTCGAGGAGCATCGGCAGGTAGTCATCGGCGCACGTCTGCTTGCGCGCGAAGATGCGCTGGCAGAGCGGGACGAAGTCCGCCGTGGTGTGCGCGGGAGGCTTTGCGGGTTCAGGCTTGGGTGAAGAGCCGCCGCACGCGGCGACGGCAAGGGGGACGACAACGACCAGGAGGTAGCTAGCTCGACTCATGCCCCCTGGTTGCCGTGACCCCCGCAAGTGTTGGCGAGAAATCGTCGCGCGGCAGCCAACACTTTCGCGCGCGGCGGCAACATGGGGACTGGATGGAGGATTCGGCACCGACGGCAGAGGATCTGCTCGCGCATTCCGAGTGGTTGACGCGCCTCGCGCGCGCGCTGGTCGGGGACGGCGATGCCGGCGATGTCGTGCAGGAGACGTACGAGGTCGCGCTCGGCAAGGGCAGGGGCCGCGAGGGCTCGCTGCGGCCGTGGCTCGGCGGCGTCGCGCGCAACGTCGCGCGGATGGGCGTGCGCGGCCGCGTTCGCCGCGAGCGGCGCGAGCAAGCAGTGCCGGTGCACGACGAGGTGCCGTCGCCCGAGCAGCTCGTCGCGCGCGCGCAGGTCCAGCAGCAGGTCAATCGTCTCGTCCTCGAGCTGCACGAGCCGCTGCGCTCGACGCTGCTGCTGCGCTTCTTCGAAGGACTGTCCGCCGCCGAGATCGCGCGCGCCCAGGGCATCCCCGCGGCGACCGTGCGCTCGCGCCTCAAGGATGCGCTCGATCGAATTCGCGCGTCGCTCGACGCCGAGCACGGCAACAACCGCCGCGCGTGGGCCGGCCTGCTCGGACCACTCGCCACCATGACGCCGCGCGGGGCCGCCGGCGTCGCCGCAGGAGGTGTGATCGTGAGCACCCAGATCAAGGTTCTGATCGCCGTCATCGTGGTCGTGCTGATCGTCCTCGGGACACGCCTTGCCGGGCTGTGGGGAGGTGGCGGAGCGCACGAGCCCGCGCCGGTCGCGAACGCGGCACCGGCGGCGACCAAGGCCGCCGCGTCACCGGCGCTACCCACGAGCGCGCGCGAGCTGCCGACGGTCCACGAGGCGGATCCGAAGGGCGCGCTGCGCATCGAGGGTCAGGTGATCGACGAGCACGATGCGCCGGTTCCGCAGGCGACGGTCGTGATCGATGCGAATCCGGCGATCGTCGTCGTGACCGAGGCGGACGGTGGGTTCGTGTTCACCGGCCTGTTGCGCCGCGACTACCGGATCGAGGCGACAAAGGGCGACCGCTACGCCGGGCCCGCGCGGCTGCGCCTGTCCGATGCGCCCGAGCCGGTGACGCTGCGCATGCGCAAGGGCGGCACACTCGAGGTCGCCGTCACCGATCGCGCGTCGGGCGCACCGGTCCAAGGCGCGGACGTCGAGCTGCGCTCGTGGCTGTCCTCGATGACGTGGAACGCGACGACCGATGCGCGCGGCATCGCGACGCTCGCCGGCATCGGTGCCGGGATGTCGCCGCTCGTCGTGCGCGCGAAGGGCTACGCGCAGGTCGCGCGGATGTTCGAGACGGCGGGCAATCCCGACACCGTCGAGCATGTCGCGCTGTCGCTCGTGGGCGGTGCGCCGCTGGCAGGGCGCGTGGTCGATGACAAGGGCAAGGGCGTGGCGGGGGCGCGCGTCGTCGCGATGAATGCGTCCGAGCCGATGCCGGTGCGCGATCCGTATCGCGACGCGGCGGTCAGCGGCGCCGACGGAACGTTCTCGTTCCCGACGGTCGAAGCCGGCACCTGGCGTCTGGTCGCGAGCGCGCCCGACTTCGCACCGACGACGAGCACGCCGATCGCACTCGACGGCGAGCACGCGCACAGCAGCGTCGAGCTGCGGCTCGTCGGAGGTGCCATCGTTCGCGGCATCGTGAAGGATCGGGCCGGCAGGCCGGTCGCGGCCGCGGATGTCACCGTTGTCGTGCACGGCTACCTGCCGTGGCGACCACGCCGCATGACGTTCACCGACGCGAGCGGCGCGTTCGCGATCAGCGGGCTCGAACCGCGCGCGGTCGACGTCGTCGCATGGCACGAGAGTGGTGCGTCTCAGATCGTGACGGCGGACCTGGCCGCCAAGCACGAGCAGACCGTCGCGCTCACGCTCGATGTCACGGGCGCGATCACGGGCACGGTCGTCGACAGCAGCGGTCAACCGATCGCGGACGCGCAGGTCAGCGTCAACCCGGCGTGGTCCGCCGACCCCGCCGAGCGCACCGCCTGGAGCGTGCGCGGCGTCCAGGAGACGACCTCCGACCAGACCGGCGCGTTCCGATTCGTGGGGCTGCCGGATCGCTCGTATCGCGTGCGCGCGGCGCGGCCGAGCGCGACCACCGCGCAGCTCGAGCTCGCCGACGGCATCGTCACGAAGCCAGACGCCGCACCGATCAAGCTCGTCGTGCCCGCGGACGGCCGCGCGATCGGCAAGATCCAGCTCGCCGGCGGCAAGCCGGCCATCGCGTTCACGATCACGCTCGGCGACACGAACCCGGTCCCGTTCCTCACGAAGGACGGCTCGTTCGTCGTGCGCGCGGTCGCCGGCACGCACGAGCTCACCGTCGCCGGCCCGGGCTTCATCACGACGACAAAGGACGTCACGATCGCGGAGGCGAAAGACACCGACCTCGGCACGCTGACGGTCAACGCCGGCCGCTCGGTGTCGGGCCGCGTGCTCGACGAGAACGGCACACCGGTCGCGCACGCAACCGTCGCCGCGGGCGCGTTGCTCACCGGCGGCGGCGCCGAGCTGTACATCAAGACGGAGAGCATCGCCGCGCAGGACACCGAGACGGATGCGGACGGCCGCTTCGTCCTCGAGGGATTCCCGGCCGCGCCGCTGACGATCGTTGCCGGCAAGCAGGGCGTCGGCCGCAGCGCGAGCATCCAGCTGCCGTCGAGTCCCGACAGCGCGACGATCGATCTGGTACTCGCTGCGACGAGCAGCCTGCACGGCAAGGTCACGCGCGACGGCCAACCGCTCGGTGACACCGTCGTGATCGCAAACCCGATCGGTGCGATGGCGTCGAACTTCTTCGTCAGCACCGCCGCCGACGGCACGTTCGTGCTCGATGCGCTCGCGCCCGGCCCCTACGTCGTCTACCCGATGCTCGGTGGCGGCGGCAACGGGCCGAAAGACATCTATCTGCGCCGCACCGAGGTCTCGCTCGGCACGACGACGAACATCGACATCGACGCGACCCCGGGGCCCGTCACGCTCGCGATCACGGCGAAGACGGCAGGCGGCGCGACACCGCCGATGCTCGGCCTCATCGCGATCCAGCTGACGATCAACCCGCAGTCCGCTCAGGAGCTGCGCGACGGCACGCTGATCCCGGCCGGCGATCAGATCATCCCGATGAACATGCGTGGCATCCGCGGCGGCGCGACGACGATCGAAGGCATGCGGCCGGGCCCGCACACGCTGTGCGCGGCACTCGGAGATCCTCGGCTCGTCGCGTCGCTCGAGATCCAGTGCATGCAGCTCACGCTGACGGCGGCGCCCACCCAGACCGCGACGCTGATCGTGCCCGCCGCCTGGGCGTCTGGAAACTAGGTGCCTTCGCCGGGCGTGCTGCGGCGCGGGTCGACCTCTTCGACGCGCACGAACATGTGAATCTCCTGCCCGGGAATCGGCAGCGGCGACAGCCAGATCGTCAGCTCGAGAGGATTCTTGCTGCTGCCGCGATAGACCTTCGCGCGGCGCTCGCTCGGCTTGCCCTCCGTGTGCACGGCGCGCAGCGCGCGCAACAGCCCCGGCACGTACGTCGCGATCGACAGATCCGTCACCACGAGCCCCTCGACGCCCTTCTCGCCGGCGTTGACGAGCTTGTTGAACGCCTTGTTCGACGCCGCCATCGTGCCGTCGATCGACAGCAGCGCCTGCGGAATGCGCGACCGCTCGAACGCCGTGCGCAGCATCGCCTCGCGCGCGTTCGCCGGATCCATCGCGCCGGAGCCGCGCGTGCGCCGGCGGCCCATGTCGAGCATGTCCATCACCGTGTTCAGCTCGTAGCGGAACGCCGCCGCGCTGCCATGGCGCTGCGCCGGATCCTTCGCGAGCGCGCGCGCGATCAGCGTCTCCAGCTCTTCTTCGATCTCCTCGCTGCGGCGCTTCGCCATCGGCTCGATCGGATCGTGCACGTGCGCCATCAACACGGCGACGATCTCGCCGTCGAACGGCAGCGTCCCCGTCAGCAACAGGTACCCGAGCACGCCGAGCGCATAGATGTCGCTCGCGACGCTCGGCGAACCGCCCGCCACGCGCTCCGGCGCCAGGTAATGCGGGCTGCCGCTGACACCCTCTTCACGCTCGCCGTGCTCGGGCCGCCGCGCCAACCCGAAGTCGAGCAGCCGCACGACGCGCCGCCGCCGCGCTTCCGCCGACGTGCTGCTCGTCTCCGTGGTCAGCATGATGTTGTCGGCCTTCACATCGCCGTGAATGATGCCGCGCTTGTGAATGTGGTCGAGCGCATCCGCGACCTGCGCGAGCACGTCGATCGCGCGCTTCGTGCTCATCGGCAGCGTCCCCGCCGCGACCAGGCTGTCGCCCTCGACGAGCTCCATCACCATGTACGCGCCGAACTTCTCGTCCTCGCCGTAGTCGACGACGCTGACAATGTTCGGGTGCGAAATCTCGCTCGCGAGCTTCGCCTCCTGGTTGAACCGCGCGCGCGCCGCGTCGTCGCCCGCGAAGGCCGGCGAGATGATCTTCAGCGCGAACGCCTTGCCGAGCTGGAGATGCCGCGCTCGGTACACCTGGCCCATCCCGCCTTCACCCAAACGTCCGTCGAGCGCATAACGGCCACCCACCGTATCCATTGCATCCAGTCTAAGCGAAACGGCCGCACGACTGCCGAATAATTCGGGCCGTTTCCGCCGAAATCGCCAACGATCTCGCGGCCGGACCTACGTGTTCTTCGTGCCGCCGTCGTCGTCGTCGACGGTCTCCGCATCGCGCGCGGGCAGCGCCGCCGGCGCCGTCGTCGTCGATGCGGCCGCGGCCGCGGGCGCCGGCTCGTCGCCGGTCTTCGCGCCAAAGCGCTGCGAGCGACTGCGATCGACCGCCGCAATCCCCTTGAACGCCTCTTTCGGATTATCCGCGCGCAGGGCCCGCTGCCAGTTCTGATTCCGCACGCTCGTCCACGAGATCAGCCGCTCGAGCGCGTCCTTGCCGCACGCGTCGCAATGCACGAGATCCGGATCCTTCATGCTCTGCTGCACTTCGAACTCGCGCTCGCACGCCTTGCATCGGTACTCGTACGTCGGCACGCCTTCCACCCTGCGCGCGCGCCGGCCCGCCGTCAACCGCCCGAGAGTTCGCTCAAACGAGCCGCCACTGATGTGGTAAACCCGCAGGCGTTCGACGGTCCCATAGCTCAGCTGGATAGAGCGTCGGCTTCCTAAGCCGAAAGCCGCAGGTTCGACTCCTGCTGGGATCACAAGCACTTACTGAGTAATTGAAAATGAAACTCCGCGAGCAGATGGAAGGCCTCGCGGTAGGGCGTCACGTCGAAGCGCGGGTGCTGGTTATTGCCTGCCGGTGTCCGTAACAGCCACGCCGTGACGTTGTGCTTCAGGTGCGCGGTCGCCGCGTACGGGAACACGAACGCCGCGGCGACCTCGAACGCGTAGCCGATGAAGAAGTCGACCTCGTCCGGCGTGTAGCGATGAGCGACGGCCTTCGCGTTCGGTCCCCACTTCCGGACCGTCTGCAGCGGCATGAAGTGACACCCGGTCTTCGTCAGGAACATCGTCTTGCACTGGCACTTCAGAGCCGCGCCGTCGGGACGCAGCACGACCAAGTCGACCGGCGTGTCTTCCCCGATCGGTTGATAGACATCGAGGCCGTGTTGCAGCATCCGCCCGGCGAGGATCTGGCGCGCGGCTTCGCCGAGATTCCCTTTCGAGATCGGCGGGCGCGGTGGAGCCTCGATCGGCTGTACGACACGTCGCGACGGTGCAGCTCGCTTCACTTTCGACGCATCGAGACCCTCGATCGACCTGTACGCCGTGCTTCGGCGCAGCCCATGGCGCTCCATGATCTGGCCGAGCGTGAACCCATGCTCCTCGCGATCGACGCGGATCGCTTCCTTCACCTTCGGCGTCAACACCTGGCGCGGCATCCCGCGCTCGCTATCAATTGCCGCGTCGCGCGTCAAACCACGAACGTGGTGAGCGCAATGAAAACACGAGAGTGCGTCTCGACGACTGAAGTAAACCGCTCGGCATCGCGTCCGTACGTTTCGCGCGGATGAAGTCGCCCTGTGTGTCCCCGTCGGCCGGTGCGTTCGGTCGGGCCCGTAGCGCCATTGCACTGGGCTAGCGCGTGGGCGTCGATCCGGGTGACAGGGTCGGCGTGGCGACGGGATCGACTCGGCGTCGCGCGCGCGTGGCTTCATCCCGTTCGTGTCTCAGACTCAGTCCTCCTTGCGATGTCGAGCGGCTTGCTTCAGGCGCCGAGGCGCAGGCACCGGATGCCCGCCCTCGCTGGCGTTGAGGTGTGCATGGAGCGCGCCTGCGATTTCGGTGGGTTTTCGCGCCATTTCGCGCAGCCAGCGCGCGGCGCCGCAGAGAGCTGCGGGAGCGTGTGCAGTCGCTGCGCGCGATCAGTGGCGGCGCGATGCGAGCACGGCGCGGATTCGATCGGCGAGCGTCGCGGGCGGCTCGTGATCGAGCTCGATGATCGGCAGGTCGACGCGGTGCTCGCGGAGGCGGGCTTCGATCGTCGCGCGCGGCAGACCGGGCGTGATCGGATCGAAGAGGATCAGATCATGCTGTCCGCGCGCGAGCGCCGCGTTGAGAGCCGGCTCGATGTCCACGCGTGTGAAGCGGGGATCGAGGCCGGATACGCGGAGCGCATCGCGGAGTGGCGCCAGGGGGTGAACCCAGGGCCGGACGAGCAGGATTTTCATCGTGCTTAACCGGGCGAGGGAGGTAGGAGGTTGGATTAGAGATTTTGCATGTGTCAGGCCAGCACATGTCGCGTAGCGCGAGGGCACGGCGAGCGGTGGCGCACGTCTTTTTACCTAAGAAAAGAAACTGGTTCCGCAAGACCAGAATGATACAAGTTGAACGAGATGGGACGTACGAGAGGCTCGGCGCTCTGGACCCGGGCAAGTACGCAGCAGAGCTGGGGCACGGCCGGATCTCAGGGATCAGCGACGTGGATCGGCGATCGCGGGATCACCGCGCCGACCGGGACGCGATGGCATGTCGAGATCCTGCTGGACGTTCTCGAAGCGCGCGCGCCGAGCGAGCACGACGAGGCGACCGCAACGCGTTTCCATATCGATATTTACTCCGAGGAGTGGGGCTTCTACTTCTGTCATGGCGGCCGGTGCTCGTGGATCCGGGTCACCGACCAGCCGTTCGTGCACGGCAAGGATGACTTCAACCTGCTCGGCCTGACGCCTGCGCTGACCGATATCGGCCAGCTCGTGCGGCACCTCGAGCTCAAGCACAAGGTTCGGTTTCGCCGCGAGCATGCGAACATCCGGACGAACATCCCCAGCGCCGAGCCGGCGATCCGCGCCTGGGTCGGGACGCTGTAGCTCGCTCCCGCGTTGTGATCTCGGCGCACACGTCCGCGCGCAGTTGTCACGGTGCGCGCTCGCGCGCGGGCGGTTGTGCCTTGTACGCTCGGGGCGTGTTGCTACGAGCCCTGGTGATCACGAGCTGCCTGATCGGAGGCGGCTGCAAGAAGAAGCGAGAGCTGGCGACCGAGCTGCCGTCGACCCCGTCGTCCGGCCACAGCGTCACGCACCTGAAGGACGCTCCGGACGCCGAGGGCAGCGGGTCCGCCGTGCAGGTCGCGGCGGGCAGCGCGGCTCCGGCGATCGATGCCGCGGATCCGGCCAGCACGGCGCCGAAGGTCGGCGGCAACGGCCAGCCCGCGTACAAGGATCCCGATGGCCGCATCCACGGGCCGGGCGGTCCGGTCTACACCGGCGACGGTCCGACGTGCGACGACTCGCACAACCACTGCCAGCGCGGGGAGGCGTGGTTCTGGGCGTCGAACGTCGTCGCCGGCAAGCTCTATCGCGCGACCCCGGTCTTCGAGTTCGAGGGCAAGTGGTACTCGTGGCGCGGCGACGAGGTCGAGGAGGGCGGCAAGCTGTTCCGCACGCGTCCCGCGAAGCCGTCCGACATCAAGGTCGGCACGCCGGTCATCTTCTTCGCGCCGGAGAGTGACCCGCGCGACAAGTGGGTCAACGTCGAGTACGAGGCGCTGACGTCATCGCGGTGGGACGTCGGCGTGCCCGAGAACGTCAACCCCGGTGCGAAGACGTGGGGCACTCGCAACTGGCCCGATCCGATCGACGACGACGTCGCGCGCGTCATCGAAGAGCAGAAGAACCACTAGCTCGTTACTTCACATTGACGAGCACCGGCGGCGACGAGATGCCGTTCGCCACCGACTCGAGCGTCGCGAGGCCGCGCTCGGCGGTCGCCGGGACGTCGAACAGCGTCGTGCCGCGCTTGTCCGGACCGATCGCGCGGTTCGAGTGATCGTGCGAGCGCAGGTACAGCACGTGGCCGCTGTCCTGATACGTCAGGCGGATGATCGGATAGTTCGTGTACGACTGCTCGTCATCGCCGTAGTACGCGCCCTGCGTGATGCCGTTCATGCGCAGCACGCTGAGCTTGTACGTCTTGCCGAGGAACAGGTTCGACACCGGCGTCACGCCGTCGGCATCCGAGACGGACATCGCGGGCATGTTCGGATCGCTGGTCGCGATCTCTCGCGCGCTCGCCATCAGCTGCGGCGCCTGCGTGATCACGGGGACCGTGTTGTCGGCGTGGCCGGGCGCGGGCGTGTAGACCTCGACATCCGACGAGAAGTCGGTCATCAGGATCTCGCCGCTCGGCAGGACCATCAGGTTGAGCTGGTAGGTCGTCTGGCCGGAGGCGGCGGGCGGATCCGCGGTTGGCGTCCAGCCCATGCCGTCCCACTCGAAGTAGTGCGTCGGCGCGTTGAACACGCCCGGGCTCGCGGGCACGAGCACGTTGCCGTTCGGCATGATCGCGGCGGGGCCGTCGGCGAGATCGAGCTGGCCGCCGATGTTCGGCAGGTCGGGCGCGGCCGTCCACGTCATCGTCGCCGGATCGTAGGTCGCATTGTGGCCGGTCGCGCCGAGCGCGAGCACGGTGCCGTCGTGGCGCAGCACGTTCGGACCGATCTCGTGCGAGCCGTTGCCGTCGCGATCGAGATCCGAGAGCTGCACCGGCGTGTGACCCGCGGGCGACCAGACGCCGGTCTTCGGATCGAACGACTCGGCGGCCGTCAGATCGTTCTTGTTGTTGCAATCGACGGTGAGGATCGTGTCGTCGTAGAGCTGGACCCAGCTCTCCTCGTCGTGGATGTCGAGCTTGCCCATCCCGGTGGGCGTGTAGACCATCGTGTTGAGATCGAGGAATGCCTGCGCCTTCGTCGAGTCGCAGCACGACGTCAGCATCCAGCGACCGTCAGCGGTGACCATGCCCGACGCATCGCCGATCGTCTGCCAGCCCGCGGGCGGCGGCACGTTCTTCCAGCTGTTCGCGATCGGATCGTAGAGCGCGCCCTTCGTCGTCCACACGCCGGGGCCGTTGCCGTCGTACTCGCCGCCTTGCACGATCACGCGGCCATCGGGGAGCACGGCGGACGCGGTGTAGAGCGGCGCGTACCCGTTCGGCATCGACGCGAGCTGCTTCCACGTGCCCGCCGCGTAGTCGCCCATCTCGTTCGGCGTCAGCTGCCACCAGTCGGAGGCGCTCTGGTTCTGGATCATCACCGTGCCGTCGGTCAGCAGCAGCGGGGCGGCGGCCGCGAACGGCGCGGTCGTCACCGGACGCCACGTCTTTGGTGTGGGCGCCGCCGCGATCGTCGCCGTCGAAGCGGCAGAACCTGGCACCGGCGGAAATCCCGCTGGAACCGCACACCCGGAGAGCACGACGAAGCCGACCCAGCGAGACATCGTGGCGTGAGTCTAGCCGAAGTCGCGCTTCGTCATGTACCGTTTCGTACGTGCGGTACGCGATCGTCGTGGTCCTGCTGGTGGCATGTGGTGGCAACGAGCCACCGCCGTGCAATTACAAGGAAGCGGACGACCCGGGCAACGCGACGACCAGCGAGATGACGGGCTTCATGCTCGACAAGAAGCTGCAGATCGTGTGCGGCCAGGTCGACGGCGGCCACTACGACGCGACTCAGAAGATCGTCGACGTCGATCGTTATCGCGTGACGGTCGGCGGCACCGGCGAGCTCGTGATCCATCTCGATCCGCTCGACGACGCGACCGCGCTCACCGACATGCGCGTGCAGATCTTCGACACCGCGGTCAACCCGCGCCTCTACGCGGAAGGCACGTTCGATCCGCAGCTCGATCACGGCGCGTTCATCACCGTGCTGCCGCCGGGCGACTACGACGTGCTCGTGCTCGCCGATGCAGGCGGCGATATCACGGGCGGCACGGTGAAGTACCGGCTGCGGTTCACGCCCGATCCATCGCTGTTGTGCAAGGCGGTGACGAAGGGCGGTTACAAGGAAGCGGGTGAGCCGAACGATGCGGTGTCGGCGGACTTCACGAAGACGATGCCGTTCGCGCATGCGGCGGGCACGGCGGAGCCGACGAAGCAGACGTTCGGGAACACGAACACGCTGATCGCGGGCACCGCGAGCGCCGGTACGCCCGAAGGCGAGTACACCGACAACGACGTCTACGACGTGATGACCGGCACCGCGAACGAGCTGACGCTGCGGCTCGACTGGGACGGCACGAACGATCTCGATGCCGCCGTGATCGACGCGTCGACGCTCGCGCCGGTCGGCCTCGCCGTCACGACGAAGGCCGGTGGTGGCGAGCTGCAGACGTTCGCCGTCAAGCCGAAGACCGAGTACTACATCTGGGTCGGCGCGTTCATGGGCGCGAGCGGCGACACGCCGTACAACCTGACGGTCTGCTCGCAAGACTTCACGCCGTAGCGCCGCATGGACGGCGATCGCGAGCGCTGGAACGCGACGTGGCGCGAGCGCGCCGGCGAGCTCGAACGGCCAGCCCGATTTCTCGAGGAGCACGCGCACCTGTTGCCGGCGAGCGGCAAGGCGCTCGACCTCGCCGGCGGCGCTGGTCGCAACGCGATCTGGCTCGCACGGCGCGGTCTCGACGTGACGCTCGTCGACGTCAGCGATGTCGCGCTCACGCGCGCGGAGAGTCGCGCCGCGAGCACCGGCGTTACGTTGCGCACGCGCCGCGTCGATCTCGACGAGCCGCTCGAGCTCGCGCCGCTCTACGACCTCGTCGTGATCGTCCACTTCCTCGATCGCGATCACCGCGACGACTATGCGCAGCTGCTCGTCGAGGGCGGCGTGCTCGTCCACGTGCAGCAGACCGTCGTGAACCTCGAGCGCCACGCAAAGCCGAGCCGGCGGTTCCTGGTCGAGCAGGGCGAGCTCGCGGAGTGGATCGCGCGAATCGGCTTCGAGCTGGTCGCCGAGCGCGAGGGCTGGAACGACGACGGCGTGCACGAGGCCGCCGTGATCGCGCGCCGAATCGCCGTCGCAGCGCAAGAGCCGGAACCCGAGCCGCCTGCGCCTTCCGGCGGGCCGTATCGCTGATAGGCTTGGGGCGACGTGAAGCGGCTGAGCCCTAGCGACGCGATGTTTCTGTACGGCGAGTCGCGCGAGCAGATGATGCACGTCGCCGGGCTGTTGACGTTCACGGCGCCCGCCGATGCACCGGCCGATGCGATGCGCGCGCTGATGGACGAGATCCGCCGCGGCGCGCCGGTCTATCGGCCGTGGAACATGCGCCTGCGCACGCCCGATCTGCTGTGGAACCCGCTGCAGGCGTGGAACGAGGTCGACGTCGATCTCGAGTATCACGTGCGCCGCACGGCACTGCCGTCGCCCGGCGACGAGCGCGAGCTCGGTATCGTCGTGTCGCGCCTGCACGGGCATCACATCGACTTCCATCGCCCGCCGTGGGAGATGCACCTGATCGAGGGGCTCGAAGGCCGGCGCTATGCGCTCTACGTCAAGGTCCATCACTCGCTCGTCGATGGCTTCACGGCGATGAAGCTGCTCAACGCGGCGCTGTCGAGCGACCCCGACGAGCGCGATCGTCCGCTGTTCTTCTCGATCCCGCCGCCCGAGCGCACGCGGCGCGTCGAGAGCGACGGCGACGGCGGCGTGCACTTCCCGGAGCTGCTCGGGCTCGTGCGCGAGCAGTACGGCGCGTCGAAGACGGCGCTGCGCGCGCTGCGCGACGTGTTTACCGGCAAGCACGACGGCCTCGTGACGCCTCGTCAGGCGCCGAAGTGCATCCTCAACGCGCGGATCTCGCGCAGCCGGCGCTTCGCGACGCAGCGGGTCGATACGGCGCGCATGCGAGCGGTCGCGAAGGCGGTCGGCGGCACGCTCAACGACGTGATCCTCGCGCTGTCGGCGACGAGCCTGCGTCGCTATCTGCTCGAGCTCGATGCGCTGCCGGCCGAGCCGCTGATCGCGATGGTCCCGGTCGCCGTGCGCGCGAAGGACGACGAGGGCGGCGGCAACGCGGTCGGCGCGATCCTCGCCTCGCTCGCCACCGATATCGAGGACCCCGGGGAACGCCTGGCAGAAATTGTCGCATCGACGCGCGAGGCCAAGCAGCAGCTGCAGGGCATGTCGAAGGCCGCGATTCTTCAGTACTCGGCGATGCTGCTCGCGCCGTCGCTCGCGCAGATGATTCCGTCGACGGCGGGGCATGTTCGACCAACGTTCAACGTCGTGATCTCTAACGTCCCCGGTCCCGAAACTCCGCTGTACTTCCGCCGCGCGAAGCTCGATGCTGCGTACCCGATGTCGATTCCAGTGCACGGGCAGGCACTGAACATCACCTGCAACAGCTACGCGGGTTCGATGTGCTTTGGCTTCACGGGATGTCGCGACACCGTCCCGCACCTCCAGCACCTCGCCGTGTTCTGCGGCGAAGCGCTCGGCGAGCTCGAGGCCGCATGCGGGCTCTGATCCTGCTCGCTGCGCTCGGCGGAGTCGCCGAGGCCGGCAACGACGGCCACGAGCTCGTCGGCATCACGGCCGGCACGCGCGCCGGCGACGGCGGCGGCTTCGTGCTCGCGCAGAGCGACTGGAACAGCAGCTCGGGGCTGACGCTCACCGGCGGCGCCGAGATTCCGGTGTGGCGGCGGCTGCGCGCGGTGTTGCGCGTGCAGGACTTCGCCGGCACCGGACGCCCGGGCGCAGGTCTCGCGTACGTGGTCGCGCCGTATGCGACCGCATATTTGCTCTACAAGGCCGAGGGCTTCAGCGAGCCGGGTGGCGAGATCGAGGGCGCGCTCGCGCTCGCGCACGGGCCGTTCGCCGGCTCGCTGACGTTCGGTCAGGACGCGGACGCGAAGAGCCGCGACGTCGAGGGCGCAGCCGCTGCGCGGTTTCCGATCAGCGATCGCGTATTCGCGGGCGCCATGGCGCGCTACCGCGACGCGCTCGGCACGACGGGCGAGGCCCTCGCACGAGACTCGTTCGGCGGTGCGGTGGCGACGGTCGTCGTCGATCGCGTCGCGATCAGCGCGCTGGCGGGTGTAGCCGGCGTGCAGCGGGTCGGACAGCACTTCGAAGCCGGTCCGGCGGCAACGCTGGCAATCGGCGCCGCGTTCTGATCCATACTCCGCGCCATGCGAAGCCTCGTGGTGCTCGTGGCGCTGGGCGCCGTCGCGCATGCTGATCCGACCGACGACCTCCTCGCGAAGAACCTCGCCGCACGCGGCGGCGCCGACAAGCTGAGAGCGATCCAGTCGCTCAAGCTGACGGGGCGCATCGTGTTCGGCGGGACGGACTTCTCCGTCGATGCCGCGTGGGGACAGCTCCAGGAGCGTCCCGATCACGTGCGCAGCGAGGTCACGCTGCAAGGCCTGACCAGCGTCAGCGCGTACGACGGGCGCGAGGCGTGGCGCGTGTCGCCGTTCGGCGGCCGTAAGGATGCGGAGCGCGCGAGCGAGGACGACACGAAGGCACTCGCGCAGCAAGCGGAGCTCGACGGCGCGCTCGTCGAGTGGCGCGCGAAGGGCCATCGCATCGAGGCGCTCGGCATGGAAGACGTCGACGGCACGCCGGCCTACAAGCTCCGCGTGACGCGCAAGGACGGCGACGTCTGGTACGTCTATCTCGATCCGGCGACGTACCTCGAGGTGCGCATCACGAAGATCCACAAGGTCCGCGGCGCCGAGGACATCAGCGAGACCGACCTCGGCGGCTACCAGCAGGTCGCCGGCGTGTGGATCCCGTTCGCGATCGAATCGGGCAGCAAGGGCGGTCCGCGCACGAGCCGGATCAGTGTCGAGCGCGCCGAGATCAACGTCGCGGTCGATCCGACGTGGTTCAAGATGCCCGCCGGCGCGGTCGCGCGCGTGATCATGCCTCCCGCGGGCGAAGTGAAGCCGGAGCCGATCAACGTGCCGGCGCCGGCGGGCCGGGCCGCCTTCGACTCGGGCACGATCGCGGGCCTGCGCGCGCGCAACATCGGCTCGGCGGCGATGAGCGGCCGCATCGCGGCGGTCGCGGCCACGCACGACGGCGGCAAGACGACGGTGTTCGTCGGCGCAGCCTCCGGCGGCGTGTGGCGCAGCTACGACGACGGCACGACGTTCAAGCCGGTGTTCGACAAGCAGGCCGTGCAGTCGATCGGCGCGATCGCGATCGATCCGAGCAACCCGAAGACGGTCTGGGTCGGCACGGGCGAGGGCTGGACGCGCAACTCGACGTCGTTCGGCGACGGCATCTACAAGAGCACCGACGGCGGCGAGACCTGGAAGAACATGGGTCTGCCCGAGAGCGAGCGGATCACGAAGATCGTCGTGCATCCCAAGAACAGCAACATCGTGTACGCGTGCGTGCCGGGCAAGCTGTGGAGCGACTCCGCGGATCGCGGCCTCTACAAGACCAGCGACGGCGGCGCGACGTGGCAGCTCGTGCTCAAGGGCGCAAACCTGTCGACGGGGTGCTCGGGGATCACGATGGATCCGTCGAACCCCGACGCGCTGCTCGCCGGCATGTGGGACTACCGCCGCCAGGGCTGGACGTTCCGCTCCGGCGGCGAGACGCCCGATGCGACGAGCGGCTCCGGCTTGTTCCGCAGCGCCGACGGCGGCCGCACGTGGACGCCGCTGACCGCGCAGGCCAACCGCGGCCTGCCGCTCGCGCCGTGGGGCCGCGTCGAGGTGACCTACGCGCCGAGCAACCCGCGCATCGTGTACGCGATGATCGAGAGCAAGTCGAGCGGCCTCTACCGCAGCGACGACGGCGGCGTGACGTGGGAAGCGCGCGACAAGAGCCAGAAGATGGTGTGGCGCCCGTTCTACTTCGCGCGCCTGATCGTCGATCCGACGAACCCGAACCGGATCTTCAAGCCCGACCTCGGGCTGATCGTCAGCGAGGACGGCGGCAAGTCATTCAGCGACACCGGCGGCGGCTCGCACGGCGACTGGCACGACCTCTGGATCGATCCGCAGAATCCCAAGCACGTGATCGGCGGCGACGACGGCGGCCTGTGGATCTCGCACGACGGCGGCAACCGGTGGTGGAAGGTGAACAACCTGCCAGTGTCGCAGTTCTATCACGTGAGCATCGACGACGCGGACCCGTACCATGTCTACGGCGGCCTGCAGGACAACAGCTCGTGGGTCGGCGACAGCGCGTACCCGGGCGGCATCACGAACCAGCGCTGGGAGAACCTGTGCGGCGGCGACGGCTTCTGGTCGTACGTCGATCCGACGGACGCCAACGCGGTCTACTGCGAGAGTCAGGGCGGCTTCATCTCGCGCATCGATCGCAAGACGCTGGCGTCGCGCGACATCCAGCCCAAGCCGAACTACAAGGAGAAGCTGCGCTTCAACTGGAACACGCCGATCGCCGTGTCGCCGACGCAGAAGGGCACGATCTACATGGGCGCGCAGTTCCTGTTCCGCTCGCGCGATCGCGGCAACACCTGGGAGCGCATCTCGCCGGATCTGACGACGAACGACCCCGAGAAGCAGAAGCAGGAGCAGTCGGGTGGCGTCACCGTCGACAACTCGTCGGCGGAGATGCACACGACGATCTATTCGATCAGCGAGTCGCCGAAGAACGCGGCCGTGATCTGGGTCGGCACTGACGACGGCAACCTCCAGCTGTCGCGCGATGCCGGCAAGACGTGGACGAACCTGACCGCGAACGTGACGGGGCTGCCGAAGAATTCGTGGGTCAGCTGGGTCGAGGCGTCGCGCTTCGATGCGGCGACCGCGTACGCGACATTCGATCGCCACACGTTCGGCGACATGACGCCGTGGGTGTACGTGACGAAGGATTTCGGAAAGACGTGGACGCGGATCGTCGGTCCCGACGCGGGCGTGCGCGGTTACGCGCACGTGATCAAAGAGGATCCGATCAAACGAGACTTGCTCTACGTCGGCACGGAATTCGGCCTGTGGATCTCGCTCGACGGCGGTGCGAAGTGGGCGCGGTTCGAAGGCGGGCACTTGCCGTCGGTCGCGGTGCGCGACATCGCGTTCCAGGGCCGCGAGAATGACCTCGTCCTCGCGACGCACGGGCGCGGCATCTGGATCATCGATGACCTGACGCCGCTGCGCGCGCTGTCGAATGACCTGATGCAGAAGTCGACCGCGTTCTTGCCGACGCGCCCGCCGCAGGAGCGCATGCCTGCGGGCGGCGGCTGGGTCGAAGGCGACGCGACGTTCGTCGGCGACAACCCTGCGAGCGGCGTCGTGATCACGTACTACCTGCGCGCGCGTCACGTGTTCGGGCCGATCAAGCTCGAGATCCTCGACTCCGCGGGCAAGCTGATCGACACGGTCGCGCCGAGCAAGCATCGCGGCATCAACCGCGTCGTGTGGAGCATGCACGTCAAGCCTCCGCACGTGCCGCGCGCCGCGCAGATCGCTGGCAGCTCGACGCAGGGTCCGCGCGTCGTGCCGGGCACGTACACGCTGCGGCTGTCGCGCGGCACCGAGGTGATCGACACCAAGGTCACGATCGGCCTCGACCGGCGGGCGACGTACACCGCGGCCGACCGCAAACAGCAGTACGACGCGGTCATGCGCGC
>JAFAOG010000499.1 GCA_019237945.1 Deltaproteobacteria bacterium | reverse complement strand
CGCTTCGAGCGCTTGGCGCTGCGACCACTCGTCGAAGCAACCCTCGAGATCATGCTGCACGACCTGCGTCGCGACGGTCAGCTCGGCGTTCGACAGCACGGGCGGCCCCTTCGCGATCGCGAGCGCCGGCTTTCCCGCCGCCTGCTTCAGGACCTTGACCTGATCGACGAGCGTCAGGATCTGCGCGTCCTTCGCTTCGATCTCTTTCTTCAGCTCTTCGATCGTGCGCAGCGTCGTTTCTTTGTCGTCGAGCTTCTTGAGCAGATCTTTCTTGTCCTGCTCGAGCTGCGCGATGCGCTGGAACAGCAGCTTCTCGGTGTTCGTGTCATCCGGTTGCTGCAAGATCGGCGCGTTCGGCCGCGTCACTACCGCTGCGGTCGCACCGCCGATCACGACGAGGCCGATCGCGACCGTCACCGCGAGGCGCATCGGCGAGCGCTGCACGGGCGGCACGAGCTCGCTGACCAGCGCGGCCATCGTCGGGAAGCGCTTCGTGCGCTCGCGCTGGAGGCCGCGCATCACCGTGCGCTGGATCTGCTGCGGCACGCGCGTGCCTTCGGGCGGAGGCAGCGCTTCGTCGCCGTGCTCGAGCATCGACACGCTCGTCGCCCCGGGCAGCGGGTGCGTGCCGAAGAGCGCCTCGTAGAGCGCGACGCAAAAGCTGAACTGATCGCTGCGCGCGTCGATCGCGGGACCGGTGAGCTGCTCGGGCGGCATGTAGCGCGGCGTGCCGAGCACGGTGCCGGTCGCGGTGAGATCGGCGTGGAGCGGCGTCGTCGGCGTCAGCGAGCGCTGCGCCTCGTCGGGGCCGAGCACCGAGCGCGCGAGGCCGAAGTCGGTGACGCGGACGCGGCCGTCGCCGCCGACGAGCACGTTGTCGGGCTTGAAGTCGCGGTGGAGCAAGCCGACCTGGTGAGCGGCCTGGAGCCCGCGCGCGGCCTGGTGGAACACCTCGAGGATCTCGCGCCACGTGCGCGGCCACCGCTTGAGCCACGTCGTCACCGTGTCGCCCTCGACGAACTCCATCGCGATGTAGACGTCGCCATCGTCGGTCGTGCCGACGTCGTAGACGCCGACGACGTTGGGATGGTTGAGCTGCGCAATCGCCTGCGCCTCGCGCTTGAGCCGCGTGCGCGCCTCCTTCGCCGACGGGCCGCGCAGGTTCGCGCGCAACAGCTTCAGGGCGACCTTGCGATCGAGCTGCGGGTCGTACGCGGCGAACACGACGCCCATGCCGCCCGCGCCCAGCGTCGACAGCACGAGGTAGCGGCCGACGCGATCGCCGATCGACAGCACCGGGCGCTTGGCGACCTGGCTGTCCTCGGGCGGCAGCTTCTCGTGCTTGCGCGTGGCGGCCTGGCTGTCGTCCTCGCTGCCCGCGAGCATCGCGACCAGAGCCCGGCAGTCGCGGCACCCGGCGAGGTGCGCCTCGACCCGGCTGATGGCGCCCGCGGACATGCCGCCCGAGACGAATTCGGATGCGACGTTATCGTCGAGACAGTCCACCGTTTCAGAAGGGTAGCGCACGGGGCATTCCAACCGTTTGAAATGCTAGGACACCACCCGAACGGCCGGGTTTCACTTGCATCCTGGGCGCTTACACGGTACCTACCCCCGCCTCCAAGGAGACGTTCCCGTGCTGACCGACCTGTCCAAAGTTCGCAATATCGGCATCTCGGCCCACATCGATTCGGGCAAGACCACGCTGACCGAGCGCATCCTCTATTACACCGCGCGTATCCACGCGATCCACGAGGTGAAGGGCAAGGACGGCGTCGGCGCGAAGATGGACTCGATGGAGCTCGAGCGCGAGCGCGGCATCACGATTCAGTCCGCCGCGACGTTCTGCCAGTGGCCGCCCGACGCGAAGGCGAAGGCCGTCATGGCCGTCCCCGGCTCGCCGATCAAGGCGCAGCACCACATCAACATCATCGACACCCCGGGCCACGTCGACTTCACGGTCGAGGTCGAGCGCTCGCTGCGCGTCCTCGACGGCGCGATCATGGTTCTCTGCGGCGTCGCCGGCGTGCAGTCGCAGTCGTACACCGTCGACCGCCAGATGCGCCGGTACAAGGTTCCGCGCATCGCGTTCGTCAACAAGCTCGACCGCACCGGCGCGAACCCGTTCCGCGTCCGCGATCAGCTGCGCGAGAAGCTCAAGCTCAACCCCGTCATGATCCAGTGCCCGATCGGCCTCGAGGACAAGCTCGCGGGCTGCGTCGACCTGATCGAGATGGTCGCGTACACGTTCCACGGCGAGAACGGCGAGCAGATCGAGCGCGGTCCGATCCCGACCGACGCGATGCACCCGCTCGCCTCGCACGGCCACAGCGGCACGCTCGTCGAGCTCTGCAACAAGATGCGCGAGGAGATGCTCGACGGTCTCTCGCTCGTCAACGACGAGATGGCGGAAGCCATGCTCGAGGAGAAGGTCACGCCGGAGCTGATCCGCAAGTGCCTCCGCGACTCCACGGTCGCGCTGAAGTGCACGCCGGTGATGTGCGGCTCGGCACTCGGCAACAAGGGCGTGCAGCTGCTGCTCGACGGCGTCTGCTCGTACCTGCCGGAGCCGCGCGACGTCGAGAACATCGCGCTCGACCTCGACAAGGGCGAGGAGCCGATCGTCCTCGCGTCGGATCCGACCAAGCCGCTCGTCATGCTCGCGTTCAAGCTCGAGGATGGCCGCTACGGTCAGCTGACGTACATCCGCGTCTACCAGGGCCAGATCAAGAAGGACGACTTTGTCGTCAACGTGCGCAACGGCAAGAAGGTCAAGGTCGGCCGTCTCGTCCGCATGCACTCGGACGACAAGGAAGAGATCACCGAGGCGGGCGCGGGCGACATCTGCGCAATCTTCGGCGTCGACTGCAACTCGGGCGACACGTTCACCGACGGTCAGATCAACGTCGCCATGACGTCGATGTTCGTTCCGTCGCCGGTCATCTCCGTCGCCATCAAGGCGAAGGACGCCGGCGCCGAGATCAACATGTCGAAGGCGCTCAACCGCTTCACGAAGGAAGACCCGACGTTCAAGTGCTGGGTCGACCCCGAGTCGGCCGAGACGATCGTCGCCGGCATGGGTGAGCTGCACCTCGACGTCTACATCGAGCGCATGAAGCGCGAGTACAAGGCCGAGGTCGTCACCTCGCCGCCGCAGGTCGCGTACCGCGAGTGCATCACCAAGAAGACCGAGTTCAACTACACCCACAAGAAGCAGACCGGTGGCTCGGGCCAGTACGGCCGCGTGGCCGGCTATGCCGAGCCGTTCGAGGGTGACTTCGAGTTCGTCGACGAGATCAAGGGCGGCGCGATTCCGCGCGAGTTCATCCCGTCGTGCGAGAAGGGCTTCAAGTCGATGATCGCGAAGTCGCCGCGCCTGGGCGTCCCGGTCGTCGGTCTGCGCGTCGCGATCAACGACGGTCAGAGCCACGCGGTCGACTCGAGCGACATCGCGTTCCAGGAAGCGGCGCGCGGTGCATTCCGCGACTTCTTCCCGCGCGCGAACCCGAAGATCCTCGAGCCGATCATGAAGGTCTCGATCGAGGGTCCGGCGGAGTTCTCGGGCAACATCCTCGGCCTGATCATGCAGCGCCGCGGCATCGTCATGGGCTCGACCGAAGAGGACGGCAACGCGCGCGTCGACGCCGAGGTTCCGCTCTCGGAAATGTTCGGCTTCTCGACGCCGCTCCGTAGCTCGACGCAGGGCAAGGCCGAGTTCACCATGGAGTTCGCGAAGTACTCCGAGGTGCCGAACAACATCGGCGAAGAGCTGCTCGCGAAGGCCGCCAAGGCCAAGCAGGACGCCCGCAAGTAATGCGACTCGCTCCACTCGCCGTCGTACTGCTCGTGGGTGCGGCGCTCGCGGGCGGAGCTACTTCGAGTCAGAAGGCGGTCGAGGCGCTGGTGCGCAAGCACCTCGCGTCGCTGGCTGCGTTCGCCGACGACGACAAGCTCGGGCTCGCCAAGGACCCGCTCGTCGTCGGGCTATCGGAGATGCCGCCCGGCTTCCCCGGTGGCATCGCGGCGCGGCTGCACGCCGACGGCCCCGACGTCACGCACACCGTGAAGTCGGTCGCGATCGGCATCGACGACGCGAAGGGCGTCGCGTGGGTGCAGGCGCCGTTTCACTTCAAGGACGAGCCGCGCGTCTCCCCGGAATCGGGCGAAGGCAACCTGTGGCTGATCACCGAGGGCGACATGCGCTTCGGCGCGCTGGTCATCCGCGACGGCAAGGACTGGAAGCTCGCGGCGGTCGACTACAGCACGGTCGTTCCGGATCAGGAGCTGATGAAGGGCGCGACGGAGCAGAAGCCGACCATGGTCGCGCCGACCGACGACGCGGCGAAGGCGGTCGCGGGGTGGTTCAAGGGCGGCCTCGTGACGCACGCGGCGACCGGGACCGTGATCGCGAGCGGCACGTCGCCGAGCGAGTACGCGGTCGGCGCGGCAGCAACGAAGCTCGTCGCAAAGTGGGACAAGCTCGGGCTCGTCGTCGAGCACGCCGAGGGCCGCATGTTCGGCGACTACGCGGTCGTCCAGGCGGTAGTCTCGCTGCCCGTCAAGGGCAAGTCGGTCGGGATGGGATTGTTCGCGATCGTGCGGCGCGACGGTAGCGACTGGCACTGGCTGTCTTTGCAATACTCGCATTGATGTCCGAGCCCGACGCCGTCTCTGGCGTGCAGCACTTCGCGACGCCGCCGGGGACCGCGCGCCTGACGATCGGACGTGCGAGCGCGGACATCGTGCTCGATCAGCCGCTGGTGTCGCGCGAGCA
>JAFAOG010000308.1 GCA_019237945.1 Deltaproteobacteria bacterium | reverse complement strand
GCGGTGCACGCGTCGGAGGTCGCGTCGCGATACATGCCGACGTGGAGCGACAGGTTCGCGCGGCCGAGCGCGGCGCCGAGCTCGTCGTGCGGCGACGTGTGGACCGGATCGCAGTCGAGCACGACGATCGTCGCGTCGCGCGTCACGCCCGCGAGCTCGGTCAGCGTGTGCCGCGGCAGCGGCTCGAGCAGCGCGGGCGCGGTCAACATGGGCGCGGCGCCGAGCTGGTGCTCGATCAGCCGGGCCAGCGCATGGACCGCGGGTGGCTGCCGCTCGCCGACGAGGATCGTGCTCGTGCCGCTCCGCAGGTCGGTGGCGAGTCGGTCGGCCCAGCGCGCACGAGCCCCGAGCCGTTCGCGCGCCGCGCGCACGAGCGCAGCTGGCAGCGGCACGCCGGCGGCAGCGGCCACCACCGTCGCGAGCGCGGCGATATCGCTGGCGGGCACCGGCAGGCGCTCGTCGGCAAGCGTGCCCGTCGGCGTCGGCATCGGCTCGGCGACCCACAACCGGCTCATGCCACCCCCAGCCGCTCCGGCGCCCGCCGCGCGCGGGATGCGGCGCACCGCCGCCGTGCGGGCCCATGCCGCCGCCATCGGCCCGCGTGCGAACGGGTCGGCGTCGAGCGCGACGATGACATCGGCGGCGAGGTCGGGCTGGTGCTCGAGCGCGCGGCCGTAGGCGAGCTCGTGCCCGCGATAGACGTTCGTGCGCGCGAGCGGAGCATGGAAGATCACGCGCAGCTCGTGGCGCGCCGCAATCCGGGCGAGCAGCGCGGCGATCGTCGGCGATGACTGCGGAGGCATCACGAGCCACAAGGGTCCGCGCGGCAGCTCGCGGAGCTCGGCGGCGAGCGAGGCCCACGTCGTCGGCACGCCGCGGCGCAGGGCGGTGCGCGAGCGCTGGGGATCGTAGAGGTCGAGGATGCGCGCCTGCAGCCACGGCAACGAGCCGCCGAGCGACGCGGAGTGGGCAGGATTGCCGTCGAGCTTGGTCGGGCGACCGTCGTGGGTGTCGACGAGGATGCCGGTCGCGAAGCCGTCGAGCGTCAGCGCGCTCGCGTAGCGGGTCGGCGTGCCCGCGCGCAGCTCCGGTGGCTCGGCGACGTAGGGGACGATGTCCCGGTCGCCCGGCTTTTCGAAGCAGCCGACCTCGAGTGCCGCGATGCCGGTCGCGAGCAGCTTGAGCGCGTCGCGGCGCGTGACCTCGATGCGCGGCACGAGAGGATGCAGCTTCATCGGTGGCACGTCGTGCAGGTGGTGAGGTGCGTGATCGCGCGGCTGCGCTGAGTGTCGCGGTGGCAGTCGAGGCAGAACGTCATCGACAGGTCGTGCACGCGAACGACGCGCGGCATGTCGCGCACGTTGCCGTGGCAGCGATCGCACGCGATGCCGGCCTGCACGTGCACGCCGTGATGAAAGTAGACGTGATCGGGCAGCGCGTTGATGCGCTTCCAGCGGATCGGCTCGTGATGCTCCCAGCTCGCGCGCAGCGGCGCGGTCTCGGGGCTGTCGGGCCAGACCTGCGCGTGGCAGCCCATGCAGCGCTCGGTCGACGGGATGCCCGCGAACGCATCGGTCTCGACGGTCGTGTGGCAGTAGACGCAATCGATGCCGTTGTCGCGGACGTGGTGGCGGTGATCGAATTCGACGGGCTGCGCGATCGGGTCGTCCTGCCCGCTGGCGTAGCCGGTGCGGATGTACACCATCGGCGCGCAGATCGCCGCGACTGCAAGAACTGCAAGCCCGATCACACCCGCCCGATAGAGCGTGCTCGCCGTCGGGGAGAACAGGGCCACGCGCCTCAGGCTGCAACGCATGTGCCCTGCAAGTTCGCGAGACGCTGTCACTCTCGTGAAACGAGCGCGCGTCCCTGCCACGTCGTGTCAGCGCCGGTGTGGCGGTTTTGCTGACTCGCCTGGTATCCTTCTATCGTGCGGTGGTTCTTGCTCGTTCTCGCGATGCTGGCGGCCTCGCCCGCGCTCGCGAAGCCCAAGGCTGCGGTCGCCCCGCTCGACGGCGACGACGACGCGAAGGTCACCAAGGTCGTCGCGGACGCCGCGGGAGATCACGCCAAGGTCACGAGCCCCGATCGCGTCGCAAAGGCGATGGACAATCTATCGATCACGACGTTCAAGACGCGCGACCTCAAGAAGCTGCGCTCGAACCTCGAGGTCGACGTGATCATCCACGGCGCGGTCACCAAGGACGGCGGCAAGAAGCACCTCGCGCTGACGATCTCGGGCAAGGGCAAGCAGAAGGAGATGGTCGAGCTCGACTACAAGTCGACGAAGACGCTGCGCAAGCAGCTGTCGAGCGCGCTCGGCAAGAAGCTCGATGCGGCGGCCGGCGGCGGCGATGACAACGAGGCCGACGACGATGACGACGCGCCCAAGCGTCCGTTCGCCGACAAGGCGTCCGACGACGACAAGCCCAAGAAGCACGACGACGACGAGGACAAGCCGAAGAAGCACGCGAGCGACGACGAGGATCGCCCGAAGAAACACGCGAGCGACGACGACAGGCCGCGCAAGCGCACGGCCGATGCCGACGTCCGCAAGCACAGCGACGACGACGACGACCGCCCGCGCAAGCGCAAGCACCACCGCGGCGACGACGATGACGAGGACGTTCCGGCGAAGAACGAGATCACGCAGGCCGCGGCGTGGGTCGATGCGGGCGGCAACTTCACGCGGCACACGCTGAAGTGGGCAGGCGCCGGCACGATGAAGCCGCCGGGAGTCGGCACGGCGGCCGGGGCGGCGGCGGTCGAGGGCGAGCTGTATCCGTTCTCCTCCGATCCGAAGACGAAGGGCGCCGGCGTCGGCCTCTACGGCGACTTCTCGTACGCGATGGGCCTCGGGATCGCGGTGCCCGGCGCGGGCGTCACGGCGCCGATCAAGCAGGAGCACTACCAGATCGGTGCGCGCTACCGGCTCGCGGCCGGGCAGTCGTCGATCGCGTTCGGCGCGTCGTACTGGCGCCGCACGTACACCGCCGATCGCAGCAAGCTGATGATGCCGACGCAGCTCGACACGCCCGACATCGACTACACGGCGGTCGCGCCCGGCGTCCTCGCGCGCATCGCGGCGGCACCGAAGGTTGGCGTCGTCCTCGGCGTCGACGTTCCGCTGATGCTCGACGGCGGCCCGATCGTCAAGGCGGCCAGCTACGGTGCGGCCACGATCCTCGCCGCCGACGTCCTCGCGGGCCTGCAGATCCTCGTCGCCCCCCACTTCGCGCTGCAGCTGCGCGGCGACCTCAACTACGAGAGCTTCACGTTCGCGGCCAAGGCGCAGTCCGGCGCGGCGACGCGCGGCGTGTCGTCGGCGACCGAAATGAACTACGGCGTTACGGCCACGATCGGCGTCTTGTACTAACCTCAGGGCGTGACCTACGCCGTGCTCCTGATCCTCGGCCTCGCCGCCATCTGGTGGTGGACGTCGCACGTGCCGGTCAGCCCGCCGCTCGTCCCCGAGCTCTCGGCGCGCATTCCGTTCCCGGCGATCCGCCTCGACGATCCGGGAACCGCGATCGCGAACCTCGATCGCAAGGACGAGATCGTCATCCCGCACGAGTACGCGACGCTCGTGATCAAGTTCCCGCTGACGAAGCCGGTCAGCCTCGCCGTCACGGCGCCGATCGAGGCCGGCTTCACGCGCGCCGCGCTCGTCGAGACGATCTGCGAGCAGTACGAGAACGTCTACGACATCGAGGAAGCGACCGCGACGACGAAGCCGCTACCGCCCGACGAGCGCGCCCGCCTCGGCCGCAACCGCACCGACGGTCTCTACGGCATCTGGGGCCACGATCTGCCGGAGCTCGTGCTGACGGCCGTGCACTGGACGCGCAGCCCGGATTCGCGCGTCCACATCGAGCCGCACGTCGAGGTGCGCCCGAAGCCCGAGCTCACGGCGTAGCTACAGCGCCGAGAGATCGATCGTTGCCTGCCAGATGTCGGTCGGGCCGAGCATGCCGAGGCTCCACGGCGGATCCTCGTGCAGGTTGCTCGAGTAGTACGTGACGAGGAACTTGCCGCCCGCGATCGGCGCGACGCCCGCGTACGACGTGTCACCGGCGCTCGGAAACTCGCCGTGCTCGATCCACGTCGTGCCCGACAGCTCGTACAGCGCGGTGCGCTTGCGATCGCGCGCCTCCATCAGGTGCTTGCGCGCGACCATGAACGTCCGGCCTTCGTACGTCCAGGCGACCGGCCCGTCGAGGCGCACGCCGTCGAGCTCCTGCGAGCAGTCGAACGTCGAGTACGGACGCTGCGCGGTGCACAGCTTCGTGCGCAGCCGGCCCGAGTTGCCGAGGATCTCGTCGTTCGTGCCGTCCATGCGCACGTACGCGGTCAGCCCGCCGCCGTCGAACATCAGCTCGGTCTCGAGCGGCGTGTCGTCGGAGACGGCGTACATCGTCGCGCCCTTCGTCCACGTGACGCCATCGGGCGATGAGAACAGCACGACGCTCTTGTCGCCGTCCTCGTATGCGGCGCTGTAGAGCGTGCCGTCGGTATCGGCCTTGACGCGCCAGAAGCTCCACGTCTCGGGACCGATCGGCTCGAGCGCGCTCCACGTCATGCCGCCGTCGGCGGAGTGCGTGCGGATCGTGATCGAGTCGACGTTGGAGTCGCGTGCGCTCGTCACCGCGAGACGCGTGATCGCCTTGATCGACAGCTCGCCCGCCGCGTCGACGTAGAAGCTCGGATCGCGGAGGTCGCGATCGCTGGGCGCGGCAATCACGGCCTGCAGGTCCCAGTGCGCGCCGTGATCCATCGAGCGATAGACGCGCAGGCTCGAGTTCGGCCCGAGGATCTGCGACTCCGCCGTGCGGTGGACGAGATAGGTCGCGCCGCCGAACACGGTGAGATCGGTGTTCTCGTCGTGGACGCACGGGCCGGTGCGGCAGTCCATGTTCGTCTCGTCGTAGCCGTCGAACAGCATCTTCGACGACACCAGCCAGCCATCGCCGCCACACGCTCCGACCGCGATCGCCGCCACCACTGCGCGCTTCATATGAAGGGGCCGTATCACGGCACTGGTCGGACCATGAAAGTGAATCGTCTTCAGCGGTTCGAGCGCTGTCGATCCGCCGGGGGCTCGTTCGACCAGGGGCAAAGGAGAATGACGATGACCTTCCCGAGCGATCGTTTCTGCTGGTTCGAGTACGTGTCGAAGGACAGCGCCAAGGCGCAGGGATTCTTCGGCGAGCTGTTCAACTGGACGACCAAGGCCCACGGCGACTACACGATGATCGCGGCCGGCGATCACACGATCGGCGCCTACCGCCCGACGCCGAAGGGCGCGCCCGAGCACGCGCACTGGCTCGCGCATCTCCAGGTCGAGAGCGCGGCCGCGACGCTCGCGAAGATCACCGCCGCCGGCGGCAAGCAGCTCAAGTCGCCCGAGGCGATGGGCGAGGTCGGCACGTGGGCGGTCGCCGCCGATCCGTTCGGCGCGGCGTTCGCGCTGTGGCAGCCGGCGAAGGCGGAAGCCGCCGAGTACCGCGGCGTCGCGGGCACGTTCTGCTGGAACGAGCTCTACACCGACCACCCCGAGAAGTCGGTCGCGTTCTACGAGGCGATCGGCAACCTGCGCGACAAGCCGATGGACATGGGCCCGATGGGCACCTATCACGTGCTCGAGAGCTTCGGCAAGAGTCGCGCGGGCATCATGAAGTCGCCGATGCCGGGCATCCCGCAGCACTGGATGCCGTACGTGCAGGTCGCGAATGTCGATCAGACGATCGCGAAGGCGAAGCGGCTCGGCTGCGACGTCAAGCTCGCGGGCATGGATGCGCCCGGCGTCGGCCGGTTCGGCGTGTTCATCGATCCGCAGGGCTCCTCGCTCGGCGTGCTGCAACCGGCGTAAGCTCCTCGGCATGCGGGCTGCCGCGCTGGTTGTTCTCATCGCGTGTACGCCGCCGCCGATCCCGCAGCACGAGCGGCCACCGCGCGCCGAGCTCGGCGACACGTTCACATTCCGCTCACGCACGCTCGGCGAGCAACGCGTGATCAACGTGTACGTGCCGCCGGGCTACGCGAAGAGCCACGACCGCTATCCGGTGCTGTACATGCCGGATGGCGGCATGGCCGAAGACTTCCCGCACATCGCGGCTGATGTCGACGTGTCGATCCGCAACGAGGTGATCCGGCCGCTGATCGTCGTCGGCGTCGAGAACACCGATCGCAAGCGCGACCTCGTCGGCGGCAGCGCGGCGTTTCGCGCGTTCCTGCACGACGAGCTGGCCCCCGAGATCGACCGCCGCTACCGCACCACGGCCGAACGCGAGCTGATCGGCGAGTCGCTGGCCGGTCTATTCGTCGTCGAGACTCTGCTCGTCGCGCCCGACCACTACGCCGGTTACATCGCCGCGGATCCGAGCATGTGGCTCGACGACGAGACGCTCGTCCGCGACGCCGCCCGCCATCTCGCAGGCTGGACCGCGGGGCCCAAGACGCTCTACGTCGCGACCGCCGACGCGCCCGAGATGCAAGCGGATGCGCGCATGCTCCTCGACGCGATCGCGATCACGGGCGCGCCGATCCACGCGACCTACGACCCGATGCCCGAAGAGCACCACAACACGATCTTCGCCATTGCGGGCCTCCGCGGCATCCGCGCCGTCTTCGCCCTGCAGTAGGATCGCCGCGTGACTCCCCTCGTCATCCTCGGGTGCGGCTACGTCGGCACTCGTCTCGCACGCGCCGCGCTCGCGCAGGGCCGGCGCGTCCGCGTCGCATCGCGCTCGACCGGCCGCCTGCAACCGCTCGCCGGCGAAGGCGCCGAGGTGAAGTTCCTCGACGCGGGCAACCCGAAGCACTTCACGAGCGTGCTCAACAGCGTGCACGGCGCGACGGTCGTCTACTCGATCCCGCCGGTCACCTCGTTGCCGCCGCGCTTCGCGATGCGCGCCGCCCTGCAAGCCGCGTACGGCGCCGGAATCGATCGCTTCATCTACTTCAGCTCGTGCGGCCTCTACGGCGACGAGCCCGACGACGACACCTGGATCGACGAGGACACGCCGACGCACCCCGACCACGCGATGGAGAACATCGTCAGCGACGAGACGGAGATCGCCGCCTCGACGTTCGAGCGCCTCCGCCCGGTCCGCCTGCGCCTCGCGCCGGTCTACGGCCCCGGCCGCGGCGTGCGCGAGCGCATGCGCAAGGGCACCTACAAGATCCTCGACGACGGCCAGCACGTCACCTCGCGCATCCATGTCGACGACGTCGCGAGCGTCGTGTTCGCCGCCGAGGACCGCGCGCCGCCCCAGTCGATCTACCTCGTCGGCGACGACGAGCCGACCACGCAGGGCGAGTACGCGCGCTGGCTGTCGTCGCGCCTCGGCCTGCCGACGCCACCGTCGCGCCCGATCGTCGACCCGGCCGCCGGCCGCGCGGCGCACCGCAATCGCAAGATCCGCAACGCCCGGATGAAGACCGAGCTCGGCGTGACGCTGAAGTACCCGTCGTTCCGCGAGGGCGAGGCCGCGATCGAGGCCGAGCTCGGCGAGACGCCGGCCGATCAGGGCGGCGGCAAGAACGAGTAGGGCCGGCCCGCCAGCCAGCGCCAGCCTTCCGGCGTGCGTTTCGCGATCGCGACCAGGTGATAGCGGAGGTCGCCGTTCGGCAGCTCGCCGATCAGGTTGTCGGCGTCGACGAACGCGGTGTCGGCATCGAGGAACTGGATCTGCATCGCACCGAAGTGATGCGTAGAGGTGTGGGCGATTGTCGCTGTCTCGGCCGTGAAGACCTTCTCGATATCGGCGCGGCTTTCGGCTCGCATGCCGAACGGGTTGATCAGGGTCGCGTCGTCGGCGAACAGCTGCGCGCGCGCGTGCGGATCGCGGTGCTGCCAGGCGTCGTCGAACGCGGGGCCGAGCTGGGTGATCGCGTCGCGATCGCGGGCGGCGTTCGTGTGCGCGGGCTGCGCGGCTCCGCAGGCGGCGAGCGCGAGGAGGGCGAGGGTCTTCATGTGAGCTCCTTGGCGAAGGTCTGGATGTGAGCCGCGAGGCGTTCGGGCATCGCGAGCTGCGGGGTGTGGCTGGAAGGCAGCGAGGCGAGGCGCGCGCACGGGGATGCGCTGACCATCCGGCGCTGCACCGCTATCGAGAGCGCGCGGTCCTCGGTGCACTCGATGTACGCGCGCGGGATCGCGCCATAGCGTTCGGGCGTGATCGCGACCGGCGTCGCGACGGGAGCGAGGGGCTCGCGCACGATGCGGCGGCGCGCGGCGGCGGCGATGTCGGGCGGACAGTCGTGATAGAAGGCCGCGGTCACCGCATCCTCGTGGATCCAGTGCAGGCCGGCGTCCTCGTCGATCACGAGGTTGCGCACGAGCAGGGACTCGCTGTCGCTCGCGCCGAGATCCAGCAGCGACTGGCCGTTCGCGGGTAGAAACGCGCACACGTAGATCAGTGCCGACACGCGATCGGCAAGTGCTTCCGCGGCTTGCGTGATCACGATGCCGCCCATGCTGTGGCCGACCAGCACGATCGGTCCCGCCGCGGCGGTACGGACGGCGTCTACGTAGCTGGCGAGCGTCTGCGTGGCAAGCGGTCGGTCGTCACGCCCATGCCCGGGCAGATCGATCGCGATCGCGCGATGGCCTCGTGCCTCGACCAGAGGCACGACCTGTTCCCACACCCAGGCGCCATGAAAGGACCCATGGACGAGCACGAACGTCGACATGAGCCCACGCTACGCATCCGCCCGTGCGCGCGATATCCACCGGATCATGCATTTTGATCATGTAGCGATGCCGTGGCGTAGGGCGTAGCGCGTGGCGTCGGTCCGGTTCGTGACGTCGATCTTCGCGTAGATATTCGCGATATGACGCTGAACGGTCGCGGCGCTCAAGAACAGCACGGTCGCGATCTGCTTGTTGGACTGGCCCTGCGCGAGCAGCCGCAACACCTCGAGCTCGCGCCGCGTCAGCCCGTCCGGGGCATCGCTGCCGCGGCCGAGCAGCTGGCGAGCGCGCTCGCTCCAGGTCCGCATGCGTAGATCATCGAACCGCGCGACCGCAGCGTGCAGCAGCTCGTTGCGGCGGTCCGCGCCGGTGCGCGCGCGACCGAGGGCGAGTGCCTCGTCGAGGTCGATCAACGCGAGCGTCGCATAGTGGCCGCGCTGAGCGAGCACGCGCCGCGCCTCGGTGAAGCCGGCCAACGCCGCATCGGGATCTCCGGCCAGCGAGCTCATCCGCGCGCGTTCGAGCGCGGAACACGACCAGGGCAGCGCGCCGAGCTCGGTCGGAATCCTCTGCTCGAGTGCGAGCAGCGCAGGTGCGCGCTCGACCAGCTCGAGTGTCCACGCGGCCACGGCGCACAGCTCGAGCGCGGCGCGGTAGTTGTACATCGTCGCGTCACCGCGTTCGAAGATCGGCAGCAACGTGCGCAGCCATGCGTCGCAACGATCGCGCTGGCCGTCCATCGCGAGGGCGACCGCCGCGAAGCCTGCGACCACGAACCCGAGCGGCGTGCGGCGGGCGCGGGGCTGCTCGACGAAGCTCGTCGCCTGCGCGATCACCGGGTCCCAGTCGGTGTCGTCGAAGTAGCCGAGTGCGCAGTTCATCGCGATCGGCGCGATGCCGCGCAGTCGGTGCGCCGGTCCGAGGCGGGCGAGCAGCGCCGGCACGTCGCGGGCGGCTGCATGGGCGCCCGGCAGGTCGCCCGTGACCGCGCGGCACTTCGCGATGCCGTAGAGCGCCTCGGTGCGCAGCGGAATAGAGCCGAGCGCGTTCGCGCGCGCGAGCATCTCGTCGAGCAGGACGAGCGCCGCGCTGCAATCGTTCTGGCGGTGGTAGAGGTCTCGCTGCGCGAGATCGAGTGCGTGCACGATGCGCACGGGGTCGCCGGTCTCTCGAGCCGCGGCGAGAAGCGCACGCGTCTCCTCGGCGGTACGCGCCTCGAACGGGCTCGAGATCATTGCGAGCGCGATCGGATCGCCGGTCTCCCGCGCGAGCGCGACCGCTTCCGGATCGGGGCCGAGCCACTGGCCGATGTGAAGCGGTCCCGTCGCGAGGTCGGCGTAGCGCTCCCGCAGCAAACGCAGGCGCGCCTCGATCGGTTTCGTCGCGCGAGGCAACGCGCGCTCGACGAGCGGCTCCCAGATCAGCGATGGCGCGCCGGTCGCCTTGAGCGACACCGCGAGGTCGGCGACGAACGGAGCGATCGCGTCGTCGCCGAGCAGCTCGAGCGCTGCGTCGGCGCTTCGCCGCGCGTCATCGGGCATCAGCGCGATGGCCTGCGCGAGCGCCAGCCGGCCAAGCAGAGAACCGCGGCGCTGATCCTCTGCGGCGAGATCGACGGCGAGCTTCCAGATCTGGACCGCTCGTTCGTGCGCGGTCGCACGTGCCGCCTGCTCGGCCGCGGTGATCGCGAAGTCGATGCCGCGCTCGGCACCCGGGATCGACGCCGATGCGTGATATTGCGCCGCGACCTCGGCGGCCGCACGTGGCGGAAGCGCCTCCGCGATCCGGCGATGCAGGCGCGCACCACGCAGCGGGCCGAGGTCATCGTGGATCGCGCGCCGCACGACGGCGTGAACGAGCTCGAACCCGCCCCCAGGCGATACGTCGAGGAGCCCGACGCGGACCGCTTCGTCGAGCGCCGCGGTCGGGTCGCCGCCGGTGACCGCCGCGATCAGCTCGATCGTGAACGGCGCGACAAACGCGGACGCGATCTGCAGCAGCTCGGCCGTCGCGGGCGCGAGAAGCGAGAGGCGATGCCGCACGATCTCGCGTACGCTGGCCGGTGCGCTTGCGGGGTCGCCGGCGTCGGCGAGGTGCCGCCACAGCTCGCGCACGTAGAGCGGGTTGCCGCCGGTTTCGCGCGACAGCCAGTCGACGTGGGGCGCGCCGGCGTCGCCGACGAACGCTGCGATCTCGGCGCGATCGAATGGCGCGAGCGGAATGCGATGCAGACGCACGTCGCGATGCATCGCGGCGACGGTGCGCGTGAGCGCAGGTGCCTCTTCGGTCTCGCGATACGTGATGATCACGAGCACGCGCGCCGCGTCGATCGCCCGCGCGACGTGGAGGAGGAGGCCCAGGCTGTCGCCGTCCGCCCAGTGGACATCTTCGAGCACGAGCACGTGCGGCCGCTCGCGTGCGGCGTCGAGGAGCTGCTGGGTGACGGTCTCGAACAGCTGGTAGCGCTCGACGTGCGCGTCGGCAGTGCCGCTCGGCGTCCTCGGCGCCACGGCACCGGGGACGATCTGCGCCCACGGCGCGAACGGAGCCGACCACTCGGCCTCGTAGCAGTAGCCGCGTCGCACCGCCGCGTCCGGCTCGAATGCGCGCACGAGCGACGTCTTCCCGATCCCCGCGTCGCCGACCACCGCGACGACGCCACCCTGTCCCGATGCCGCCTCCTGGAAGGCGGCGGTCAACCGCGACAGCTCCGTGCGCCGTCCGACGAGCATCTAGCCGACGAGCGTTTCCGTCGACGTGCCGTCGACGATCGTCTGGGCGACCGTCGTCGGATGCGCGATCGCGCCGTCGGGAAACTTGAGCGCGAACGGCAGCGGCATGTCGCGCGTGTCGATCCAGCGACCGCCGCGCTTGCGCGATAGCTCGCCTGCGAGGGCCGCCAGCTCGAGGACGGCGGGCCAGTACTGCTCGGGCTGCTTGTCCTTGTCGAGCGGGGCGGCGCGGCGGCGCTGCTCGGTGGTGTGAAGCGCCTGCGTGAGCTCGACGTTGCCGATCGTGCTGCGCATGTGATGTGCGAGGTCGGAGAACGCGACGTCGATCAGGGCGGCGACGCTGCCGGGAGAGGGCGGGACCTTGATCTTGTCGCCGTCGCGCTCCGTGATCGACGCGCCCGCGCGCGTGATCACCTCGGAGAGGAAGCTCGGAACGGCCGTGCTCGTCGCGTAGTGCACCTCGCCCTTGCCGCCGTACTTTGCCTCGAGCGCGCGATGCGCAGAGAGCACGCGGGCGATCGCGACGAGGGAGGACAGGGCAGGGACGCGCTGCATCTGCGACTGGCTGCGCTCGTCCTCGATCACGATGACGGCACCGCCGCCGGGCAGCGGCTTGACCCGATCGAGCTTGTGAACGCGCGCCCACATCGCGCGCAGCGTATCAAAAAAACACCCCGGTTCCGGTTGGCCAGTGACGGCCGTCGCGCACCGCTGCGTTGTGACCGTCGGCCGTTGCGGTCCTGCAGCTGACCTTCGGCCCCTTCGCGATGCATGCCGTCACGGCCCCGGGAGCAATGTCATGAAACACGGCGTGGAAGCCGGTGGCGAGGGCGCCGTCATAGCCGGTCTCGTTCGTCCAGCCGATGCGGTCGGCGATATGCTTGATGGCGTCTGGCGCCTGCGCGAGCCTCATGAGCTCGGCGAGCGAGGCCGGCTGGACGGCGCCGCGAAAGAGCCAAACGTCCGTCTTCTCTTGCGTGACGACGTCGATCCGATCGCCGATCGGCCAGTGAATCGTGGTGCCGTCGGCGAGCACGCGTCGAAACAGATCGCGCGGCCAGTGGCTACCGACGGCACCCAGCTGCACGTGCGTCGCCGCGGCCGGAATGCCTGCAAT
>JAFAOG010000255.1 GCA_019237945.1 Deltaproteobacteria bacterium | reverse complement strand
GCTGATCGAGATCGTGTTCCACTGCGGCATCGTGCGCGTGCACCACACGAGCATGTCGCGGATGATCCGCATGTGGCCGCGGATCGGGCTGATCCACTCCTTCTGCGCGATGAACTCCTTGAGCATGTCGTTCTGCAGCGTGCCGCGGAGCTTGTCGGGCGAGACGCCCTGGCCCTCGGCGACCGGGACATACAGCGCGAGCAACACCGCCGCCGGCGCGTTGATCGTCATCGACGTCGACACCTTGTCGAGCGGGATGTCACCGAACAGCCGCGTCATGTCGTCGAGGTTGCCAACCGACACGCCCTCGCGACCGACCTCGCCGAGCGACCGCGCATGGTCCGGGTCGTAGCCCATCAAGGTCGGCATATCGAACGCCGTCGACAGACCCGTCTGGCCGCTCTCGAGCAGGAACTTGAACCGCTTGTTCGTGTCCTCAGGCGTGCCGAAGCCCGCGAACATGCGCATCGTCCACGGCTTGCCGCGGTACATCGTCTGGTGCGGACCGCGGGTGAACGGATAGCTCCCCGGATCACCGAGCTTCTCTTCGTACGACCAGCCCTTGAGGTCATCGGGCGTGTAGGTCGTCTTGAGCGGGATGCCGCTCATCGTCTTGTATTCCGGCTGCGTGTCGGTCTTCTTCACCGGGGCCATGGCAGGCGGTTTACCATACCGGCCGCGATGCCGGTTCATCTCCGTGAGATCGTCGGGTTCCTCGACGAGACGCTCGAGGCCGCGAAGTTCCGCGATTACGCGCCGAACGGCCTCCAGGTCGAGGGGACGGCCGAGGTCGAGCGGGTCGTCACCGGGGTGTCGGCGTCCGCGGAGCTGATCGGGCGCGCGGTCGAGCTCGGTGCCGATCTGATCGTCGTGCACCATGGCCTCGTGTGGGGCGGCGGCATCGCGAAGATCACGGGCCCGATGCGCTTGCGGCTCAAGCTGCTGCTCGGCAACGACGTCTCGCTCGCCGCGTATCACCTGCCGCTCGACAAGCACGCGCGCCTCGGCAACAACGCCGGCATCGCCGATGCGCTCGGCCTCGAGCAGCGCACCGCGTTCGGCGACGTCAAGGGCGTCGCGCTCGGCCTCGCGGGCACGGTCGCGCCGATGTCGAAGGGCGATGCGATCGCACACATCGCGCGTGGCGTCTGCGCCGGCGCGCCGCCGCGCTTCGTGTTCCCGTACGGCCCCGACGCCGTCAAGAAGATCGGCATCTGCTCGGGCGCGGCGAGCGACCTGCTCGAGGCGGCGGCGCAGGCCGGCTGCGATCTGTTTCTCACCGGCGAGCTCGCGGAGCGCGCGGGCGACCTCGCAAAGGAGCTCGGGATCACGCTCGTCGCGGCCGGCCACGTCGCGACCGAGGTGTTCGGCCCGATCCGCCTCGCCGACGAGCTCCGCGCCCGGTTCTCCGTCGACGCGCAGTTCGTCCACGTGCCCTCTCCTTTGTAGTGCGCGTGTTGTGCATGCCGCGGCACAGCATGGACAGCACGTGACTTGAATGCTCCTGGCGGCACCATGGCCGCCATCCATCCAACTGCTCGAATCGCCGCGTCCCGCGCCGGGACTGCAATCTCCAGGTTGCTGTGCGGAGTCCCCATCGCGCTGCTTGCGGGTTGCGCGCTCGACAGCGAGCCGGCGACGAGCCAGGTCGCATCGAATTCGACGGTCGCCGACTACACGTCGAGCGGCTGCTCGACCTCGGTCGTGATCGGTCTGTCGCGTCAGATCTCGGACGAGATCGCGTGCGAGCACCCGGGCGGCCTCACGAGCTTCACGCCGAGCGGCAACCTGACGGTCACGAACAACTCCGTGCTGCCGTACCTCGCGGCCGGCGCGAAGACCGATCTCATCGCGGAGGCGGCGTCGCACTCGGTGCAGGTCAACAGCGCGTTCCGCACGATCGCGCAGCAATATCTATTGTATCGCTGGTACGTGAACGGGCGCTGCGGCATCTCGGCGGCCGCCACCGTCGGCAACTCGAACCACGAGAGCGGACGCGCGGTCGATCTCGCGAACTGGTCGAGCGTCGTGACGTCGATGAGCGCGCACGGCTGGAAGCACGACGTCCCCGGCGACAGCGTGCACTTCGATCACACGAGCTCGCCCGACATCCGCGGCCAGGACGTGATGGCGTTCCAGAAGCTGTGGAACCGCAACCACCCCGCCGATCGGATCGCGGAGGACGGCTCGTACGGCCCGCAGACCGAGTCGCGCCTGAAGCAGTCGCCCGCGACCGGCTTCGCGATCGGCGCGTCGTGCACGACGCAGCACGCGGAGGTCGCGGACGTCGTGTCGATCGACGGCCCCGACAGCGCGCCTCCCGCGACGCGCACGCACTTCACGCTGACGATCCAGAACAACGGCACGACCGACTGGCCCGGTACCGCGGTGCTCGTCGCGCCCGCGAACACGCAGCTCCACGACGACAGCTGGATCGATGCCACGCAGATCGCGACGCTCGGCAGTGACATCGTCGCGGGCAGCATGGGCGAGATCGCGTTCGACGTGATGACGCCGACGACCTCCGACGAGATGGCGGTGTTCGAGCCGCTGACCTTGACCGATGGCACGACGACGCTCGGCCAGGTCAACCTCGCCGTCACCGTCGTCCCGGCCGCGCAGGGCGGCGGCGCCAGCGACGGCAGCGGCACGACCGGCGCACCGCAGAGCGGCGACGGCGGCGATACCCACGACGAGTACAACCAGGACATCACCGCGGGCTGCAACGCGGGCGGGACCTCCGGTGCGGGCGCGCTCGTGCTCGCGCTCGGCCTCGTGCTGCGCCGCCGCCGGCGCTAGCATGGAGGCGTGAAGCTGAACCTCGACGCGGGCGAGCACGACGACGAGCCGCCCGCGCTGTGGCAGCTCGCCGATATCGTCTGCATCGCGTGCGGCGGCCACGCCGGCGACGACGCCTCGATGCGGCGCGTGCTCGCGGTCGCCCGCGAGGTCGGCGCCCATCCGTCGTATCCCGATCGCGCCGGCTTCGGCCGCCGCACGATCGACATCACGCCCGAGGCGCTCGCCGCGACCGTGCGCGAGCAGTGTGCGCGGCTCGCTGCGCTGTGCGATCGCGTCGGCTACATCAAGCCGCACGGCGCGCTCTATCACGATGCGAACCGCGATCCGGCGCTCGCGCGTGCGGTGATCGAGGGCGCGGTCGCGGCGCTCGGTCGCGTTGCCGTCATCGGCCCCGTGCGCGGCGCGCTTCACGACGCGGCGGTCGCCGCCGGCCTTCGCTACCTGCGCGAGGGCTTCGCCGACCGCGCGACGCGTCCCGACGGCTCGCTCGTGCCGCGCGGCGAACCGGGCGCGCTGATCGACGACCCGGCGCTCGCGGCCGCCCGCGTGCGAGAGCTCGACTGCGATGTCGTGTGCGTGCACGGCGACACGCCCGGCTCGCTCGCGATCGCAACGGCCGTGCGGCAGGCACTCGATGCGCGTTGACTGGGTGCCGCTCGGCGAGCGCGCGATCCGGTTCGCGCGTCCCACGGGTGCATCGGCGCGCGCGATCGTTCGGGCGGTGCGCGCGTGGCCGGGTGTCGTCGACGTCGTCGTCGCGCGCGAGGATGTCGGCGTGTACTTCGCGGAAGTCCCGGCGCCGCGCGAGCTCGTGCTCGGCGACGATGCCGATGACCCGCCGCGCGAGCACGTGCTGCACGCGACGTACGACGGCGCGGACCTCGATGACGTGGCGCGCGCGACCGGTCTGTCGACCCGCGACGTGATCGAGCGTCATGCGGCGGCCATGTACACCGTCGACACGATCGGCTTCCGCCCCGGCTTCGCATACCTCGCCGGCCTCGATCCGGCGCTCGTGCTGCCGCGCCGTGCAACGCCGCGCCCGCGCGTGCCCGCCGGCTCGCTCGCGATCGCCGACGTCTTCACCGCCGTGTATCCCGGCGAGTCGCCCGGCGGCTGGCACCTGATCGGCCGCATCGCGGAGCCGATGTTCGGCCCCGACGGCGCGCGCCTCTCGCTCGGCGATCGCGTGAGGTTTCAGCGGTGAAGCTGACCGTCGTGCACGTCGCCGGCCCGATCAGCGTGCAAGGCGCCCCGCGGCACGGCCGCATGCACGAAGGTGTGCCGCCGGGAGGTGCGCTGCTGCCATCGCTCCTCGCATCGGCGAACCGCGCCGCCGGCAACCGCGATGACGCGCCGGCGGTCGAGCTGCTCGGCCGGCTCGTCGTGCGCGCCGACGACGGCACCGAGACGACGCTCGAGTCTCCCGTGTGGACGTATGCGGTCGTGCCCGGCGGTCAGGACGCACCGCCGCTCGTGACGACGCATCTGCGCAAGGGCGATGTCCTGCGCGGGCCGCTCACGCTCGTCGATGCGCCGCCGAGCGCCGAGGAGCGCGTGCGCGTGATCGCCGGCCCCGACGCAGACGCGTTCGCACCCGACGCGCTGGCCACACTGTGCGCCGCGACCTACGAGGTCTTCGTACGCGACCGCACCGGCGCGCGGTTGCGCGGCCCCGCGCTCGTGCGAACCGGCGCGCGCGAAGTGACGCGGCCGATGGTGCGCGGCGCGATCGAGGTCGCCCGCGACGGCATGCCGATCGTGCTCGGCCCCGATCATCCGACGACCGGTGGCTATCCGATCCTCGCGGTCGTCGCCGACGCGGACGTCGAGCGCGTGTTCGCGGGAGCGCGCGTGCGGTTCGTCGTCGCGTGATACGATGATCGAGCATGAAGTTGCTGCTCGTCGTGCTGCTCGCCGCTGCATGCGATCAGACCTTCGGCCTGCAGTTCGTGCCGCTGCCCGACGACGGTGCACGAGGGGACGGCGCCGTCGGCGATGGAGCGGTCGATGGACCTCCCGGCGCGTGGGCGAGGCTCGAGCCCGGGGCGCAGCACGTGTGCGGCCTCACGAACGAAGGTCGGCTCTACTGTTTCGGAACCGGCCCTGCCGGCGGCAACACGACGACGCCGACGTCGCCCGATCCAGCAATGAGGACGTGGACGGACCTTGCCTCCGCCGGCGAGACCAGCTGCGGCATCTCGGCAGGTGTCGCGTACTGCTGGGGAGTTCAGGATTCGCATCAGGTCGACGGCGGCAGCACGATCAACATCCCGACGCCGACGCCGGTAACGCTTCCCGAAACAGTGATGTCGATCCACGCGGGCCGCTATCACAGCTGCGCGCTGACCGCCGCCGGCCGCGTGTATTGCTGGGGGAACACACAGCAGATTCTGGTCACCGGCGGTGGGCCCACGCTGATCTCGATCGACAAGCCGCTGACCGCGCTCGCAACGGGCGTCGATCACACCTGCGGCATCGACACGAGCCGCGTCGTACGGTGCTGGGGCGCGGACGGGCAGGGCCAGTCGAGCGGCACCGCATGCACGAGCCCGCCGTGCAACGCGACGACACCGACGACCCTCGCGTTCTCCGGCCCCGCGCTCTCGATCGCCGCCGGACGCGAGCTGACGTGCGCGATCGTCAACATCTCCGGGGGCACCAGCGACACGACCGGGTCGCTGTATTGCTGGGGCAAGGATATGTTCGGGACGGACGCACCCGCGCCGCACCTGATCGGGTTGCAGCAGTACGAGCGCGTCGTGATCGGCAATCACGTCGCATGCGGGATCGTCGGCTCGACGGCATCGTGTTTCGGCCAGGTCTCGCAAGGCGGCTTCGGCGACGGCATGATGAACGAGCGTATCGATACGACGGCCCCGCTGAAGATGCTCCCTGGCGACGAGCTCTCGTTTGCGCGGTCGTGGACGAGCGACGACAGCGAGCGCGCATGCGCGGTCGGGGCCGCCGGCGGCCGCTGCTGGGGCCCGCCCGCGACACCGACGACCGTTCCGGCGCCCGTGCAGTAGTACAGTCGGCGCGTGACCACGATCCGGTTGCCGTCCGGCGTTCGCGACTTCCTGCCGCGTGCAGCGGCGCGCCGCCGTGCGCTCGCCGATCGCGCGCAAGCCGTGTTCGAGGCGTGGGGTTACCAGCGCGTCATCACGCCGTACTTCGAGGTCTCCGACGTGCTCGAGCGCGGGCTCGGTGCGTCGTCGCGCGCCGCCGCCGTTCGGTTCGTCGAGCCGGGCACCGGGCAGATCGTCGCGCTCAGGCCCGACATCACGCCGCAGATCGCGCGCATCGTCGCGACGCGGATGGCCGACGTGCCGCCTCCGCTTCGCCTGTGCTACGAGGGCGCGGTCACGCGGCTCGCCGGTGAGGCGGGACAGCGCGAGATCCTGCAGGCGGGCATCGAGCTCGTCGGCGCGCCCGATCGCGATGCCGATGCGGAGGTCGTCGCCGTCGCGTGGGCGGCGGTGCGCGCGCTCGATCTGCCGGAGCTGCGGATCGATCTCGGGCACGTCGCGCCGGCGGCGCATGTCCTCGCGCACGCGGCGATGCCCGAGCGACTCGCGCCGGCGATCGCGCGCAAGGATCGGGCGAGCGTGCGCGCCGCGACCGAGGATCCGCTCGCGCAGGCGCTCGTGCATCTGTGGGGCTCCGCCGACGACGTGCTCGCGCGGGCCCGCGCGCTGCCCTGGCCGGCGGCGATCCTGCGCTCGCTCGACGAGCTCGCGGATGTGATCGACGGCTTTCGCAGCAAGGTCGGCGAGCGCGTCGACGTGACGATCGATCTCGGCGACCTGCGCGGCTTCGACTACTACACCGGCATGAAGCTCGCGGTGTACGCGGGCGGGGCGCCCGATGCAATCGCGCGCGGCGGCCGCTACGACGAGCTGCTCGGCAAGTACGGCCGCGAGATGCACGCGGTCGGCTTCGCGATCGATCTCGAGGCGATCGCGCAGGCTCGCAACGTCGACCCGCCGCGCGCTCCCGGCATCG
>JAFAOG010000559.1 GCA_019237945.1 Deltaproteobacteria bacterium | reverse complement strand
CGGCACCGTGATCACGAAGGGCGGTGCGCGATGAGCGAGCGCCGCACCCTCGACTCTGCCCTCGCCGGCTCGACACTCACGGGCGCCCAGCCGTCGTCGATCGACTACCGCCCGGTCGCGGTGATGCCCGACGTGCGCGTCGTCAAGATCGGCGGCCAGTCGATCATGGACCGCGGCCGCGCCGCGCTGTTCCCGATCCTCGACGAGATCATCGAGGCCCGCAAGAAGGGCATCCAGGTCGTCGTGCTCGCCGGCGGCGGCACGCGCGCGCGCCACATTTACGCGATCGCGAGCGAGCTCGAGATGCCGACCGGCGTCGTCGCGACGCTCGGCAAGTACATCCCGATGCAGAACGCGCGCATGCTGCAGATGCTGCTCGCCAAGCACGGCGGTCTGTTCATCCTGCCCGACGACTTCGAGAAGCTCCCGCTCTACCTGCAGCTCGGCTGCATCCCCGTGATGTCGGGCATGCCGCCGTTCGGCTACTGGGAGAAGCGCGAGGAAGGCTCGCGCATCCCGCCGCACCGCACGGACGCGGGCGTCTTCCTCTCCTGCGAGTTCCTCGGCGCGCGCCGCGCGATCTTCATCAAGGACGAGGACGGGCTCTACACCGACGACCCCAAGAAGGATCCGTCGGCGACGCACATCGCCCGCATCTCGGCGCGCGAGCTGCGCGAACGAAACCTGCCCGACGTCGTCGTCGAGCGCGTGCTCCTCGATTACCTGCCGCGCTCGCGCTGGTGCAAGGAGCTCCAGGTCGTCAACGGTCTCAAGAAGGGCCAGGTGCTCGCCGCCCTCGAAGGCCAGGATGTCGGCACGGTCATTACTGCGTAGCGTCGCGCTCGTCGCCGCCGTCGCGGCGTGCAAGTCGCCGCCGAAGGCGCCCGAGGCCGATCCGGCGGGCGTCAAAGCGCTCGCCGCGCAGATGGCGAACAACATCCCCGCGCCGCAGGCCGCGCGCCTCTGCCAGCCCGCCGACTACGCGAACATCCCCACGCTGACGTACGTCACGCTGCTGCGTCTCGCCGACCTCCCGGTCAAAGAGGACCCGCAGCACGCCGACTGGATCAATCCGCCGCAGCTCGAGTCGCCCGCGATTCACGACGTCACCGGCACCGACGAGACCGCGCGCCGCCGCGCCGCCGCCCAGCTGCTCGCCGCACCGGGCTGGCTCGTCTACAAGGTCGACATGATGAACGCGCCGATGGCGATCGGCGTGAAGGAATTGAAGATCGGAACGATCGGCGCGCGCGCGATCCGCTTCGACAAGCGCGGCCTGCCCGTCTGCGTCGAGGTCTTCTACTTCCAGAACGACCAGCAGAAGAGCGACTACGCGATCTCGAAGTCCGACCGCGCGTACATCGATCCCGAGCTCGCCAAGATGCTGCGCGAGGATCTCGCCGCGCAGTACCTGACGCACGCGCCGAAGGCGCCGCCGCCCGCCACGAAGTAGCGCGCGGCTCGCGGTTACTTCGCGCTGCCCTTGCCGCCGCCGGTGCCCTTGCCACCGCCGCCGGTGCCCTTGCCACCGCCGCCGCCGGTACCACCACCGCCACCGGTGCCGTCACCCTTCTTGCGCTCCATGCCCTTGCCGTCGCCCTTGCCCGAGTGGTTCATGCCCTCGTCGGCCTTGCCGCCGCCGACACCACCCTGATTGCCCTTGTCACCGGGCTGGATGTTCGCCTTGACCCAGTCGGCCGCCTTCTGGATCCGGCCATCGATCTCGCTCTTCAGCGCGTCGACGCCATCCTTCGGCGTGATCGTCACCGCAACGCCGTCCTTCTCGTGCTTGGCCTTCGCCGTCGCGCCCTCGGGAATGTGGACCGGGCACAGACCGCTGGTCTGCCCGTGCGTGCCCTGCTGATCGTGCGCCGTGCCCGGCTCCTTCTTCTCGCTGCGCACCTTCAGCAGCTCGTCGGTCCGCTTCTGGATCGCGGTGACCGCGTCCTTGTCGGTCGACGTGATCGTCACGACGATGTCCTTGCCCTTCACCTCGGCCTTCGTCGTCGAGCCGAACACCGTGCTCGGACACATGCCCGCGTGGTGCGCCATCGCCTGGTCGCCGCTGCCCATGTCGCTGCCGGCCATCGCCGCGCCGGAGCCCGTATCGCTGCCGGCCATCATGCCGCCCGCGGAGCCCGAACCGGCCATCGCCGATCCCATGTCCGCCGAGCCCGCGCCGCTGGCGACCATCGCCGCCGAGCCTGACCCCATGTCACCGCCGGTCTCTGCTTTCTTCTTCTTGCAGCCAGTGCCGAGAGCCAACGAACAAGCCAACAAAGCCATTGCGATGCGCATGGGATATCCTCCGGCCCGGATGCTACGAGGTTTTCTAGCCGCGTTCATCATCACGGCGTCGCTCTCGGCACGCGCAGACGACGTCCGCCTCCCGCCGGGCACCCGCAAAGACAGCACGGGCACCCTCGTCTCCGGCCGCGGCCTCCGCGACACGACCGACTTCATCGCAAAGGACCTCACCACCCGCGGCATCACCACCACCCAGATCGGCCCGACCCGCATCCGCGGCGCCGAGCTCACGCGCTTCATCTCGACCACGCCCACCACGCCGTGGCTCGCGATCCACATCCTGCGATCTGCCGGCAAGACCCTGATCTTCTTTGTCCCGCGGCAATCCCTTGACGAACGGGCCCCGACCCGTTAAGTCATCGGCCTCGCACTCCACTCGGGGATCGTCTAACGGCAGGACGCAAGACTCTGACTCTTGCTATCTAGGTTCGAATCCTAGTCCCCGAACCAACGAAGGCTTGACCGGTTCCACCCACGCAGGTAGAAACGCTTCTCCTTCCGGCCCCATAGTCTAGCGGTTAGGACGTCGGCCTCTCACGCCGAAAACAAGGGTTCAAGTCCCTTTGGGGTCACCAACATTACTGGACCAGCCTCTCCCTTCGCAGGGGTAGCGCGGTCGTTCGCGGGCCGAGGGCGCAGGTCGTCCGGCGTCTTCCTCAGCACGCGTGCCTATCGGATCGCGCCTACCAGCGATCTCCGCCGCCACGGCCGCCGCGATCACGGCCACCACCGCCACCACCGCCGCCACGGTAGCCGCCACCGCCACCGCCACCGCCACGTTGCTGGCGCTCCTCGGCTTCGTTCACACGGAGCGGCCGGCCGTCGAGGGTCTTGCCGTCCATGCCCTGGATGGCTTTGGCCGCTTCATCGGCGTTGCCCATCGTCACGAACGCGAAGCCGCGCGTGCGGCCGGTCTCGCGATCGGTCACGAGGTGGACATCGCTGACCGTACCGAACTGCTCGAATGCAGCACGGACGCCGTCAGCGGAGGTGTTGAACGAAAGGTTTCCAACATACAGACGAGTGTTCATCGCTTACTCAACCTGGCCCGGTGATTGGTGACACCCGCCCCACGAGGGGCCTTCGTGCTCGGAAGCGGGATCCCGAGTCTTAGCCCACCACGCACCCCATCACCTAGGGGAATCGCCATCCGACCGCTCGTCGAATCCGATGAAACGCACGCGGGCGGGTACCAACCTGGAAATCGACCTGTTCGTTCCCAGGAGAATCCATGCGCGTTCAACTCGTTCTCTCGTTCGTTGCCTTTGCGGCCGTCGGTTGCGGCGACAACACGCAGCCTCAAGTCTTGAGCGGGCGGATCGCCCCCGGGTTTCCGATGACGGTCCAGACCGTGAAGCTTCTCGAAGGAAGCCACGTCATCGCGTCGGCGCGCGTTGCCGTGGACGGCCGCTTTCGGCTATGGACGCTGCCAAAGCGCGGACTGACGCTCCACCTCGTCGGCGCCGGTCGCAGCACCGTCGTGTTCCCGCGCCAGGCGAGCGGTGGCGTCGACCGCACGTTCTCGATCGTCGGTGCCGGTGTCGACTTCGACCTCGGAGCCATCCGGTACGTGGGAACAGCGGGAACATTCGCGTTCCACACCACCGGCGATGGCGCGTGCAATGCCGACGGTCAGGATGCGAACGGCGCCGAGTGCGTCGACGACGCAAACAACAACGACTCGGGCTCGTGCGGCAACAACGACGGCGAGCAGCAGGATGGCAGCGACAGCTCCGACGGTGCGGCGGACTCGCAAGACGGCCAGGACCAGGGCGACGCGGTTGCCGAGCACAACTTCCCGTCGGACGGCTGCGCCGACGGGAATGACAACGGCGGCGATCCGCAGGACGGCGAAGGCGGAGACTGAACGTTCCCGTCGACGTGACCGCGCCTTCGTTCACCCTGCATTCACGCACAACCTGCGATGACGAGCCGATGAGGATTCCTGCACGCGCGCTGTTCGCGCTCGGCGCGGCTGCATGTCCGCGTGGCGCGGTCGCGCAAGGCCGGACCTGCGGCGCGATTGCAGAGGTTCGCGGCGATGACGCCGTGGTCGCCGAGGTCGTTCGACAGCTCGCATCGCGCGGCGTCGCCACGACGGCGTCTCCGGGCTGTCCGGAAGCGGTCGCCTCGCTGCGGCAGGACGGTGAGGCGATCGTCGTTACCGTCCGCGATGCGCATGGCCGCACGAGCACGCGTACCGTCACGAAGGCGGACGAAGCGGCGACGCTGATCGAATCGTGGGCTCGACCGCTCGACGCGGATCTGTTTGCCGCGAGCGACCTCGACGAAACCACACGCGCGCCGGTGACGGCGGCGACGCCCGCAGCGTCCGTCGACGAGACGCCCGAGGTCGCGCCGACGACACGCGATCCGTTCTCGGTCGCCGTCACCGGTGCCGTGGCGCTTCGCGCGGGCGCGTCGCCGATGGTCGGCGCTTCGATCACGGGATGTGCGCGGCGCTCGAGCTGGTGCTTCGGCGCGACCGGTCATGTCTGGCGGGCCGCCGATGGAGATGCGTCGGACGCCGCGCTCCTCGCATCCGCCGAGCTGACGGTTCCAATCGGGCGTGTCGCCGTCATCCCGGGCGTCGCGGTCGGCGCGGGCTACCTCGCGACGAGCATGTCCGCAGACACGCAGGGACAGGACGGGCTCTCGGATGGCTGGACTCCGCGCGCGGAGGCTCGGATCCACGCCACGTATCCGCTGGCGGGTCGCGTGCTCCTCGATGCGTGCCTTGGCGTGCTCACGCGGCGCGATGCGAACAGCGCGCAGTCGCAAGATGGCATGACCTCAGCAACGTTCGACGTCGCTGTCGAGCTCGGCGCCGGGCTCCGCGTCGGAGCGTGGTGATGGGGACGCTCGTCGCATTCCAGTCCGCGATGGCTGACGACAGCGAAATCAGCGATGTCGCGCTCGTCGCCGCCGTGTCGACCGGTGATCGCGCCGCACTCGCAACGCTCTACCGCCGCCATCACGCAGTCGTGTATCGGTTCGTGGCTCGTCTCGCTGGCGTCGGATCGGGTGATCTCGACGACCTGGTCCAGGCGACGTTCCTCGCCGTACATCGCGCGGCCGCGCGCTACGAAGAGCGCGCCAGCGTCACGACGTGGATCCTCGCGATCGCCGTACGGATCGTCGGCAAGCACGTACGGACCGAGGTCCGCCGGCGCGGATTGCATTCACGCATCGCCGAGCTTCGCGTGGAGCCGCCCACGGCTCCGGATGCGACGGCGGAGCGACGAGAGCTATTGCGCCGCGTCGAGCGTGGCCTCCTCGACCTTCCGCACGAGCTACGCGCGGTGTTTGTTCTTTGCGTCGTGGAAGGGGTTTCCGGCAAGGACGCCGCCGCCGCCCTTGGCATGCGCGAAGGCACCTTGTGGCGTCGGCTGCACGAAGCGCGCACGAAGCTGCGCGAGGCGATGGAGCGCTCGCAATGAGACTGTTCGGAAACCACCTGTCCCGAGTCGATCTGTCGCGTGCAGCGAGTGAGGGCCTATCGCCCGAGCGCGAGCAGCATGTCGCGACGTGCTCGACCTGTTCGGCCACCCTGGCGAGCTTCGCGGAGGTCGACCGACTCGCGCGCCAGCTGCCGGTTGCCTCCGCACGAGCGGATCGCGTCGAGGAAACGCTGGTCGCGATCGCCGCGGGCGCCGAGCAACGGCCGATGCAGCGAGCACCCGGTCGGCGCTGGCGGTTCGCTCTGGCGATGATCGCGATCGCGGGCGCAGCCGCCGCCAGCGTCAGCTTGCTCGTGGCACGTCGCCCGCAACGCGCACCCGCCACGAGCTTGGCGACGGGCGAGCGGACGTTCCATGCGGCCGTGACGGGAACGCCGACCGCGCGGTTCGCGCGCGAATCCGGCGCGCCCGACGAGGTGATCCGGTTGTACGACGGTTCGCTGACCGTCGACGTCACTCCGCTGCGGCGAGGCGACCGCGTCCGGATCGTCATCGGCGACGCGGAAGTCGAGGCCCGTGACACGTCGTTCGAAGTGTCGGCGCGTGGCGATTCGCTCGATGCGGTGCAGGTCGTCCGGGGACAGGTGGACGTACGGCCCGCGCGCATGGCACCCGTCGTGATCGTCGCCGGCGAGCGCTGGGATGCACGCCCGATCGTCGATCGCGACACGATCGCAGAGCTCCCCGCCGAGCCACCGCGCGTCGAATCGCCCGCGACGCCGCGCGAGAAGCACGACGTGCGGCAATCCCCGCCGGCGCGCTCGCTCTCGCCGAGCGCGAACACGAACGCTGCGCCGGCCGAGCCGCCGATGTCGAAGTTGTTTGCGACGGGGTGGCAGGCGTTCCACGCCGGGGATCCTGCGAACGCGGTGTCTGCGTTCGACGAGGCGCTCGCTGCGTATCCAGGGGATCCGCTCGCCGAGGACGTGTCGTTCTGGCGCGCGATGGCACTGCAGAAGATCTCGACGACGCAGGCACGCGATGCGTTCGCCCAGTTCATCAGTCGCTATCCGCGTTCGCCACGTCTGGGCGAAGCATCTCTCGTCTTCGGCTGGTTGGAGCTCGATGCCGGACACCTCGATCAGGCAGAGCGCAGCTTCGAGCGTGCGCGTAAGGACCCGGACGACACGGTGCGATCGAACGCCGAGAAGGGCCTCGCGGCGGTGACGTCCGCGCGAGCGCACTGATCACGTCCATTGGCGCCGTATTAAGGATGGCTTCAGGTTCGACTGGTAATGGTGATGGAATGAAGGTGAGCCTCGTACTCCTGCTCGTTGCATGCGGTAGCTCGTCGGGACCGCACTCCACGGACGCGAAGGGCGGCAGCGCGGACGCGCCGGCAAGCTCCGACGCGCCTCTAGGCTC
>JAFAOG010000456.1 GCA_019237945.1 Deltaproteobacteria bacterium | reverse complement strand
GACCCCGATGTTGCGCGTCTCCGCCTGCACCCATTCGCGATGCGCGGGCCCTTTGAACCGAATCGCCATCACGCGCCCCGGCCTGGCCTTGCCCCGAAAGTGCTGCCTGCGCTCGTGCCGGGCGTCCACCACGACGATCCATCCTACCCGATCTTCTGCGACGACAGGACTTTACGCGACAGCGGCACTTGTATACGGTCCGCGACGATCGTGAAGGTGCATCTGATCGGCATCGGCGGGACGGGCATGGGCGCTGTCGCGGGTCTGCTCAAGGCAGCGGGGCACGACGTCCGTGGCTCCGATGCCGCGGTGTACCCGCCGATGAGCGAGCAGCTCGCCGCGCTGGGCGTGCCGGTGATGCAGCCGTACGGCGACAACAACCTCGCGTGGGCGCCGGAGCTCATCGTCGTCGGCAACGTCCACGGCAAGGATCACGTCGAAGTGAAGGCGGCCCAGGCCAAGGGGATCGCCCTGACGTCGTTCCCGGCCGTGATCGGCGACAAGCTGCTCGAGGGCAAGCACGCGATCGTGGTCGCGGGCACGCACGGCAAGACGACCACCACTTCGCTCGTCGGCCACATCCTGCTCGAGGCGGGCCGCGATCCGTCGCTGTTCGTCGGCGGCGTGCCGGTCGCGCTCGGCCAGGGCTGGCGCCTCGGCCACGGCAAGGACTTCGTCATCGAGGGCGACGAGTACGACACCGCGTTCTTCGACAAGGGCCCCAAGTTTGCGCACTACAAGCCCGAGACCGCGATCCTGACGAGCGTCGAGCTCGATCACGTCGACATCTTTCCGTCGTTCGACGCCGTGCGCGACACGTTCAAGAAGCTCGTCACCGCGATCCCCGCCGACGGCCTGCTCGTCGTGTGCGCCGAGTCGCCCGATGCGATCGCCGTCGCCAAGCACGCGCAGTGCAGGGTCGAGCGCTACGCGGTGATCGACGACGTCGAGAACCCGCCCGAGGACGTGATGTGGTGGGCGGAGAACCTCGAGGTCGGCAAGAGCGGCCGCGTCGCGTTCGACGTCTACTACAAGGGCGAGCGCTTCGAGCGCTTCGAGTCGCTGCTCGTCGGCCGGCACAACGTCGACAACTGCGTCGCCGCGATCGCCGTCTGTCACGCGCGCGGCGTGCCGGTCAAGGACATCCAGCGCGGCGTCGCGAGCTTCGCGGGCGTGCGCCGGCGCCAGGAGCTGCGCGGCATCGCGGGCGGCGTCACCGTGCTCGACGACTACGCGCACCATCCGACGGCCGTGCGCGAGACGCTCAAGGCGCTGCGCAAGCGGTTCCCGAAGCGCCGGCTGATCGCGGTCTACGAGCCGCGCTCGGCGACCAGCCGCCGCAAGACGTTCCAGGCCGAGTTCGCGGAGGCGTTCGCGCACGCGGATGAAGTCATCGTCGGCAAGATGTTCGATCCGTCGCGGATCCCCGAGGAGGACCGCTTCGATCCGGAGAAGCTCGCGCTCGACCTCCACCGCGGCGGCACCAAGGCCGCGTACGTCGCCGAGGTCGATACGATCGTCAAGCAGCTCGCCGAGAGTGCCGCGCCGGGCGACGTCGTCGTCGCGCTCTCGAGCGGCAGCTTCGACGGCTTCCACGACAAGCTCCTCGACGCGATCGGCGATCCGATGCGTCCCGCCCGCCGCGAGGACATGGCGGATGTGCGCGCGCTGCTCGGCAGCGTCGGGCTCACCGAGGAGCCGGCGCGCGACGATCAGTTCCCGTCATTCGTCGTGCTGCGCAACGAGCAGGGCCTCGCCGGCACCGTTGCCCTCGACGTGCTCGGCGACGACGCGATCCTGCGCGCGCTCGCGGTCACCGCGGATTCGCGCGGCGCCGGCTACGGCTGGATGCTCGCCGACATGGCGGTCGCGCAGGCGCGCTGGCGCGGTGTGCGCCGCATCTATCTGCTCACCGAAAGCGCGAGCGATTTCTTCGCCGCGAAGTTCGGGTTCCGCGTCGTCGATCGGTCGACGCTGTCCAAGCTCGTCGCGGCGAGCGAGACGTTCACGGCGATCAAGGGCGCGGGCCAGGTCGCCATGCGCCTCGATCTGTAGATGCTCGACGCTGCTCGCGCCGCCGTTCGCGCCGCCGCGACGCTGCTGCGTGGCGCGACCGCCGCCGACATCCGCGCCAAGGGCACGCCGCGCGACCTCGTCACCGAGTGGGACCTACGCAGCGAGGACTGCATTCGCGAGGTGCTCGCGCCGACCGGCATCGCGGTGCTCGGCGAGGAGGGCGGCGAGACGGGCGCGACCGGGCAGGGGCAGGGTGGGGCCCGCTGGCTCGTCGATCCGATCGACGGCACGGTCAACTTCAGCCACGGGTTGCCGATCTGGTCGATCTCGATCGCGCTCGAGACGGCCGCGGGCATCGAGCTGGGCATCGTGTACGCGCCGGAGCTCGGCTGGTGGTTCGAGGCCGAGGCGGGCAAGGGCGCGCGCGACGACGCGGGTCGCGCCTATCGCGTGTCGGCGATCGCGCGGCTCGAGAGCGCGATCCTGTCGACCGGCTTTCCGTACGACCTCGCGACCTCGCCCGACAACAACTTCGCGGAGTGGGATCACCTGCAGCGCGTTGCCGGAGCTTGCCGCCGTCTCGGGTGCGCCTCGCTCGACCTCTGCCTCGTTGCCGCGGGCCGGCTCGACGGATACTGGGAGCGCAAGCTCAAGCCCTGGGACGTCGCCGCGGGCGCGCTGATCGTCCGCGAGGCCGGTGGCACCGTGACGAACACACGGGGCGGCGCGTTCGATCCGCACAGCGGAGAAGCAGTGGCAACGAACGGTGCTATTCATGAGGAGCTCGTCGCCGAGCTCACGAGGGTCCGCCCATGAAGCTTCTCGCGTTGGCGTTCGTCGTGTCGTTGTGTGCGGTCGCTCAGGCGCAGCCCGCGCCGGCGCCAGCAGGTCCGCCGGCTGGACCCGCACCCGCGCCGAAGAAGGCGCCCGTCCCGAAGGCACCGCCGAAGAAGGACGCGGCGCCGGTCGATCCGTACGCCGAGCCCAAGACGCCCGCGCCGCCGAAGGCGGATCCGAAGGTCGACGCCAAGGCCGATCCGAAAGCGGGCCCGAAGGCCGCGCCCGTCGATCCGTACAGCGCCGCGCCGAACGATGCGCCCGGCATTCCGTCGCGCGTCGGCCTCTCGGATCTGACCGCCGTGCAGGGCCTGCTCGCCGTGCAGCGCCTCGACGGCTGGCTGCTCTACGACCGCGACGGCTCCAATCCGATCGCCGTGCGCCTCGTCGCGCCCGACGGGCATCCGCAGCGCGCGTGGTTCTACATGATCCCGGCGCGCGGCGAGCCGGTCGCGCTCGTGCACGTCAGCGAGCAGCGCCTGTTCGACAAGCTGCCCGGGAAGAAGCTGACGTATCTCGGCTATCGCGATCTCGGCAAGCAGGTCGCGGCGCTGCTCAAGGGCGTCAAGTCGATCGCGATCGAGTACAGCGCGAAGGCGGCGGTGCCGAACATCTCGCGCGTCGACGCGGGCACCGTCGAGCTGATCCGCGCCGCCGGCGTCGCCGTGCGCAGCAGCGACACGCTCGTGCAGTACACGAAGGCGATCTGGGGTGACGCAGGCCGCACCGCGCACTACGTCGCCGTTCACCACCTCGTCGAGCTGCGCAAGGACGCGCTCGCGTTTGTCGCGCAGCGGCTGATGGCGCACCAGCCGGTCACCGAGTACGAGGTCCAGCAGCGCGTCATGCACGGCATGATGGTGCGCGGGCTCGCCGGGCCGCCGCCGGTCGTCGCGGCGGGCGTCAACACGGCGGATCCGTACTACGTGCCGACCGCGGCGAAGACGGCGCCGATCAACGCCGGCGACGTGATCGTCCTCGGCATCGCGGTCAAGGTCGACAAGCCCGAGGGCATCTACGCGGCGCAGACGTGGGTCGCGGTCGCGGATCGCACGGTGCCCGAGTCGATCGCGAAGGCGTTCAACACGGTGTCGCTGGCGCGCGACCAGGCGCTCGTCCTGATCACCGATCGCGCGCACAAGCAGCGGCCGGTCACCGGCGCCGAGGTCGACGACGCGACCCGCGCGTTCTTCAAGAAGGCGAGCGTGAACGAGCAGGTCATGCACCGCACGGGCCACTCGATGGACAACGATCTGCAGGGCGGCGGCGCCGATCTCGACGACTTCGAGGTCAAGGACACGCGCATCCTCACGCCGGGCACCGGCTTCACCGTCGGGCCGGGTCTCTACTTCCCCGGCCAGTTCGGCGTGCGCAGCGAAGTCTCGGTGTACCTGTCGCCGGGCGGCCCCGAAGTCACGACGCCGGCGCAGGATGATGTAGAAGCACTGCTCAAGTAGTGCGCGATCACGTCACCGCCCTCATCCTCGCCGGAGGCAAGGCCACCCGGCTCGGGGGGGTCGCGAAGCACGAGCTCGTCGTCGACGGGCGCACGATCTTCGAGCGGCAGGTGAGCGTCCTCGCGCCGCGCGTGCAGGAGATCCTCGTCGCGACGCCGTCGGAGATCGCTGGCTATCGCTGCGTGCGCGACGTGCTGCCCGACGTGGGGCCGCTCGCCGGGATCGCCGCCGGCCTGCGCGCGATGACGACGCCGTGGCTGCTCGTCGTCGCGGGCGACATGCCGCATCTGTCGGGCGCGGTGCTCGACCTCGCGCTCGATGCGGCCAGTGAGCTCGACCAGGCCGTCGCGTTCCGGCTGCACGGCCTGCCCGAGCCGCTGGTGTGCATGCTGTCGCGGCGCGCGGCTCCCGCGGTCGAGCGCCGGCTGCAGGTTCGCCGCAACAAGGTCGCCGGCCTTCTGACCGAAGAGCGCCTGCACGTGCGGTGGATCGAGGAATCCGCCGTTCGCGCGGTCGATCCGGAGCTCGGATCGTTTTGCAACGTCAACGAACCCGAGGATCTACGAGGCATCACCGGGAGTAAGCCCGCGTGAGAACTTGGGATTACGTCGACGTTTACGTTTCGATTCGCTTCCTGTAAATACCCTGGGCTTATGCGCGTCGGGCCCGTTGTTATCGACACGCCGGTGATTCTCGCGCCGATGGCCGCGGTCACCGATCTGCCGTTTCGTACGGTGGCGGAGGAGCTGGGGGTCGGCTTCACGATCACCGAGTTTCTGTCGGCGCACGCGCTCGCGAGCGGCGACAAGAAGACCGCCGGCAAGATGACGGCGTCGCTCGACGGCCGCCAGTTCGGCGTCCAGATCTTCGGCCGCGAGCCCGACAAGATGCAGGAGGCGGCCCGCATGGCCGTCGCGATCGGCGCGTCGCTCGTCGACATCAACATGGGCTGCCCGGCGAAGCGCGTCGTCGCGGGCGAGTGTGGCAGCGCGCTGATGCGCGAGCCGGCGATCGCGCAGGAGCTCGTCCGCGCGGTCGTCTCGGCGGTGCCCGCGCACGTGCCGGTCACGGTCAAGCACCGCGCCGGCTGGAACCAGGACAACCGCAACGCGCCGGAGTTCGCGTGCGCGATGGTCGAGGCGGGCGCGCAGATGATCACGGTGCACGGCCGCACGCGCACGCAGGGCTTCTCGGGCAAGAGCGATCCCGAGATGATCCGGCTCGTGCGCGAAGCGGTGCCGCGCCACATCCCCGTCGTCGGCAACGGCGATGTCGTCGACGTCGAGGGTTACCTGCGCATGCGCGAGCAGACCGGCTGCGATGCCGTGATGATCGGCCGCGGCGCGCTCGGCAACCCGTGGCTGTTCTCGCGGCTGCGCGAGGTCACGCAGGGCCGCCCCGATCCGGGCCAGCCGACGCTCGAGGAGCGCCTCAGCGTCTATCGCCGCCACATCGAGCTGATCGAGAAGCTCAAGACGGGCCCGCGCACGCTGCACGAGGTCCGCAAGGCCTGTGCGTGGTACGCGCGCGGCCTCTACGGCTGCAATGCGCTGCGCCTCAAGGTCTGGGACGCCCCGGACCTCGCGACGGCGCGCGGTTTCGTCGAGGATTACTTCACCCAGTTGATCGAGCGGCAGCGCCGGCTCGGATTGTCGCCGGAAGGTGAGCGAGGGCAGATGGACGCGACATTCGATACCGACGAGGCCGCCTGATGCTGAGGCCGCATCTCAAAGCGAAGGACTTCCTCGTCGCCGAGAGCGCGGCGATGCGCGCGGTGGCCGATCAGGTTGTCGAGTACGCGCACGGCGATGCGCCCGTGATGATCACCGGCGAGCACGGCGTCGGCCGCGAGCTCGTCGCGCGCGTGCTCCACCAGGCGTCGCCGCGGGCAACCGGGCGGTTCGTCGCGGTTCGCCCGACGTTCGAAGGGGCCGATGTTCCGACGCACGCCGGCGATGACGCGTGCGAACGTGCTCGTCGCGCCCTCAAGGCGGCCGCCGGCGGCACGTTGCTCGTCAAGGATGTCAGCGACCTGTCGGCGCCGTCTCAGAAGACGCTCAAGCGTGCGATCCGCGATCGCAACGAGTGCGAGTGTCAGGTCGTCGCGACGGCCGATGTCGATGTCGATCACGCGGTCGACGCGCAGATCGTGTCGCGCGACTTCTACGAGCTGTTCGCCGCCCACCGGATCGAGGTCCCGCCGCTGCGCGATCGCATCGACGACCTGCCGATCCTGTTCGAGCGCTGGATCAAGCATTACTCCGCGGAGGTCGGCCGGCAGAAGCCGACCATCTCGACGCGCGCGCACGAGCGCCTGGCCGCCTATCCGTGGCCGGGCAACGTCGCGGAGCTCAAGTCGATCGCCCGGCGGCTCGTCGTCCGCGTCTCGCGATCCCGCATCGAGGCCGGCGACGTGGACGAGGTACTCCCGAAGGTCGCCCAGCGCGTCCCGATGGAAGATCTCGCCTTCGAGGAGATGGTCAAGGCCAAGCTGGGGGCCCTCTTGGCCCGGATCGACGGCTACCCGGTGCACGATCTCTACGACACCGTCGTCGCCCGGGTGGAACGCCCCCTGTTCGAGCTCGTCCTCGCGCATACCGGCGGAAACCAAGTGAAAGCGGCCGAGATCCTGGGTCTCAACCGCAACACGCTGCGCAAGAAGCTGGAGGGGCTGGGCGGCAGCAAGCCCGGTCGCAAGAAGCGCGAAGACCGCGCGCTCGACGGGGATTGAGTTATCGTCTGGCCCATGGCCAAGGCGAAGAAGAAGAAGACGGCTGCGAAGGGTAAGGCGAAGCCCGCCGCGAAGAAGC
>JAFAOG010000384.1 GCA_019237945.1 Deltaproteobacteria bacterium | reverse complement strand
TCGCGCCGGGCCAGCCGTCCACCGACGAAGAGCCAAAGGAACTGACGTGAAGCGTCTCGTGATCGCAACCCGCGGCAGCGCGCTCGCGCTGTGGCAAGCCGAACATGTCAAGGCGCGGCTCGCCGCGGTGGCGCCCGAGCTCGTCGTCGAGCTCAACGTGATCAAGACGTCGGGCGATCTGATCGTCGACGTACCGCTCGCGAAGGTCGGCGGCAAGGGGCTGTTCGTGAAGGAGATCGAGCAGGCGCTGATCGAGAGGACCGCGGATCTCGCCGTGCACTCGATGAAGGACGTGCCCGCGGAGCTCGCGCCCGGCCTGTCGCTCGCCGCGATCTCGACGCGCGAGGTCCCGTGGGATGCGTTGTGCGCCCGCGAGCGCACCACGCTCGACACGCTGAAGAAGGGCGCCGTCGTCGGCACGTCGAGCATGCGTCGTCAGGCGCAGCTGCTCGCACGGCGTCCCGATCTGCAGATCAAGATGCTGCGCGGCAACGTCCCGACGCGCATCCGCAAGCTCGACGACGGCGAGTTCGATGCGGTCGTGCTCGCGGCCGCTGGCCTCACGCGCCTTGGCATGGCCGATCGGATCACGCAGGAGCTCGGGCTCGAGACGAGCATCCCCGCGGTCGCCCAGGGCGTGCTCGCGATCGAGACACGCGATGGCGACGACGAGGTCCGCCAGATCGTGCGCAAGGCGATTCACGACGAGCACACCGCGCAGAAGATCGCCGCCGAGCGCGCGTTCCTCGCGAAGATGGGTGGCTCGTGCCAGACCCCGCTCGCCGCGCACGCGATTCCGCTCCCGGATGACCAGGTGAAGGTCGTCGGAATGTGCGGCATGCCCGACGGCACGCGCATCCTCAAGGCGCAGGTGATCGGCGCGCTGAAGGACGCCGCTTCGCTCGGCGAGCGCCTCGCCGACGAACTGCTCGCGCAAGGCGCGCGTGAGATCCTCGACGCGACGAAGCTGTAACAGCGCACACTGCGGGCATGACGCCCGACGTTGCGATCGGCTCGACGATCGATTCCGACGTCCCCACGCGCCTCGACGCACTCGGCTGGTCGCGCTGGCAACGCCGCGTCGTGCTCGCCCTCGGCATCACGTGGGTGCTCGATGGTCTCGAGGCGTCGCTGATCGCGAACCTCGCCCCGACGCTTCAGGACGCGCGCACGCTCGGCCTCACCGCCGAGGCAATCGGCCTGACGAACACCGTCTACTTGATCGGGCAGGTCGTCGGTGCGCTCGTCTTCGGCGATCTGACCGATCGCTACGGGCGCAAGCGCCTGTTCCTGGTCACGCTCGCGCTGTACCTCGCCGCGACCGCGCTCTCGGGCCTGGCGCCGACGTTCGGCGTGTTCCTCGTGCTGCGGTTCTTCGCGGGCGCCGGCATCGGCGGCGAGTACGCCGCGATCAACTCGGCGATCGACGAGCTCGTGCCCGCGCGGATCCGCGGCCAGGTCGATCTCGCGATCAACGGCAGCTACTGGGTCGGCATCGGTATGGGCGCGGGGCTGACGCTGCTCGTGCTCGATCCGGCGATCCTGCCGATCACCGTCGGGTGGCGCGTGTCGTTCGGGCTCGGCGCCGTGCTCGGGCTGATCGTGCTCGTCGTGCGTCGCCACGTGCCGGAATCGCCGCGCTGGCTGTTGCTCCACGGCTACACGCAAAAGGCGCACGATACGGTGCTCGCGATCGAGCGCGAGCTCGGGCTGCCGCCGCACGAGGCGCCGAAGGTGAAGGTCCACGTGTCGGGCGTCGTCGGGCTGCGCCATCTGCTTCACACATTGATCCGCCGCTACCCGCGGCGCACGACGCTCGGCATCACGCTGATGTTCTCGCAGGCGTTCCTCTACAACGCGATCTTCTTCTCGTACGCGCTCGTGCTGCGCGTGTTCCATCACGTGAAGCCCGAGCACGTCGGCCTCTACATCGTGCCGGTCGCGGTCGGAAACTTCGCCGGCCCGCTCGTGCTCGGCCCTCTGTTCGACCGGCTCGGCCGCCGCGTGATGATTCCGGTGACCTACGCGGCCTCCGGGATCTTGCTGACGCTCACGGGCCTGTTGTTCCTCGGCGACTACCTGACCGCGCTGACGCAGACGCTCGCGTGGTCGGTCGTGTTCTTCGTCGCGTCCGCCGCCGCATCCTCGGCGTACCTGACCGTCAGCGAGCTGTTTCCCGTCGAGCTACGCGGGCGCGCGATCGCGGTGTTCTACGCGTTCGGCACGCTCGTCGGGGCGGGGGCGCCGGTGCTGTTCGGCAAGCTGATCGATGCGGGCAGCGCGAGCCAGCTGTTCGCGGGATACGTCGGGGCGTCGGCGCTGATGATCGGAGCGGCCGTCGTCGCGCGCGTGCTCGGCGTCAACGCGGAGCGCCGGTCTCTCGAGGAGCTGCGCGACGACTGACATATAGAAGCAGGTAGATACGCAACGCTTGAAATTTTGCTACGGCGCGCACCGCGGCCTACGATTTCGGTGCTGTGACCACCACGCGTCATCCGATCTGGGTCGTGCTGCTCGCGAGTGTCGGTTGCGCTTCGCCGATGTCTGCGTTGCGCGCGGATAATCGTCGACTGAATCAAGAAGTTGTCGAGCTGCGCACGGATCGCCGCGCGCAGGATCGAAAGATCCGCGATCTCGAGCACGAGCTCGCCCTCGCGAAGGAGCACACCGCGAACGACGCGCCGGTACCGGTGTTGCCGGTCGAGACGCTCGCGCCGAATGCGCCACAGGCCGCAACGACGACGGAAGGCCAGCGCGTCGTCGGCGTCGCCGATGATGGAGGCGAGATCGTCTACGAAGGCGATGCCGCGCTCGGCAAGGCGGCCGTGATCGACGACGAGCCGCGCCGCACGTCGCTGCGCCCCGAGGCCGAGCACCACGCGATCGCGCGCGCACCTCATTCGCGCCCGCGGTCCATGGATGTCGCGCCCGCCGCCGCCGGTGATGCCGGCGAGGACTATCGCGCCGCCGTCGAGCTGGTGAAGGCCGGCAAGAGCGATGAGGCGATCACGGCGTTGCGCGCGTTTCTGCAGAAGTATCCGCGCCATGACTACGCCGACAACGCGCAGTACTGGCTCGGCGAGACGTACTACGCGCAGAAGGACTACCAGCATGCGCTCGCCGAGTTCCGCGCTACGATCGAGACGTATCCGCGAGGGAACAAGGTGCCGGACGCGCTGTTGAAAGTCGGGTTCTGCTACCAGTCGCTCGGTCAGGCCGAGAAGGCCAAGGCCGTGCTGGAGCAGGTCGTGTCGCTCTATCCGAAGACCGAGCCCGCCGCCCTCGCGGCGAAGCGACTGGAGACGCCGTGAAGAAGGCATTGTTGCTCGTGGTGTTCGCGCCCGCGATCGCGTCGGCGCAGGTGCCGGTCTATCCGAGCGGCACGGTGGCGCAGCCGCCGATGAACCTCGACCCGGGTGCGGCTCCCGCACCGATCCAGTCGACGCCTCCGCCGCAGCCGCAGGCGCCGCAGAAGCCGAACATCGTCGTCGTGAAGCCCGACGGCACGGCGCAGGTCGTCGGTGCGCCCGAGGACGAGCCGCACAACTTCTACGCGAACAGCGGCGGCGATACCGGCGGCACGCAGGAGCCCGCCGAGGTCCACGCCGGCCCGGTGCCCGAGCTCCACGTCGTTCGCAAGGGCGACACGCTCTGGGACATCTGCTGGTACTACTTCAACGACCCGTGGCAGTGGCCGAAGGTCTGGTCGTACAACCCGCAGATCTCGAACCCGCACTGGATCTATCCCGGCGACCTCGTGCGGCTGTTGCCGCGCGGCGTGTTCGCGGGCGGCGATCAGGAGCCCGAAGGGCAGGGCAGTGGCGCGACGGCCACGCCCGTCGACAACCTGCCGGCTCCGCAGCAGCGCACCGGCGTCGCGCTCAAGCAGACAGCGTTCGTCGAGAAGTCGGAGATCGACAACGCGATCACGATCGACGGCGCGGTCGACGAGAAGGTGCTGCTCGGCACCGGCGACAGCGTCTACCTGCGCTACCCGAAGAACAAGGAACCGAAGGTCGGCCAGAAGTACTCGATCTACGAGCCGACGAAGAGCGTCAAGGACAAGGGCTCGTACGTCCACGTCGTCGGCACGGTCGAGGTCGTCAGCGTCAAGGAAGACAAGCGCGCGCGCGGCGTGATCGTCGAGTCGACGCAGGAGATCGAGCGCGGCCTCAAGGTCGGCCCGCTCGCGAAGGAGTTCAAGACCGTCCCGCCGGTGCCGCCGAGCGTCGACGCGCAGGGCTCGATCGTCGCGCGCCTCAAGCCGGCGCAGCTGATCGGCCAGGGCGAGCTCGTGTTCATCGACCTCGGCGAGAAGTCGGGCATCGCGGTCGGTAACCGGATGTTCGTCGTGCGCCGCGGTGACGCGTACCCCGGTCGCGCCGAGAACACGATCGGCCAGGACGACCGCCGGTTCCCGGCCCGCTCGATCGGCGAGATCGTCGTGGTCGAGGTGGGTAAGAACATCTCGGCCGGCCTGGTCACGCTGAGCGTCCAGGAGATGGGCATGGGCGACATCGTCATGATGCAGAAGGCGAAGTAGAGCGCCCCTATATAGATGTAGGGCGGTCGCGCAAGCCCGCGAAACTCCTCGCGCCGGATCGGTCCGACTTGACGGCGCGGGTCCGGGTGGCTAATTCCCTTCCCCTTGTGACGCTCGATCCGCTCCCTCTCGCGGCACTCCCGAACCGGCTCGTCCGGGCTGGCTGGAAGCGCGAGCTGACCGTCCGCGGCGCCCTGTGCGAGGGCCCGGCGGTCGCCGTGGTCGGGGCACGAGCGGCCAGTGGCCAGGCGATGGCGCGGGCTCACGCGATCGGCAAGCACCTCGCCGGTCACGGCGTGCACGTCGTCTCGGGCGGCGCGCTCGGTATCGACGGCGCGGCTCACCGTGGCGCACTCGCCGGCGGCGGGACGACCACCGTCGTGCTCGGCAGCGGCATCGACGTCGCGTATCCCGCGCGTCACGCCCGCCTGTTCGATCAGATCGTCGCGCAAGGCGGCGCGCTGGTCAGCATGTTCCCGACCGGGCTCACGCCGCGCCGCGGGACATTCCTGCAGCGCAATCCTCTGATCAGCGCGCTCGCGGATCTCGTCGTCGTCGTCGAGGCGGATGTTCGCAGCGGCTCGTTGTCGACCGCGCGGGCCGCGAAGATCCAGCAGCGTCTCGTGTGTGCCTGGCCAGGCAGCCGGGGCACCGACCGCCTGCTCGGTCAGGGTGCGGCGGTCGTCGAGTCGCCTGAAGATGTGATGCATGCCCTCCGCGGCTCGCCGCGCTATCCAGCGCCGGTGGCACTCGATGCCACCGCTCAGGCCATCCGCGACGCGATCGCGGCGGGCGCCCGTGATGTTGATTCTGTCGTGCGTGCGACCGGCTTGCCGGTGCGTGCCGTGCTGCGTGCTCTCCCGTCGATCGAATCGAGGCTGTCGTGACGAAGAAGGACAACAAGAAATCCAAGAAGCCGGCCCCCAAGGCCAAGGCCGTCGCCGCGACGAAGGAGAAGGGGAAGGAGAAAGGTGCGCCTGCGAAGGCGGCCGCGGTGAAGGCGCAGGCGAAGAAGCCCGAGCCCAAGGCGGCGGAGAAGAAGCCTGCGAAGGCCGTCAAGGGCGGCAAGAAGCCCGAGGTCGTCGAGGACGAGGTCGAGGCCAAGCCGAAGAAGCCCAAGAAGGTGAAGCCGGGTAGCGCGCTGGTCGTCGTCGAGTCGCCGGCGAAGGCGCGCACGATCAACAAGTACCTGGGCGCGAACTACATCGTGAAGGCGTCGGTCGGTCACGTGCGCGATCTGCCGAAGTCGAAGATCGGTGTCGATCTCGACGAGGGCACGTTCGAGCCCGTCTACGAGGTCATCGAGGGCAAGAAGAAGGTGCTCGGCGAGATCCGCAAGGCGGCGCGCGAGGTCGAGACCGT
>JAFAOG010000168.1 GCA_019237945.1 Deltaproteobacteria bacterium | reverse complement strand
CGGCGACGCAGTTGTAGTCGAGCTGATCGGTCTCGACGGTCGCCATCTGCGCCGGGTCGTTGTTCGGCGACTGCTGGTACGTCGCCCCGAGCAGACGATCGCCCGACCAGTTGTACGCGTAGCTCGTCGCGATCGCGCTCGGATCGGTGCCGCCGTACGCCTCGGAGAGCTCGCGCAGATCCGCGTCGTACGTGATGACACCGGTCCACTGGCCGTGGTTCGTGTCCATCGTGATCGTGCCGGCGGCGTCGTCGTAGGTGTACGTCGTTGCGAGGCCGGTGTCGTCGGTCCAGCCGGTGAGCCGGCCGTCGGCGTCGTAGTTGAGCGTGTAGCCGAACGGCTGACCGCCCTGCTCCGTGATGTCCTCGCGCGCCGGCTCGCCCTGCGCGTTGAACTGCGAGTACGTGTACGCCCAGCTGTCGCTCCACGTGCCGCTCGACTCGTTCGTCAGGTACGTGACGAGCTGGCCGAGCGAGTCGTAGTTCGCCGTGATCTCGTACCGCGTGTCACCCCAGCCGCGCGTCTCGAGCAGGTGAGTCATGCGATCGAGGTTGTCGTACGTATAGGTGATGTCGTCGTTCGCGCCGCCGGCGGTGTAGACGCCGGTCGCGTGGACGAGGTTGCCATCGCCGTCGTAGTCGTACGCGTAGCGGAGATCAGGCGCGGTCCCTCCGTTGAGCGTGATCTCGTCGCCGCACGCCGCATTCGCGGGGCGAGCATCGAGGGTACGAGGGGTCACCGACGCCGACGGAAGTTTCTTCTCCGTGGGCGAGGCGCAGCCGAAAATGAACAGCACGAGACCGAGACGCATACGCATGACGAGGCTCCTTTTGACTCACAACGCGAGACCGAGCGCGACCACCGCACTCAGGCTCAGCGTGGGTTCCCAGCGAGAAGACATCTGCGCGTCGCGACGGAGCACGAACGTATCGAGCTCGGTGGTGACGCTTGCGGTCGCCGCGCGCGAGAGCGCGAAGACGACACTGCCTCCGCCGCCGAAGTACGCGGCAGCCGAGGTGCGTGCGGGCGCATCGCCCGTCGTATGAAACTGTTGGTGAAGCAGCGCGCCGCCGGCTTCGGCCTGCGCCTGCAGCTGGATCGGGCCGACGCGCCAGCCGTGCGCGACGCGCAGATCGGCGGCGACGTCGTCGGTCGCGCTCTCGACGAACGCGTTGCGCGCGGTCTCGCGACACACGCTGAGGCGCGGCGCGATCGTGACGAGGCCGAGGTCGAACGCATAGCCCGCGATCGCACCGGTGCACGGATCGCCACCGGCGACGAGCGGCGTGCGCACGAGCATGCCGGCCTCGATGCGATCGGGAGAGCGCGCGATGCGGCCCTTGCCGGCGACCTGGATGTACTCGACGCGCGCGAGATCCTTGTCGTCGATCGCGTGGACGTCGCCGGCGGAGACGTGGACGGTGCCCTCGAGCAGGTGCGTCTCGAGGCGCTCGCGGACGAAGTAGGTGCCCGGCTTGACGTTGAGCGTGCGCGTCGCGTCGTGGACGCCGACCTCGGCGACCATCGGCCCGTCGGCGCTGCCGGCGAGCACGAGCACGTCGCGCGTCGCGGGCATGCGGAGCTGCGCTCGGTTGTGGCCGAGCGTGCCGGGGCGCGTGAGCACGATCGCGTCGCGGCCGGCGAGCTCGTCGCGGAACGTCGGGTGCTGCGTGCCGGCAAGCGTGCGGCTCGAGGCGCGGAGCGTCGCGGCGCGGGCGTACTCGTATGCCTCGGCGGTCGTGACGTTGCCGTCGCCGTCGGCGTCGGCGGGGCCGGCGAGGCCCGAGACGAGGTAGTGCGAGAAGAACGAGCCCTTGATCTGGTCGGACTCCTGCGCGGCCTCGCTCTCGGCGGACGCGGTCCAGAACACGACGCCGTCGGCGGCGAGCGCATCGCCGAGCTGGATCGGAAACGGCGCCTGCACCGTGCCGCCCTTGACGCGCGTCAGCGCACCGGATCGACACGCATCGACGACGAGCATGCGGAACTGGGCGGGCGAGCCGCGCACGAGCTGCTCGAGCTGCGTGAGGGCGAAGTTGCTCGCGCCGAGATGCAGCGCCTCCGCATCGGCGTGCCCGGAGTAATAGACGACGAGCATCGAATCGGGCGCCGCCGCGAGGCGGACGCGTTCGTTGAGCGCGATCAGCGCGGCGCGCGCGGACTCGGCATCGCCGCCGCGCAGCGTGACGACATTCGCCGGCTCGAAGCCGCCGAGATCGACGAGCGCCTGCGCGAACCGCTCCGCGTCGTGCTCGGCGTAGCGCAGCTGGGGCTCGTCGTGATCGCCGGTGTCGTTGCCGATCACGAGCGCGAACCGCGCGACCATCAAGAGGGCGATCACGGCATCACCACCGTCACGTGATCGAGCGTGCAGTCGCTCGGCGGGGCCGCGAGCTCGAAGCGCTCGTCGCAGAACATCGCGGTCAGCGTGTCGCTGCCGTCGAGCACGATCGACATCGGCAGCAGGTGCTCGCGGCTCGCCGGCACGACCGTCGGCGGCAGGTAGACCGTGTGGTCCGCACCGACGACGGCGACCCACTTCGGCGCCTCGCTCGTCGTGTACAGCTCGATCGCATCGCCGCGATCGAGGGCCTCGTGAGCGTGACCGAGCCGCACCCTGCCCTCGTGCGAGACGTAGAAGCCGAGCACCGGCGTGCCCTTCGTGCGCACGGTCGGTTGCGGATGCGGCCAGCTCGCGACCAGCACACCGGCGGCGGCGAGCGCGCCGATCGCGGCGATGTACGGAGCGCGGCTGCGAGGCAGTGGAAGGCGCGGCAGCACCTCGCGCTTCGCGGCGAGCGCATCCGCGAGCAACAGACCGCAGCGATCGCACGCGGCCGCATGGTCGCGCATCGCCGCGACGTCGCCCGCCGGCAGCTCGCCGGCCAGCAGCCGATCGATCGAGAGCTCGCTGACGTGGAGAAAGATCATGCCACTCGCTCCATGATTCGCCGGCGCAGGCGGGTCGCGAGATCGCCGACGTGGCGCCGCGAGCACCCGAGCAGGCCCGCGACCTCGTCGTGGGTGAGCTCGTCGCAGAACAGATAGACCGCGAGCGCGGCTTCCTCGTCGGAGAGGCCGGCGAGGATCTCGGCCGCGAGCGCACGCGTCTCGCCGCGCGCGTTCATGTGGCGCGGCACGCTGGCCTCGATCGCGACGAGCCGCGTCCGCGTCTTGCCGTCGCGCAGCCGGTTGAGGCACGCGTGCGTCGCGGCCGCATACAGGTACGTCGCGACGCTGCTCTTCGCCTCGAACCGCTCGGGCTCGCGGAAGATCGCGAGGAACACGTCCTGCACGACGTCGCGCGCATCCTGATCGTTCTTGAGCAGCCGGCGCGCGCGCCGCAGCACGCAGTGCCCGTGCTCGCGATACAGCTTGTCGAGCTCGCGCGGCGTCATGGGTGCCCCACCACGATCCGCAACGGATCCGCATCATCGACGGCGCGCAGCTGATACGAGCGCCGCGTCACACACGCCGACCGGATCGCGCCACTTTGCGCGCAGCGGTCGATCAGCGTCTGTTGCGCGATGCCGACATCATGCGTCGGCTCGAACCGCCGCAGGTGATAGCCCGCCGTCACCGGCCCGCCGAGATACTCCGCGGCCCGGCTGCCGTCCGCGACGTCGCCGCTCGCCCACACCAGCACGTGCGTGCGGTCGGTCCCGCGCGTCGTCTTGCGCGGCGCGCCCAGATCGCCGACGACATAGATGTACGCCTCGGCGAGCTGCACGCCGTCGACGGTGAAGCGCGCCTCGACGGGCGGCGGCGTCGGCACCGCGAGCTCGAACGCCGCGGGAAACTCGAGCGACACCGGGACCGTCGTTGCCGCGACTCCCGGGCCGCCCGGTCCATTCGCGTCCTGCCACAGCAGTGCGACGCCGCCGAGAGGTGCGGTGGGCGCGCCCGTCGCCGCGAACGTCCCGTGCACCGTGATCAGCGGCTGACCGACGTAGTCACTGCCCGCCAGCGGGTCGCAACCCACCAGCATGGCTAGCAGAACCAACGCAGGTCTCCGTCGCATCGGCCGATTAGGAACGCGACGGCACGATCGCGGCACGGTGCGTCGATAACCGGTCTTGCTGCGCCGCGACCCGGCCGCCTCACTGCGACCGTCTCACCTCCCGCGAGGCTGCTTCAGCGATCGTCGAGCGTCCGCAAGAACGCCACGAGGTC
>JAFAOG010000142.1 GCA_019237945.1 Deltaproteobacteria bacterium | reverse complement strand
ACAAGTTGTACGCTGGAGACAGGCGTCCACAGCCGGCACGGCGTTTGATGGGATGGAGCCCCATGCGGATCATCGGGGCAGCACTCCTACTTGTGGTTCCGACCCTCGCCAGCGCAGAGCCGATCCGGCCCGACATCACGCTCGAAGGGGGGCTCGCCCGGCAGGTGCTCCCGAGCTCCGGCAAGCCGACGGCCGCGATCGCGCAGAGCCGCGTCATCTACCTCAACCACACTGGCGCGTTGCTGCGCCCGGGCAACAACGACGCGACGACGAACACGTCCTCGATCGTGCAGTCGCAGGTCCAGATGCCGGCGTGGAACACCGACGCCCAGACCTGGAACGACACCGTCAGCTGCTTCCGCGATCTGTGGTCGCGCTTCGACGTCCAGGTCGTCGATACCGATCCCGGAAACGTCCCGCACATCGAGGCGATCTTCGGCGGCTCGCCGCAGCAGGTCGGCCTGCCGGCGAACGTTGGCGGCGTGTCGCCGTTCACGCAGGACTGCGGGATCATCGAGAACTCGATCGTGTTCACGTTCACCGACGCGATCCCCGGCATCACCGCGCGCGAGGCGTGCGAGATCATGGCGCAGGAGGTCGCGCACTCGTACGGCCTCGACCACGAGTACCTCGCGTCGGATCCGATGACGTACCTGCAGTACAACGGCAACCGCGCGTTCCAGGACCAGACCGTGTCCTGCGGCGAGTACTCGGCCCGCACCTGCGGCATCAACGGCAGCAATTGCCGCGCGAACCAGAACTCGGTGCAGCTGCTGCTCTCGCGCGTCGGCCAGGCCGGCGATCAGATCGCGCCGACGCTCAACTGGACCTCGCCCGCCGACGGCTCGACCGTCGCGCCCGGCTTCTCCGTCGACGCGACCGGCACCGACAACGTCGCCGTCACCGGCGCGACGCTGACGATCGACGGCACGGTCGCGGGCTCGCAGACCGGCGCGGGTCCGTTCTCGTTCCCGACCGCGGCGACGCTCGCCGACGGCCAGCACACGCTCAAGCTCGACATCACCGACGGTCGCAACATCCAGTCGCAGACGCGCACCGTGACCGTCGCGGCGCAGGGCGGCAGCAACGGCGGCGGTGGCGGCAACGGTGGTGGCGGTGGCGGCAACGGTGGCGGTGGCGGTGGCAACGGCGGCGGCCCCAACGATAACGGCGGCGTCGAGACCGGCGGCTGCTCGACCGGCGGCGGCAGCGCGGGCCTACTGTTCGTCGTCTTCGGGATCGGGCTCGCCGCCCGCCGGCGCCGCCGGTAGCTTGATCGTCGGTTCGTCGGGGTCGGCGCGGTAGAGCAGCACCGTGTTGCCGAGCACCTGCGCGACCTGGCTGTGCGTCTTCTGCGCGAGCTCCTCGGCGACGTCGTGGCGTTCGAGCCCTGCGCTCTCGCCGACCTTCACCTTGATCAGCTCGTGATCGGCGAGCGCCTGGTCGACCGCGGCAACGAGCCCGTCGTCGATCCCGCCCTTGCCGACCTGGACGAGCGGCTTGAGCGGGTGCGCGAGCGCGCGGAGGTGACGCCGTTGCTTGCCGGTCAACATCGGCCGGGTTTGTAGCAGCATTTCCGCGCCGCTGAACCGAGATCGGCCTGAAGGTTTGACAGTCGCGACTCGGCGCCGTCACACAGCCGCCATTTGGTGAAGCGAAGGTGTCGCCAACCATGAAGAAGCGACTTGGCCTTCTGACCGCGAGTGTTCTGTTTGGCGCCGGCCCGGCGCTTGGCCAGCCTGCCCCCGCGGGCGAGCCCGCTCCGCCGCCCGGCACCGGCAGCGGCAGCGCGACGACGGAGGCTCCGCCGCCGGCGCCCCCGCCCGGCCCCACGGTGACCGCGCCGCCGCCGGTCCTGACGCCGACGCTCGCGCCGACGGCCCCGACCGAGGACAAGCCGATCGAGAAGAAGCCGACCGGCGGCAAGGTGTCGTCGAAGGTCGACATCTCGTTCTACGGCTTCGTCGAGCTCGACACGATCTGGGACTCGACGCAGGGCCTCAACGACCTGCGCGGCAACGCGGCGATCGCGCGGCCGAACACGTACACGGGCGACCACCCGCAGCTGACGTTCGGTGGACGCAACTCGCGCATCGGCATGAAGCTCGCGATGCCGACGAACACCGACGACCTCAAGGTCAGCGGCACGATGGAGATGGACTTCCTCGGCAACCAGCCGGCGGGCATCTCCGAGCAGGCGTTCTGGCAGAACGCGCCGTTCCGGTTCCGCCACATGAACGTCAAGCTCGAGACGAAGGTCGTCGACATCCTGTTCGGTCAGACCTGGCAGCTGTTCGGCTGGCAGGGCATGAACCAGCCGAACACCGTCGAGATCCAGGGCATCCCCGGCGAGGTCTACTCGCGCTCGCCGCAGATCCGGATCAGCAAGAAGATCCCCGCTGGCGATGCCGCGAGCGTCGAGGTCGCGGTGGCCGCATCGCGCCCGGTGTCGCGCGCGTCGGCGACGCCCGATGGCCAGGCCGGCATCAAGATCAACATCGACAAGCTCAAGGCGTGGCACACCGGTGGTAGCACGAGCTCCGCGCTCGACTCCGCGATGATCGGCGTGTCGGTCGTCGGTCGCCGGCTCGCCGTCGACGAGTTTTCCGCGACGCCGCACAGCCAGGTCGTACGCAACGGCTACGGCCTGTCGATCGACGCGCTGTTCCCGATCATCCCCGCGACGAAGGAGAAGCACGACGGCGCGCTGACCGTGCAGGGCAGCTATACGAACGGCGCCGGCATCGCGGATCTCTACCAGAGCCTCAACGGCGGCACCGGCAACCCGGCGCTCGCGAACCCGACGATGGCGAACCCCGCGCCCGCGTACACGGCGAACATCGACAACGGCATCGTGCTGTTCCACGACGACGGCGGCGGCACGTTCTCGCTGCACCCGATCCAGTGGACGACGTACCTCGCCGGCGCGCAGTACTACCTGCCCGGCGGCAAGCTGTGGCTGTCGGCGAACTACTCGCACCTGTCGTCGAACAACGCGCACCTGTTCGGCGCCGCCGCGAAGGTGTTCGATTCGCAGGACTGGTTCGACGGCAACGTGTTCATCGACCTGACCTCGAACGCGCGGCTCGGATTCGAGGTCTCGCGGACCCAGCAGACGTACGTCGACAAGGTGGAAGCCGACGATACTCGGGCACAATTCAGCGCCTTCCTCCTGTTCTGATTCCGTCACGCTCCCGTCACGCAAGGCATGCTAGAGGTGTCGATATGAGCGGTCTGGTGCTGGTGATCGAAGACGAGGTCGACCTCGCGACCACGCTCGAATACAACCTCCGCGCGGAGGGCTTTCAGGTCCGCCTCGCGCACAACGGTCGCCAGGGCATCGCCGCCGCGACGACAGATCCGCTGCCCGACGTGATCGTGCTCGATCTGATGCTGCCGGATCTCTCGGGGACCGAGATCTGCCGGCGGCTGCGCGAAGGCGATCGCACGCGCGATGTGCCGGTGATCATGTGCACGGCGAAGGGCGAGGAGATCGATCGCGTCGTCGGCTTCGAGGTCGGCGCGGACGATTACGTCGTCAAGCCGTTCTCGGTTCGCGAGCTCGTGCTGCGCATCCGCGCGCAGCTGCGCCGGCGCAGCCAGCGTGCCGAGGGCGAGCCGTCGATGATCCGGTTCGGCCGCCTCGAGATCGATCGCGATGCGCACCGCGCGTGGGTCGACCGGGCGGAGGTCTCGCTGACCGCGCTCGAGTTCCGCCTGCTGCACCAGTTCCTGTCGCGGCGCGGCCGCGTGCAGACGCGCGACACGCTGCTCTCCGACGTGTGGGGCATCGATGCCGACGTCACGACGCGCACCGTCGATACGCACGTCAAGCGGCTTCGCGAGAAGCTCGGCGACGCCGGTGCGTACATCGAGACGCTGCGCGGCGTCGGCTATCGCTTCAAGAGCGAGCCCGACGAAGTGAGCGAGCAGACCGCATGACCTTCGGCCTGGTCGCGCTGGCGCTCGTCGTCGCGACCGCGCTCGTCACCGCCACGGTGATGAACCGCCGGCTGCGTCGACTCGCCGATGCGAGCCAGCAGCTGGTCCGCGATCCAAAGAAGCGGTTGCCGACGGCGTCCGTCGGCGGGCCCGCCCGCGATCTTTCGCAGTGGCTCAACACGCTCGCCGACGAGGTCGCGAGCCAGCGCGAGGCGTTGCAGCGCGAGCGCACGCTGCTCGGCTCGGTCGCCGATGGCCTCACCCAGGGCGTGATCGCGCTCGACGGCGAGCGACGCATCGAGATGCTCAACGAGGCCGCGCGCAAGATGATCGGCGCGCCCGGCACGATGATCACCGAGTCGCTGCTCGAGCTCGTGCGCGTCCCCGAGCTCCGGCTGCTCGTCGAGGATTCGCGCGATGCGACGGCGGAGATCCAGCTGCCGAACGGTCCGCGCGCCCTGATCCGCGTCGCGCGCACCTATGGGCGCCCCGGCTGCGTGCTGCTGCTCGAGGACGTCACGGCGATGCGCCGGCTCGAGACCGTGCGCCGCGATTTCGTCGCGAACGTCTCCCACGAGCTGCGCACGCCGGTCGCCGTCATTCGCGCGAACGCGGAGACGCTCCTCGCCGGTGCCAAGGATGATCCGGTGATGGCGGGCAAGCTGATCGACGGCCTGCACCGCAACGCCGAGCGGCTCGCGCGCATCCTCGCCGACCTGCTCGACCTGTCGCGGCTCGACGCCGGCCAGTACCGCCTCGACATCACCGCCGTGTCGGTCCGCTCGATCGCCGAGCAGTCGCTCAGCGCCGTCGACAACAAGCGCGGCATCGCGGTCGAGATCGACGTGCCCGACGGCCTCGGCGTGCGCGCCGACGCGAAGGCGCTCGACCAGATCCTCGTCAACCTGATCGACAACGGCTGCAAGTACGGCGGCACCCACGTGTGGGTCCATGCCACCGACCTGACCGACGCCGTGCGGATCGAGATCCGCGACGACGGCGCCGGCCTCGCCGAGAAGCATCGCGCGCGCGTGTTCGAGCGGTTTTACCGCGCGGATCCGAGCCGTTCGCGCGAGGCGGGAGGCACCGGCCTCGGTCTGTCGATCGTCAAGCATCTCGTCGAGAGCATGGGCGGTGCGGTTGGAGTCGAGCCGAACAGCCCGCGAGGCAGTATCTTCTGGTTGCAACTCCCCAAGGCCCAAACCCAGGTGGCGGCATGATCAGCTCGCATACGAACAAGGACTTCGACCAGGAGCTGCGCACGCTGCGCGATCGGCTGTGCGCGATGGGCGGTCGCTGCGAGAAGCAGATCGCGCGCGCGATGGAGGCCCTCGAGGAGCGCGACGTCGCGATCGCGAAGCAGGTGATCGAGGCCGATCAGGAGATCGACAAGGACGAGATCGACTGCGACGAGCTCGCGCTGCAGATCCTCGCGACGCGCCAGCCGGTCGCCTCCGACCTGCGGTTCATCACGATGGCGCTCAAGCTGGTCACCGACCTCGAGCGCATCGGCGATCTCGCCGCCGGCATCGCGAAGCGCGCGGTCGAGCTCAATCCGCTGCCGCGCCTGGACCCGAGCGTCGATCTCAACCCGCTCTCCGCGCTCGTCCTCAAGAACCTGCACGCCGCGCTCGACGCCTTCGTCGCGAAGAACGCCGATCAGGCGACCGCGGTGATCGAGGCGGACCGCAACATCGACAAGGCGAACGCGAGCCTGTTCGCCGAGCTGCTCGCCCACGTCGCGACCGATCCCGCCAGCGTCACGCGCGTGCTGCCGCTGACGAGCGTATGCAAGTACCTCGAGCGGATCGGCGACCACGTCAAGAACGTCGCGGAATCCGTCGTTTACATGGTTCGCGCCACGGACGTGCGGCATCGCCCGCTCCCGAAGCCAAGCAACTGAGATCGCGCCGTCACCGTCGCGTCACAAAGCCGCCCCACCCCCGCCAACTCCGGGGATTACGGTGCCGGCATGAAGACCTCCGCGATCCTCCTTAGCGCGCTCGCCGTGAGCGCCTTTTCCTGCAAGAGCAAGGACAAGCCTGCCGACAACGGCGGCGGCGGTTCGAGCGCACCGATGGTGACCGACAAGGGCCCCGGCAGCGGCGAGGCCAAGCCGGCGGGCGGCGGCACGATCAACGGCAGCGGCTCGACGTTCCAGAAGCCGTTTCAGGAGGCGGCGATCGAAGCCTTCACGAAGGCGAACCCGAACGTCAAGATCAACTACGGCGGCGGCGGCTCCGGTAAGGGCCGCCAGGACCTCGCCGACATGGTCGTCGACTTCGCGGGCGCCGACGCGCCGTACAAGGACGCCGACATGGGCAAGATCAAGGGCGGCGACGTCCTGTACTTCCCGGTGCTGCTCGGCGCGATCACGCTGTCGTACAACGTCGACGGCGTCGACAAGCTGCAGCTCTCACCCGACACGGCGGCGAAGATCTTCCAGCGCGACATCAAGAAGTGGAACGACCCCGCGATCGCGAAGGACAACCCCGGCGCGAAGCTGCCGGATGCCGACATCGTCGTCGCGCATCGCGCGGACGGCTCG
>JAFAOG010000065.1 GCA_019237945.1 Deltaproteobacteria bacterium | reverse complement strand
GCTGCGATCCCGAACGGCGACTCCAACCTGACGGCCGAGGGCACGCTCGACTGGGCGCACTGGGCGCACATGGGATCGACCGACTTCGATCACAAGGCGGGCGCGGGCCTGATCAGCGACATCACGGTGACGAACGGCGCTTCGCGTTTGCAGATCGGCAGCATCACGTCGACGGCGTCGTGGAGCGACGGCACGCCGCACTCGCCGGTCAACGCGACCGGCACGGGCGTGGGCGCGCAGCAAGGTGCCGGGCTACGGTTCACGGTGCCGGCGGGCACCGGCCAGCACACGCTTCGGGTGTACGCCGGCAACAAGAGCTCGACCGCGCGCCTCGACGTCTCGCTCTCCGACGCCTCGGCATCCGCGTTCACGACCTCGCAGACCGCCGGATCGACATCGCTGCATACCCTCTTCACGATCACGTACAACGCCGCGAGCGCCGGCCAGACGCTGACCGTCACGTGGACCGATACCGCCGATGCGAGCGGCGGTTTCGAGATGCTGATGTCGGCGACGTTGCAGTAGCTAGCTAGGCGGCGATCGCTGGCAGGTCGCGCTCGAGCAGGTCGGCCCACGCCTCGAGGTAGGCGACGGCGTCCTCGCGGACGTTGCGGCGCAGCCAGCGGTGGCCGCCGGGCAGGGCGGCGAGGACGGCCGGGTCGTCGAGGCGCTCGAGGTGGCAGATGTCGTCGGTGGTCAGGCCCGCGTCGACGAGCGCGCTCAGCAGGTCATCGATGGCATGTCCGGAGGACGGACAGTAGGCATTCGCGAGCATTTCCCAGTCGCCGTCGCCTTCGAGCGCGATCTCGTGGATTCGCGCAGGAGGCAGATTGCAGAGCGTCTGGACGAGGTGGCCGCAATTGCACTGGCCGTGGTGTCCCCAGGCGTACGGTGCGGTACTGGTCAGCCGCGCAGCCGTCTTGCGCAGGGCGGTCACGAGCACGACAGAAGCGCGCGCCATGTGGGAAGCGTAGCGCCGAAAATCGACGGAGAGACGGGAATCTGGCACGATCCCTCAAGACGCTGTGGACCCAAGGCTGCGCGCGATCAGCACGCCCTCGATCCGCAACGAGGCGGTCGAAGTCGTTCGACTTGCGCTCGCTGCGCTCGACGAGCTCAAGAAGATCGATGAGAGCTTGTACGGCTTGTTCGTTGCGTCGAAGAACGAGCCGCGCGATCCGGAGATGGCCGCTGCGAAGCTGCGCCTGATCTGGGACGGCGCGTTCCGGCCGCTGACGACGCTGCTCGAGTACTGCCGCGAGGTCGCCGCGGGGGTCGTGCACGATGCGCCGCCGGCCGATGCGGACTTCGAATTCGGGTCGTTCGAGGACGCGACGGATGTCCAGAGCTTCGAGCTCGACATCGGAGACATCGGCGACCTCGTCGCGGGTCTCGACGGCGGCGGCGGCCAGCGCGAAGAGACGGACCTGTGGGCGGAGGTCAAGGAAAAGGTCTCGGCGATCGAGTACGGCCTGACGTCGCAGCTCTCCGATGCCACGGAGCGCCGGCAGGTCGCGCTTGGCGCCGGCCAGATCGGCCAGGTACTCGGGTTACTCGACGACACGACGAGCAGCGCGAGCGAGGGCATCCACGCGCTCGTCACCGCGGTGTACGCGGCGTTCGCGCCCGATGCGGATACGTCGTCGCTCGTGCCCGAATACATGACGACGCTCAAGCGCGCGCTGATGGTGCGCAAGGGCATCGCCGATCTATCGAGCAAGCTCGAGCCGCTCAACGAGGCGCTGCAGGGCAGCGACGTCGGCCGCCACGGCGACGCGCTCGATGGCATCAAGGCTGTGATGCAGTCGTACGTGCGCGGCGACGTGTGTCGCGCGATGCGCGCCGCCGATCGCTGGGAGCTCGAGCAGTTCGACCAGCGCCTCAGCGAGGAGCCGCCGGGCGTCGCGCGCCTGACCGCCGAGGGCCTCGTGAAGTATCTCGAGTCGCTCGGCGCGATCAATCAGCGCGAGGTACTCGTGCAGCACGACCAGCGCATCCTCGGCGAGGTACGCGAGGCGGTGACGAACGCGCGCGAGCTGATGGAGATCAGTCCGCGCACGGCTCACGAGATGCTCGTCAAGGCGTGCCGGGCCTCGCTCGCGCTGCGCGGCCGTCATCCGGCGACCGACGCGATGCTCGTGCGGCTCGCGACGCTCGACCTCGGGGCAAGCTCGCCGTCCCAGAGCCCGGCGTTGCTCGAGCGCCTCGAGCAGCTGCTCGTCGCGTCGGGCGCATGATCGTCGTGCGCGAGCCCGTGCACGAAGCGCGCACCACGCCGATCGCAAAAATCGCTCGCGGTCGCGTCCACTATCCGGCATAGATTCGCGGCCGTGCGCCGCCTCGTTCCAGCCTTGCTCGCGATCGCCTACGCGGTCGCCGTGGTGGCGGCGGCGTGGCGCGCGCCCGACAAGGGCTTCCAGGCGTTCCTCGGCCGGCGCGTCGTCCACGTCGAGCGCGGCGAGCTGCGCGAAGGCGATGTGATCGAGCGCGTCGACCGTACGCCGGTCACCAGCACGCTCGACTACTGCTTCCGCGTGCTGACGCGCGAGCCGGGCGACACCGTGCGCATCGAGACGCGCGATCGCGAGGTCACGGTCGTGATGGAGCACGCGCCGGTGCCGTGGTCATCGCTGTTCGCGGCGCTGCTCGCGTGCGTGTTGCTCGCGGCCGGCGTCGTGGCGCGGCGCGCGCGTCCCGCCGATGCGCAGGCGCGTCGCTTCTACTGGACGGCGATCATCTATGCCTTCGTGTTCGTCGGCGCGCTGAGCTGGCCGCGCCTGATCGTCCACCCGGTGCTCGCGGCCGGCTTTCTGTGCGCGCTGTTCGCGGGTCCCGGCGTGTCGCTGTCGCTCGCGCTGAGCTACGGCGAAGGTGGTCGCGTCGCGCAGCGAGCGCTCGGCGTGCTCAGCGCGGCGCTTGGTATCGCGTGCGCGATCGGCGTCGGCCTCGGCGTGCACGACATGGCGAGCGACCGCGGCCTGACGATCGTCGTCGCGTGCATCGCGTCGCAGATCGCGCTCTTGCCCGTGCACACGGTCGTCGGCCTGTGGGCGCAGCTGCGGGCCCATCGCTCGGCGACCGGCGAGACCAGGGCGCAGCTGCGCTGGCTGCTGTTCGGGCACGTGCTCGGCGCGCTGCCGATGGTCGCGGCGCTGCCGTTCGCGTTCGCCGACCTCGATCACTTCCTGATCGTCGGCTACCAGCCGTTCGCGGCGGCGGTCGCATTGCTGTGGTTCGTCGGCTACGGGCTCGCCGTGCTGCGCGTGCGGCTCGCCGACGTCGACGCGCTGATCGGCTACGCGTTCGCGACGAGCGCGGCCGTGTGCGCGTTCGTGTTCGTCGTGCTCGCGGCAGGGTGGGGCACCGAGCAGATCGCGCCGGGGCCGTGGGGCTATCTCGTCGCGGGCGTCGCGGCGGCCGCCGCGTTCGGACCGCTGCGCGCGCGCGTGATGGGCTGGATCGATCGCCGGTTCTTTCGCGATCGCCAGCACTACGTCGAGGCGCTGCGGCGCGCCGGCGAGAGCCTCGCCCGTCTCCGCGAGCCCGCGCAGCTCGCGCGGGAGGCCGTCGAGCTCGTCGTCGCCGCCGTTCGCGCCGAGGGCGGAGCGCTGCAGCTTCGAGCCGAAGGCGAGCCGATGGTGCCGGCGGGTGGCATCGCGATTCCCGTCGCGGCCGGCAACGCCGACCCCGACGCCTGGCTGGTGCTCGGCCCGCGCAAGAGCGGCGACCTCTACTCGTCGCAGGATCGCGACCTGCTCGCGGCGCTCGCCAGCCAGCTCGCGGTGTCGCTCGCCAACGCCCGCGCGTACGGCCACATCCACACGATGACGCGCACGCTCGAGGCGCAGAAGACGACGCTCGAGGATCAGACGCGCACGCTCGAGGCGCAGAACCTCGAGATCCGCGAGCTGCGCGACAAGCTCGAGGACGAGAACCGCTACCTGCGCGCACGCGTCGAGGCGGCCGGCGCCGTGCTGATCGGCGATTCGCGTCCGATGCGCGAGCTGCAGGCGATGATCGAGCGCGCCGGCAAGAGCGACGCGAGCGTCCTCGTGCGCGGCGAGAGCGGCACGGGCAAGGGCATCGTCGCGCGCGCGCTCCACGCGGTCAGCGGACGCGGTGCGTTCATGCACGTCGACTGCGCCGCGATCGCACCGAGCGTCTTCGAGAGCGAGCTGTTCGGTCACGAGCGCGGTGCATTCACCGGCGCCACGCGCACGCGCCGCGGCCCGATCGAGCTCGCCGACGGCGGCACGCTGTTCCTCGACGAGATCGGCGAGCTCCCGCTCGACCTCCAGGCCAAGCTGCTCCGCGTGATCGAGGATCGCGTTGTCCTTCGCGTCGGCGCGACCACGCCGGTCTCCGTCGACGCCCGCATCGTCGTCGCGACGCACCGCGATCTCGCGGCGATGGTCGCGCGCGGTGAGTTCCGCGAGGACCTCTACTTCCGGCTGCGCGTCGTCGAGCTCACGGTGCCGCCGCTGCGCGCCCGCCGCGCCGACGTCCCCGCACTCTGCGCCGCGCTGCTTCCCCGCGCCGCCCGTCGAGCCGGCCGCGCCGCGCTGCCACTGACCGACGCCGCGCTCGCGAAGCTGATGGCCTACACCTGGCCCGGCAACGTCCGCGAGCTCGCGAACGTCCTCGAGCGCGCGCTCGTGCTCGCCGACGGCCCCGCGATCGACGCCGCCGATCTCGACCTCCCCGAGCGCGCGGTCCCCGAGGACGCGGTCGACGCGCCCCACGGCGACTCTGCGCCGCACGGCGAGATCATGGACGACATCGAGCGCCGCCGGCTGACCGCGGCCCTCGCCGCCGCCAACGGCAACCAGTCACACGCCGCGAAGGCGCTCGGCATGCCGCGCACGACACTGATCAACAAGCTCCGCCGCCACGGCCTGCTCTAGCCGCTTGGTTCACGCCCGGATTCTGGGAGGCCGGCGCTAGTTCACGCACGGATTCTCGGCGGCCGGGCAGCCCGAGCCGGAGCGCGGCGTGTCGTTGTCGGCGCCGATGCCGCACCAGCTCGGCATGCTCGCCGGCAATCCCGACGCCCACGGCGACTGCCCCGGCGCGAGCCAGAACGGGTGGTTCAGCGCGAACTCCCACAACCCGGCGTACTTCGACTCGCCGGGCGGCGGCACCAGCGGCGGCTCGACATGCCCGCAGTTGTGCCGGCACTCGATGAAGAAGTGACCGTCGTGCACGAGCCCCGCCTCGAGGTCGCGCGACGCGACCGAAAAATCCATCCCGATCCCGGCGCAGCCGAGGATGTCCTTGTTGCCGTCCATCGTCGGCGGGCCATCGCCACCCCACAGCACGACCGCGGGCAGCTTGTGCGTGCCGGTGCCGGTCCACGGCTTGATGATGTTGTCGTTGACGCCGCCCGACAGGCTCAAGAACGACGACAGCCGGTTGCTCCGCGCCTGCGCCAGCTGATCGGTGAACAGCGCGCCCGCACTCACGCCGACCGTCGACACGCAGTCCTGGTTGACCGGGAACTGCTGCTCGACACACGCGAGCATGTCGTCGAAGAACGTGAACTCCTCGGTCATCCGATCCGGCGTCTGCGTGATGTCGAACGGCCACTTCGTGTTGAACGACGTCGGGAACACGGTCGCGCCCTCGGCATTGGGGATCACCGCGATGAACCGCTGCTGATCCGCGGCGTCCTGGACCTCGCCCTTCTGGAAGAAGCCGTTCGCGCTGCCGCCGATCCAGTGCCACATGAACAGCACCGGAAACGTCTCGCCGGGCTGCGGGTCCGCCGGCACCACGAAGATGAAGTTGCGGTCGTGCCCGGTCGACGTGATGTGATTGACCCCCGACGCGAGCACCGGGCACCCGCCCATCGGCATCGGCGGCGGCACCGGCTGAGGCGCCCCCGCCGGCCGCGCGGCCTGACACAGGAACTTCGGCGCGACCGACACGTCGACGGTCCGCGAGTCGACCGTGAAGTGCCGCGCGTCCACCGCATGCGCATCCGGCAGCTCCGCCGATCCGGCATGACTGCACGCGGCGATCACCAGCGCCAACGATGCGGCGAGACCGCCGCGAGCCGTCCAACAACGACGCAATCCGAGCCGAGCTGCCGCGTGCACGCCGCGATGTAGTGCAACGTACGTGCGCGCGCTAACCACGCGAGGATCCTCGGCTGACCGCGCGACTGACCAGATGTGGACACCGCGGATCCGCGATCAGCGGGATCGCGCCGGCCGTCAGTCGCGATCGTGATGGCCGTGGCCGTGCCCGTTGTGCACGCAGTCGTTGCCCTCCCAGTGATACGCGGGCGGACAGCTGCGGCGCTCGACGACGGTGCGCTGCGGTGGCCCGGTCCGGACCAGACAGCCGGCGAGCGAAAACGCGAGGACGAAGAGCATGAAGGTGTGCTTCATGGCGTCCAGCCTACTGGGGCAAGTTGGTACGATGGAACCCCGCATCGGCGGCGGTGTGCCGCGAGGTCGTCGCTCCAGAAACGCGTCATTACGATGTACTGACGGATCTCCGGGCGGGCGGCCTACTGCGGATTGTCGGCGAGCCACTTCGTGCGGAACGCGGCGCAGTCGTCGGGCTTCTGGTAGAGCGTTCGTGCCCAGTCGAGCTTCCCCGCCGCGCCCGGGATGTGCCCATCGCGCACCATTCGATCGAGACGATTCGAGATCGTCTGCAGCGGGAGCTGGCGGCACTCGCTCGCGACCACGGCTGCCTCGACCGCCACGGACAACATCGGTAGTGATTCCGGCCGTGCCGTCAGCAGCTCGATGTGGAGCGCGACGTCCAGCCATCCGTCCCACGTCTGTGGATCACGCCAGTGCTCGTCGATCTTCGCGAGACGCCACACGGCGTCATCGATGTGGTGGTTCACGATGTACGTCCGGCATCCGGCCTCCGGATCGACCGCGCATTCGACACCCGCCGCGAGCTCGACGCACTGCGGATCGGGCGTCTTGCCGTTCGTCGCTCGTGTCAGCTCCGTCGCGAGCAGGACGCGCGACGCCTCCCGGCCCAGCAGTGCGGCGCGTGCGAGCCGGTGACACGTCGCCGCGCGGTCATAGCGCTGGTCCAGCTGCAGGGCGGACGTCGTTGCCTGCACTGCATCGTCGTTGCGGCCGATCTCGAAGTACGCCGCAGCGATCAGGTCGTAGAGCTGCGCGCTTCGCAGCTGCGCGTGCACGAGGATCTGATCCGCGTGCTCGGCGTCCTGCGAATCGACGAGAATGTTCGCGACGTCGAGCGGCACCGCGCGCGCGATACCGGGCACCGCCGACCCGCGCACCTGCGCGAGCAGGCCGACCGCGGTCTCTGGATCGCGGCGCTCGGCGGCGCACCAGGCGCCGAGGTAGATCAGCTCGTCGTGGTGCGACGGGTCGCGCCGGCGGTCGACGCTGCGCGCACAGAGCTCCGTCCACGTGATGCCCGGCTCGGCGAGCGTGTCGGCGACGTCGTACGACGGCTGCAACGACGGATGTTGCATCCCCGTCAGCGGCCAGCGCGGCTCCTCCGCGAGGTCGGGGACGAGATCGGGGAACGTGACGTCGGGCCGCGGCGCGCGGATGAGGATTGGTGCGCGGATTTGAGCGCGCGAGCCGGGCAGCTCGGCGGAGGCGGTCGACGGCGCGGGCGCGCCGGGCGTCGCGGGCTTCGGTGCGCACGCAGCGAGCATGCAGATCGACAGCCTCGCGAGCCGGCGGGTCATGCGGTGGCGGCCGCCTTGTCGCCGGGCGTGTCGGTCGACGGCTTATCGGTCGACGGCGCGCCCTTGGCGGCCTTCGCTTCGGCCGTGTCGGGGACGTGCTCGTTTCGCTTCATCAGGATCGGGATCAGGAAGCGGCCGACCTCGGGCCAGATGTTGTTGTCCGGCTCGAGCATCTTGCCGATGCCTTGCGCGGTGATCAGGGCGACGAACACGAGCATCATGTCGGTGACCGGGCGGACGTGGTGCTTGCGGCCGATCGCGAACATGTCGCTGATCAGCTCGCCGTACTCGAGGCGCGCGGTGTCTTGCTTGCGGAAGGTCTCGGCGAAGACGGTGACGTCGGCGCGCAGCTCGTCCCAGTTGATCTCGCCGGCGTAGGTGTGGAAGCGCTTGAGGTGGGCGACGATGTCGTCGGGCGTGCCCATCGCGATGCACTTCGTCATGTCGATGAACTGGATCAAGATGTCTTCGTGGAGGAGCTTGGCGAGGCCGGCGTCGAAGAGGACGAGGCGGTTGTCGTCCTGGACGACCATGTTGCCCGGGTGGAGGTCGGCGTGGACGAAGCCGTCCTCGAAGCACATCTTGAACATCGTCTGGCGGACGGTCTCCGCGAGGCGGGGGTACGTCTGGCCGGCCGGGAGCGCGTCGATCTTCGTGCCGCGGACGAACTCCATCGTCAGGATGCGGGACGAGCAGTAGTCGGCGAACACCTCGGGGAACGAGACGCGCGGATTGTTGGCGAAGTTGCGGCGGAAGTGCGTGTAGTTGTCGGCCTCGATGCGGAGGTCGGTCTGGTCGTGGATCGCCTCGACGAAGTGGCGGACGTGGCCGACCGGATCGGAGCGGCGCCACAGCGGGCGGAGTGCGATCACGCGCGCGAATGCGATCAGGATGACCTGGTCGCGCTCGACCTGACGGCGAACGCCGGGGCGGAGGACCTTGACCGCGACCTCGCGGCCGTCGCGCAGGCGGGCGCGGTGGACCTGTGCGACCGAGGCGGCCGCGACGGGCTTCTCGTCGAATTCCGCGAATAGCTCGGCGAGCGGCTTCTTCATGTCCTCCTCGATCACGCGGCGGACCTTTGTGAACGAGAACGGCGGGAGTCGATCCTGGAGGTGGCGCAGCTGGTCGATGATCTCCGGAGGGAACAAGTCCGGGCGCGTCGACATCACCTGGCCGAGCTTGATGAACGTCGCGCCGAGCGTGCTCATCGTCTGCCGCAGCATGTAGCCGCGGAGCTTGGCGACAGCGCGCGGCCGATGCGCGCCCCAGATGAACAGGGCGCAGCCGATGCGCGCGAGGCCGTAGATGATCGCCGCGAGCAGCAGCACGACCACGAGGTAGATCGAGTGGAGGATATTGCCCGGCCAGCGCAGCACGCGGTCGTATGGTACCGGGCGAGGGCGCTCGTGTGTCAGCGACGCGCAGTGTGCGCCAGGAGTTTTCGCAGGGTTGGGGGTGGCGGGGGTGGTGCGGGTCTTGCGTGTGCGGGCCCGCATGAACACCTTCAAGGCTGACATCGAGGAGATCCGCCGCCGCGCCCGCGAAAAGATGGAGGACGGCGCCGTCACCGCCTTCTACAAGGCGGACAAGGACAAGGTGATCGAGGTCCTCAACGAGGTGCTCGCGACGGAGCTCGTCTGCACGCTTCGCTACCGCAACCACTACTACAACGCGAAGGGCATCCACTCCGAGGCGGTCGCGGCCGAATTCCTCGAGCATGCGAAGGAAGAGCAGCAGCACGCCGACCTCGTCGCCGACCGTATCGCGGAGCTCGGTGGTGACCCGAACTTCAGCCCGGAAGGTCTCTCGACGCGCAGCCACGCCGAGTACAAGGAGTGCGACACGCTCGAGGACATGATCCGCGAGGACCTCGTCGCCGAGCGCATCGCGATCTCGACGTACGGCGAGATCGTGCGCTGGCTCGCCAACGACGACCCGACGACCCGCCGCATGATCGAAGAGATCTTGGCGAAAGAGGAAGAGCACGCCGACGATCTCGCGAACTTGCTCGTTCGCTTCGGCGGCCACGACGCCAACGGTCACTGACCGTTCGCGGACCACGGCGCTCCGCGGCCCGAGCATCGACCGTTCGCGGACCACCGCGTCCAGCGGCTGTGATAAGACCGTTCGACGGACCCAGGGATGTCTGACGTACCTAGCGATCACGACATCGTTCACGCGCTTGCCGACGACCTGCCCGTCGGCATCTGGGTCGCGCGCGCCCCGAACGGGGAGTTTGTCTACGCGAACCGCATGTTCGCGGAGATCATGGGGCAGGGTGGCCGTGACGACGCGCAGGTCGGCGGGTACTCCGAGCCGTACGGCATCTTCACGCGCGACGGCCAGCCGTATCCGGAGCACCGAATGCCGTTCGTGCAGGCGATGCACGAGCGGCGCGTCGTCGTCGTCGACGACCTGACGATCCGCCGCCCCGACCGTACCCACGTCCACGTGCGAGCGTTCGCGCGGCCGGTCTCCAACGCGGCCGGCGTGATCACGCACGTCGTGATCGCGTTCTTCGACGTCACTCGCGAGGTCGACGCCGAAGCGGCGCGCGCCGAGAGCGAGCACCGCCTCCAGCGCGGCCAGCGGCTCGAGGCGATCGGCACGCTCGCGGGCGGCGTCGCCCACGACTTCAACAACCTGATCTTCGGCATCAAGCTGCTTGCCGCGGAGCTGGCCGTGCACGAGACCGATCCGGAGCGGCGCAAGTCGCTCGCCCTGATCGATGACATCACGGAGCGCTCCGCGATGCTGACGCGCTCGCTGCTCGGCTTTGCCCGCCGCGGCAAGCACCGCGCCGCGCCGGTCGCGCTCGACGACCTCATCGGCGGCATGGCGGAGCTGCTGACGCGCACGCTCTCCGGCGTCGCGATCGCATTCGACCTCGCCGCCGACCGCCGCGGCACGGTGATCGGCGATCGCGCGCAGCTCGAGCAGATCGTGATGAACCTCTGCGTGAACTCCGCGGAGGCGATCAACGAGGCCGGGCGCGGCGGCCAGATCACGCTGCGCACGCACAGCGAACGCACGCCCACCGGCGACGCCATCGTGCTCGAGATCGCGGACGACGGCCCGGGCATTCCGCGCGACCTGCGCGACCGCGTCTTCGAGCCGTACTTCACGACCAAGACTCCCGAGCGCGGCACCGGCCTTGGCCTCGCCACGGTCTTTGGCATCGTGGAGAGCCACGGGGGCACGATCGAGATCGCCGACGGCATCGCCGGCCGCGGTACGACCATGCGCATGCGCTTCCCCGCCGCGCAGCACGCGGCCGAGCCAGCCCGCCCAAGCGCCGAGCACGACGTCCCGGCCGGCACCGGCACCGTGCTCGTGGTCGACGACGACGCGCTGGTCCGCCGCTCCGTCGCGTCCGCGATCCGCAGCCTCGGCTACGACACGGTGGAGGCCGAAGGCGGCGCCGAAGCCGTCGACGTCTACCGCGAGCGCAAGGCGGACCTCCGCGCGGTCGTCCTCGACATGGTGATGCCGGGCATGAACGGCCGCGCGACGCTCGCTGCGATGCGCGCGGTCGATGCGGACGTCCCTGTGCTGTTGATGTCGGGGCATACGATGAACGAGGAGATCCAGTTGCTGCTCGATAGCGGCGCGCGCGGCTTCTTGTCGAAGCCGTACTCGGTGGAAGCGCTCGCGCGCTCGCTCGCGGATGCGATTCGCTCGTAGGCCACGCCCGCGGCTGCACGCACGTCGCCGCGGCTGCACGCACGTCGCCGCGTTTGCTCGGCCTGCGCCGTGAGCTATGGCGTCGGCACCTCCCAGCGCGTGACCGGCGCGTCGAGCGTGAGCTCCAGCGGCGTCATCGAGCGGACCGTCGCGCCCGCCGTCCACGCGTACGCGCGGCCCTCGTACACGCCGAGCCGCGGCGCATCGAGCGTGACAACGCCGAGCACGCATGGCACCGACGCGGCGATCGGATCGCCGCCACTCGGGCCGCCGCCGCCGCCCGTGCCGCCGCCGCCGCCGATGGCGCCGCCGGGGGCATCGAGCTCGACGATCACGCGATGGGGCTCGCCGCACGCGCGCGGATCCCACGCGATGATCGCGCGCGCGACCGGCGCCGACGCAGCTCCCGCAGTACTCGACGCACCCGACGCACCGGACACGCCCGACGCACCGGACACGCCGGACGCATCCGACGCATCGACGCACGCGCCGAAGATCGACCAGAACGCGAGCGTAGCGAGCGTGGTCGACGCGAGCCAGCCAGAGACGGACCACCGTGACGAGCGCTGCGAGAGCTGCATGCGAGCGCGTATTGCGAGCGGCGCGCCATCGCGAGGCGCACGCCGCGCGGATGCAAGCTCCCGAATTCGCTCGCGCCGCGGTCGAGCGCGATGTCCGGTGTCCGGCCGGCTGTCCGAACGCCGGCCGTTCAGGCCGGACGCGCGGTCACGATCCACGTCGACGATGGCGCGCGCACCGCACCATCGCGCTCGAACGGCGCGAGCACATCACGCAGCGCGGACTCGATCTCGCGCCGGCGCGCGACCGCCGCATCGCCCGCGAGCCGCATGACCTCGCCGGCCGGGCCGAGCGTCAAGGCGAACCGGATCGCCTCCTCGATGTCGGCTCCGATCTCGATCGGCGCGTCGCTGCGCTCGAACGCGATGTCGCGGTAGCCCGCCGCTACCAGCTGGTCGGACACGAGGTCGGGCGATGCCATCGAGAACGGGCCAGGACCGCACGTCACCTGATCGTTCTTCGGCGGGTCGCCCAGCAGCTCCCGCACGACTAGCTCGGCCGCGTGCATGCACTCGTTCGCTTCGCGCTTGCGCCACACGACCATGCACAGGCGGCCGTCGGGGGCGAGCGACTTGCGGATGTTGCGGAGCGCGAACACCGGGCTCGAGAAGAACATCGTGCCCATGCGCGAGAACGCGAGCTCGTACGGCCCGCCCGGCACGCTTGCCTCGACGTCCGCGACCTCGAACGAGACGTTCTCGCGACCTCGCGCCTCGGTGCGCGCGCTGTCGATGAAGCGAGAGGCCGCGTCGACGCCGGTGGCGTGTCCGCGCGGGCCGACGCGCCGGCCGAGCTCGATCGTCGTGTCGCCGAAGCCGCAGCCGATGTCGACCACCCGAGCGCCTTCACGCGGTGGATGCAAGTCCATCGCGCGTGTGCCGTGGATGCCCAGGCCCGTCGTCAGTACCCGCCGGAACTGGACGAACTTGTCGAACAGCACCGTGTTCCACGCCTCGATTGCCTCGCGATTCCCATCACCCATGCGCGGACTGTACACCCACGGCCCGCACCAGCGCCGGCTCGATCTGGAAGCGGTCGAGCAGGGCGCGCAGCGTCGCCTGCGCGGTGGCGTCGAAGCGATTCACGCGCTTGCCGAGGATCAGCTCGTTCTTGGCGGAGTGCTCCCAGCCGACGAGCTCGGTCACCGTCACCTTGTAGCCGTGGGCCTCGAGCACGAGCGTGCGCACGACGTTGGTCAGGTGCGATCCGAGCTCGCGGCGGTGCAGTGGGTGCGCGAACAGCGCGGCGAGCACTGGGTCCTCCGGGCGCGACTTCTCGAGCTGACGCGCGACCTCGGCCTGGCAGCACGGGACGACCGCGATGTGGTCGGCGTTCTGGCGGATCGCGAGGGCGAGGGCGTCGTCGGTGGCGGTGTCGCACGCGTGGAGCGCCGTCACGACGTTCGGGCGGGTCGCGAGCTGGATCGCATCGATCGCGCCCGTCGCGACGTGGAATCGCTTCTGCCCGAATCGCGCGGCGCGCGCGGCCGCTTGCTCCGACAGCTCCGGCCGCGCCTCGATCGCCGTCAGCGAGCCGCGGCCCGCCGGCCCGAGGACGAGCTCGTAGAGCAGGGCGCCGAGGTAGCTCTTGCCGGCACCACAGTCGACGATCACCGGCTCCGCCTGGCGCGCGAGCGCGTCGTCGAGCGCGGGCTTGAGCAGATTGACGAGGTGACGGATCTGCTTCAGCTTGCGCCGCGCATCGGCATTGAGCTGGCCGTCGCGCGTGAGCAGGTGGAGGTCCTTGAGCATGTCGATCGACATGCCCGCCGGAACGTCCGGGTCCTGGCGCGGGTCGAGCTTTGGCACGCGCGCAGTCTAGCGCCTAATGCTCGCGATCCCAGCTCGCGGCCCACCGCGCTTCGACGGCCGCGTTGCTGCCGCCGCTGCCGCGCCCGGGAATCGCCATGTAGCGCTGGCCGTCGGACGTCACGAGCGTGACCGCGCCATCGCGATCGACGACGAGCCTGGTCACGGCCGTCGAGTCCTTCATCACGTCGGACAGCCACGACAGGCCGGCGTCCTCGGCGACATCTTCGGCCGGGCCGAGGTCACGCACGACGAGGCCGACCACGGCGCCCTTCTGCGTGCGGGCGATCGCCTCGACCTCGTCGCCATCGCGCACGAGCTCGAACGTCACGCGACCGCGCTTGCCGATCACCGCGTCGACCGATTCGGCATCGGCGAGCAGATCGGCGAGCCGCACCTGTGCATCGCGTCCGGTGACCACCTCGTCGGACGGCGCCGTCGCCTGTTCGGACGGCGTCTGGAGCAGCATCAGCAGCGCGGGCAGGGAGACCAGCATGCCCCCGGGTATTGCGACCGCCGCGCCAGCCACAGACCCGAGTTGCTGCGAGCACTTCGCCTGCGGTGTGGGCGGGCAGACACGCGGCTGAGGCGCGCCGGACGCTGGGTTGCGAAGTGAGAAAGCGTCCCCACTCAGGTACGCGAAATTGCCCGGGAGCGTGGGTTGCGAAGTGAGAAAGCGTCCCTAGCGAGTTGCGGCCCGCAGCGCCGCCTGGCGTCCGCGGAACGCGCGCGTCTTCACCGCGGCGACGCTGATGCCGAGCTGCTTCGCGATCTCGGTCTCCGTGTGGCCCTCGCCGTAGCGCTTCCAGAACACGGCGGGATACTTCGAGCCGAGCGCGGCGACCGCGTCGGACATCTGATCGAGCTCGGCCCGCGCGATCACTTCGGCGCGGACGTCGAGCGCGGCCGGCTGACGATCGAGGAGCGGCGCACCTTCGTCGTCGGTCGAGTGGCTCGACGGAATCTCGCGCGCGACGCGACGCTGCTTGCGCAGGTACATCAGCGCGGCCGTCGCGGTGACGCGATAGAGCCACGTCGAGTAGCGCGACTCGCCGCGAAACGATTCGCGGTGACGATGCGCGAGCAACATCGCGTCCTGGGTGACGTCCTCGGCGTCCTGGTCGTCGTGGACATACTTGAGCGCGACGCTCTTGACGTAGGCGCGAATGCGGACCGGATCTGCGGGATCGATCAGTTGCCCCATCGAGGTTTCCTCCTCGCCTATCTCCAATACGCAACAGGTGATCCAGCCGGTGAGACACGTAGTTTCAGCAGGTTATCTGTCCAAACGGCGGGCAGATCGTCCAGCTGGATGGACGCCGTCTAGACGG
>JAFAOG010000621.1 GCA_019237945.1 Deltaproteobacteria bacterium | reverse complement strand
CGCCGTCATCAACAAGCGCGCGGGCGGCATGGGCCTGATCGCGGGTCGCAAGGCGTTCCAGCGCCCGTTCAAGGAGGGCGTCGACTTGCTGCATGCGATCCAGGACGTCTACCTCTGTAAAGACGTCACCATCGCGTAGATACTGGTCGGGAACATGTCCCGGCTCGGGGAGCGGCTCATCGCGGCCGGGCTGCTCAACCACGAGCAGCTCGAACAAGCGTTACGAGCACAGGTCGTGTGGGGCGGTCGCCTCGGCACGAACCTCGTCGAGCTGGGGTGCATCGATCTCGACACGCTCGCGACCGCGCTCGGCAAGCAGCACGGCCTGCCGGCGGCGCTCGGCCGCCACTTCGACCGCGCCGATCGCGACCTCCAGGAGAGCTTCCCGCAGGAGCTCGCGGTCAAGCACGAGGTCGTGCCGCTGTTGCGCTTCGGCGACCCGCCGCGGATCGCAGTCGTCTCGATCGATCCGCTGACCGCCGACGCGCGCGACGAGATCGCGGAGGCGTTCGGGCTCGAGTCCGATCAGATCGTGCCGTCGATCGCGGCCGAGATGCGCGTCCGCTATCACCTCGAGCGCGTCTACGACCTGACGCGCAGCACGCGCTTCTTGCGCTCGCGCGGCAAGACGATCCCGCCGTTCCCGCTGTTCGACCCGAACGTGATGCCGTTCGACATCGAGGAGCCGACCGGCCCGATCGTCGAGCCCGAGCCGCCGCGCAAGGCGCCGCTGCCCGCACAGCCCGACGATCTCGCGGCGATGATCGATGCCGCGATCGACACCGCGACCACGCAGTCGGAGCCCGCCGGCCGCGAACGCCGCAGCTACATCAAGCTGCTCGACGAGCAGAGCGGACCGACGGCGAAGGAGCAGACGCAGCCGCTCGGCCGCATGGCGATCCGCCGCGTCGCGGTTGCCCCTCCTCCCGCGGCGCCGCCCCCTCCGACGACGCGTGCGAAGTCGCCGACGAAGGCCGCGACCTCGATCACCGAGGCGACCCGTGCGATCCGCCGCGCGCCCGACCGCGATCGCGCCGCCGAGCTGATCATCGACACGCTCCAGCGGTTCGCACCGGTGTGCGACTCGGCGGTGCTGCTCGTCGTGCGCGGCGATGCCGCGATCTCGTGGAAGCAGTTCTCGCGCGATGGAACGCCGCCGCGCGAGATCGCGGTGCCGCTCGATCAGGGTGGCCTCGTTCCGATCGCGATCGAGGACTCGTGCACCGCGCGCGCACCCTCCGACGTGCTGACGCCGATCGACATGCTCCTGTTGCGCTCGATGGGCGGCAAGATCGACGGCGACCTCGTCGTCGCGCCGGTCCCGATCGGGGGCCGCGTGATGTGCGTGATCGCAGCGGTCTGCGAGGCCGGCGGCGAGATCGCGCCCGTCGAGGCGGTCGCTTCGGCGGCCGGAGCCGCATTCGCCCGGCTCATCCGCGACGCCTCGCGTTGATCTCGGCGCGAATTTGTCGCAAGGTCCGCCCCGATGGCCCACGTCGACGACGACGAGATCCCGGGGACCCAGCGCAAGAAGCACCGGCATGACCTCGGCCACGAGGATCACGGACCGAAGCTCGCCGCGCGCACGACCCACGGCATCCAGACGCTGCTCGGCCTCTGGATCGCTCTGACGTTAGGGCTGGTTATCTACGCGATGATCGACTCGTCGATGCGGTGACGTGCGCTAAGCTGCAACGTCGCGCATCGGGGAGCGCACGCGGTGGGAATGATTCCGGACGACATCATCAGCGAAATCCGCAGCCGCGCGGACATCGTCCAGGTCATCGGCCAGCACGTGCAGCTCAAGAAGGCCGGCCGCTCGTTCAAGGGGCTGTGCCCGTTCCACGGCGAGAAGACGCCGTCGTTCAACGTCATCCCCGACAAGGCGTTCTTCCACTGCTTCGGCTGCCAGAAGCACGGCGACGTGTTCACGTTCGTGATGGAGCTCGAGGGCAAGAGCTTCGTCGAGGCGGCCGAGCAGCTCGGCCAGCGATTTGGCGTCGAGGTCCCGCGCATCGAGGAGTCGCCGGAGCTGCGCAAGGCGCGCGGCGAGCGTCACGCGATGCTCGAGATCAACAAGCTCGCGGCGCAGTTCTTCCGCGAGGTGCTGCTCGATCCGGCGCGCGGCGAGGTGGGACGCGCGTACCTCGAGAAGCGAGGCGTCGGCGCCGAGATCAGCGAGAAGTTCCTGCTCGGCTACGCGCCGCCCGACTGGCACGGGCTCGCCGATTTCTTGAAGGCCAAGCGCGCCGACCTCGAGCTCGCCGCGAAGCTCGGCCTGCTCGCGAAGCAGCCGCGCGCCGGTGGCTACTACGACCGGTTCCGCGATCGCCTCGTGTGCCCGGTCGTCGTCCCCGGCGGGCAGGTCCACGCGTTCTCGGCGCGCGTCGTCGGCAAGCCCCCGCCGGCCGCCGACGGCAGCGAGCCGCCGAAGTACATCAACAGCCCCGAGAGCCCGGTCTACAAGAAGGGCGAGCACCTGTTCGGCCTCGCCCAGGCGCGCGAGGCGATGCAGCAAACTGGCCGCGCCGTGCTGGTCGAAGGAAACTTCGACGTCATTTCGCTCCATCAGGCAGGTTTTGGCGAGGTCGTGGCGCCGCTGGGGACAGCGCTCACACCCAAGCAGGTCACGCTGCTCAAGCGGATGGCCGAGCGCGTCGTCTTGCTCTACGACGGCGACAAGGCCGGCTACAAGGCGACGATGCACGCGCTGCAGACGTGCGTCGAGGCGGATGTCGAGGTGCTCGTCGCGTCGCGGCCGGGTCATGCGCGGTCGGGCGGTGCGGGGCCGCTCGCCGGTGGCGTCGATCCCGATAGCCTCGTCGCGGGCGGCGGGGCCGAGCAGCTGCGCGAGGCGATCAAGAACGCGCAGGGCGGCATCGAGTTCTTCTGCTTCGAGGTGTGGGGCAAGGCACGCGCGAACGCCGACGCGAAGACGCGAGCGATCGAGGAGGTCGCCCGGCTCGCCGCGAAGATCGGCAACGACACCAAGCGCGAGATCGTCGTCGACCAGTTCAGCAAGGCGCTCGACGTGGCGCCCAACCTCGTGCGCAACGCGATCGCCCGCGCGTCGGGTCACGCGCCTCGCCAGGGCGGGCCGCAGCGGCACCCGAACGCGCCTTCTGGCGACGGTCGCGCCCCCGAAAACCGTGAGAAAACTCCCGTTGCGCCGCCCTCCGAAGAGGTAGAGCTGCTTTCCCTACTCGCAGACCACCCAACTCTTCTGGCAACCCCCGAAGCAGACAACGCTTTTTGGCTCTTGACGGACCCTCGGCTTCGGGACATGTATTCCGCGGCCCGGGATGGACGGTCCCTCCTGGAGCAGACCTCTACGGCCGTGCAGAACCTTCCCTCGCCGACCATCAAGGCCTTGCTGTCCGGACGGTACGTCGAGGCAAAGGATCCGAGCGCGTTGCTCGTGCAGATGACGCGCGCGCTCGAGCACCGCAAGGGCGAGCTGCGCAAGCGCGACCTCGAGAAGCAGATGCAGGATGCCCAGCGCCGCGGCGATCGTGAGACCGCTCGCAAACTGGCGCTGATGGCCGAAGCAATTCGAAAAGGTGATCACGAGCTGGCTGATCGGCTCGCGACTGAGATCTCGTCCAACAAGAAGGCAGAGTGAAGATGGCGAAGACCCCGATCCAGAGCTCGAAGTCCAAGGGCCCCGCGAAGCCGACGGCAAAGGCCGCGCCGGCAGCGAAGGACAAGGGGAAGGCCCCCGCGAAGGAGGCCAAGGCTTCTTCGAAGGACGAGAAGGTCAAGAAGCTCGGCGCGCCGGTGGCGACGCCCAAGGCGGGCGCCAAGCCCGCCGCTGCGAATGGCAAGGTGAAGGCGGGCAAGCCGATCAAGCCGCCGCGCGACGAAGACGGCGATGGCTTCGACGGTGACGGCGACGACGACGAGGACGACGACTTCGCCCCGCCGAAGGCGAAGGCCGGCAAGGGCCCGGCGGGTCCGGGCAAGGCCGCGAAGGGCCCGCGCCCCGAAGACCTCGTCGACGTCGATGACGATGCAGTCCCCACAGGGCTCGACGAGCTCGACGACGATGACGAGCTCGGCGACGCGCCCCGCCGCAACGCCTCGAGCGAGGCCGATGCAGCCGCTCTCGAAGCGGAGTCGCGCGGCAGCGGCAAGAAGGGCCGCGGCGGCGCCGGCGCGGCGAACGGCGCGACCAGCGCGCGCGACAAGCTGATCGAGCTCGGCAAGCAGAAGGGCTTCGTCACGTACGACGAGGTCAACGACGCGATGCCGGAAGACGTCGTGTCGACCGACCAGATCGACTCGTGGCTCTCCGCGCTCGGCGATCACGGCATCGAGGTCGTCGACGGAGCCGGCCCGCGCCGCGAAGCGATCGTCGATCAGCCCAAGGGCCTCGACATCGAAAAAGAGAAGGAAGAGGGCGAGGTCGACGAGGACGAGGAGTACGCGTACTCGCGCACCAGCGACCCCGTTCGCATGTACCTGCGCAAGATGGGCTCGGTCTCGCTGCTCACCCGCGAGGGCGAGGTCGAGATCGCCAAGCGCATCGAGGACGGCGAGCGCAAGATGCTCCAGGCCGTGCTCAACAGCTCGGTCGCCGTCGAGGAGCTGATCGCGATCGGCGAGCGCCTCCGCCAGGGCAAGATCCGCGTCAAGGATGTCGTCAAGGACATCGACGAGGACGAGGCCGAGTTCAACGAGCAGTTCTACGTCGACCGCGTCTGCAAGATCATCGACAAGGTCAAGAAGCTGCAGCGCGACACCGAGAAGCTCGAAGAGAAGCTCGACGAGGACGGCAGCGAGGGCAAGAAGAAGAAGGTCAAGGAAGCGACCAAGGCGAACCGCGCCCAGATGTTCGAGGAGCTCTCGGACCTCCGCCTCAACAAGCCGACGGTCGATCGCATCGTCGCTCAGCTCAAGAACATCATCGTCAAGCTCGACAAGGCCGAGTCCGAGATCCGCGACTGCGAGAAGCGCTGCGGCATGGTCGCCTCGGAGATCCGCAAGACGCTGCGCGAGATGCGCGCGAACCCCGCCCGCGCCCGCGCCGTCGGCAAGAAGCTCGGCATGACGCTCTCCGACTTCGAGGAGATGGAGGAGCTGATCAAGACCGCGATGCGCAAGGTCGTCCTCGTCGAGCAGGAAGCTCGCTCGACGGCGCCCGAGCTGCGCTCGACCTTCCGCGACCTCCACGAGGGCGAGCGGATGGCCGACCGCGCCAAGTCCGAGCTGGTCGAAGCGAACCTCCGCCTGGTCGTCTCGATCGCGAAGAAGTACACGAACCGCGGCCTGCAGTTCCTCGACCTGATCCAGGAAGGCAACATCGGCCTGATGAAGGCTGTCGATAAGTTCGAGTACAAGCGCGGCTACAAGTTCTCGACGTACGCGACGTGGTGGATCCGCCAGGCGATCACCCGCGCGATCGCCGATCAAGCCCGCACGATCCGCATCCCGGTCCACATGATCGAGACGATCAACAAGCTCGTCCGCACGACGCGCTACCTCGTCCAGGAGCTCGGCCGCGAGCCGACCCCGGAAGAGATCGCGGAGCGCATGGAGCTGCCGCTCGACAAGGTCCGCAAGGTCCTCAAGATCGCCAAGGAGCCGATCAGCCTCGAGACCCCGATCGGCGAGGAGGAAGACTCGCACCTCGGCGACTTCATCGAGGACAAGTCGATCATCTCCCCGTCGGAGTCGGTCATCTCGGTCAACCTCGCGGACCAGACCCGCAAGGTGCTCGCGACCCTGACCCCGCGCGAGGAGAAGGTCCTCCGCATGCGCTTCGGCATCGGCGAGAAGAGCGACCACACGCTCGAGGAAGTCGGCCAGGACTTCGAGGTCACGCGCGAGCGCATCCGCCAGATCGAGGCGAAGGCGCTCCGCAAGCTGCGCCACCCGTCGCGCAGCAAGCGCCTCAAGGCGTTCGTGGAAAACTAGTCGCCGGCTTCGTAGCCGTCGCGCCCGCCCTCACCGGCGGGCGTTTTCATTTTCGGCAGGTGCTCGGTCGGCCACCAAGACCTGGTGATGGCAGAGCCACATGCGTGTTCTGTACGTGCTCCAGAGGATCTGGCCCCAAAGAACCCAAAGCACCCAAAGGTCGGAGAGACCACGCGTGTTCCGTATGTGCTCCAGAAGATCTAGCCACCAAGAGCACCAAGGGCACCAAGGCCAGAGAGCGCAGCGTGCTTTTTCCCTTGAGCCAGGGCCGAGGTCCGGTGGCGCTTCGCCAGCGGACCGAGGCGGTCGCGGCTCACCGATTCGCTCGCAGGCTCACGATCCGATCTCGGCTTTGGGTACTTTGGGTCCTTTGGGGCTAAACCCTCTGGGCTCCGCTCCGCTCTGCTTGGTGCTCTTGGTGCTCTTGGTGCTCTTGGTGGCCAATTCCTCTGGGTCTGGATCTGGAGCGTGCGCGGGGCGATGTCAGGAGTTGTCATCCAACCCAATGACATCGATCGCGAGCAGGCGCGTTGGAGGGCCCGAGCTGTCTGGGCCGCTCAGCTCGAAAGGCTTCCCAACGTAACACTCATGTCATCGAACAAATTTCTGGTCGCTTCGCTCGTCGTTCTCGCTCGCATCGCCCGCGCGGATGATGCGGAGGTCGACATCCGGTCGTTTGAATACGTCGACGTCGTCGAGACGGTCGACGGGAGCGTGTGGAAGGGCGTGATCGTCGAGCAGACGCCCGGCGTGCAGTACAAGATCGCGACCGCCGACGGCAGCGTGCACGTGCTGAAGGCGGGCGATGTCACCAAGCTCGCGAAGCAGAAGAACCGCGAGTGGCGCGGAACGACGGGCGTCGCGAGCGCCGAAGGTGGCGGAGGTGGCGGTGGCGGTGGCGGCGAGCGCGGCAACGGCGTCGAGAAGCACTTCGAGCCGAAGCACGAGCCGGCGCTGCCGGCGCCGTACGCGGCCACCGGGGTGCGGCTGGCGCCCGACATCGCGATGATCTTCCCGGCGGGCGACGCCGGGCAGATGAACACGAGCGTCGCGCCCACGGTGCACGGCGGCTACGAGCTGATGCTCGGCAACGTCGGGCTCGAGGGCGGCGCGATGACGCGTTACACGTACTGGAGCATCCCGGGCAACACGATGAACGCCGCGTGGACGCTCGAGACGCACGCGTACGCGCGCGCCGCGCTGCACATCTCGCGGCTCGCGATCCATGCCGGCGCGTCCGCCGGGCTCGACACGAACCTCGTGCACATCGCGGATCTCGCGCTGAGCAAGACCGCGACCGGCTTCGGCATGAACATCGAGAGTGGCGTCGAGGTGGCCGCGACTCCGACGCTCGCGCTCGGCGTCGGGTTCGACTATCACCCCGCCACCGATACGATCATCGACGGAGCGCCGCAGAGCATCCAGTACTACTCGCTGACCGCGGGTGCGGTGATGCGGCTCTAGCGCACGCCCCGCGGCCGCGCGCGGGTGTCATGATGACGGGGTGAGGATCGTCGCGATCGCGCTCGCGCTCGCCGGCTGCGGACGGCTGGGCTTCGACGCGACGCCATCGGTGATCGGCGATGGCGCGGGAGGCGACGGCACGGGCAGCGGCAGTGGTTGCGCCGAGCCCGCGGCGACGCTGACGATCCACGCGACCGATAACTTCTACGCGCTCGTCGCGACCCTGCCCGCCGGGTCGGTCGTCGAGGTCGAGACCGGCATGTGGTCGAACCCGGGTGGCAACGCGCATCAGGTGTGGACCGGTACGGCGGCGGCGCCGATCATCGTGCGGCCGGCGCCCGGCGCATCGCCGAAGCTGACGACGACCGCCGGTAACAACGTGCTCGACCTCGACGGCACGTACGTCACGCTGCGCGGCTTCGAATTCTTCGGCGGCGACATCGGGATTCGTCTCGGCGCCGACGATCACATCACGCTCGAGGACCTCTACATCCACGACATGCTCGATCAGGGCATCACGTGTAACCGGCCCGGCGAGTCGTGCACGAACGTGACGATCCGCGGCGTCGAGATCGCGCGCTCGGGCAACACGCAGACCGGCAGCGGCATCACGCTGGGCTGCAGCGATCAGTCGTGCGCGGCGTCGAACACGCTCGTCGAGGGCTGCTTCATCCACGACCTGATGGGGACGGCCGGCAGCGGCATCTCGAAGTGGTTCGGCGACGGCAACGTCTTCCGCGACAACGTGTTCGTTCGCACGTCGGGCCCGGGCATCGTGATCCAGGCGAGCGCGACGACGCAGCGCGATGTCATCGAGCGCAACTACATGAACGCGATCGGCAACAACGACATCCAGGTCGAGGGCTGGGTGACCGTGCGCAACAACGTGCTGATCGGCGGCGCGGTCGACGGCATCAACATCCGCCAGCAGAGCGGCAGCGCGCCGACGAACCTCGAGGTGCTCCACAACAGCATCATCGGCGCCGCGAACATCTGCATCCATGCGATCGGGCTGACCGGCTCGCCGCAGGTGCTCTCGAACAATGCGCTGCGCTGCGCGATGGGCACGTCGCTCACGGGCGTTGCCACCGCGAGCGCCAACATCGCGGCGGGCGCCAACGACGTCGGGGTGTCGCCGAACGTCTATCCGACCGCCGGCTCCGCGCTCGTCGACACCGGCGACGCCGCGCACTCGGTCGC
>JAFAOG010000616.1 GCA_019237945.1 Deltaproteobacteria bacterium | reverse complement strand
GCCGCCGCCCGAGCTCGAACCTCCTCGAGCTGCTCGATGGCGAGCTGCGCGGCATCGTCGCCGGCGCGATCCAGCGCGCGCTCAAGGACAACGCCGCGGTCGCCTACTCCGGCGTGCGCATCACGTCGGGCGACAGCGAGAAGCGTTGCACGATCGGCGCGGAGCCGTTCCCGCATCCGCGGACCGGCGCGCGCCACATCCTGATCGCGTTCCACGATCTCGAGGAGAAGGCGCAGCTACCGACCGTGGCCGCGAGCTCGATGTCGGTCGACCAGGTGTCGAGCGACCGCCTCGATACGCTCGAGACCGAGCTCGCGTACACGCGCGAGACGTTGCAGGCGACGATCGAGGAGCTCGAGACCAGCAACGAGGAGATGCAGGCGACGAACGAGGAGCTCGTCGCGAGCAACGAGGAGCTGCAGAGCACGAACGAGGAGCTGCACTCGGTCAACGAGGAGCTCTACACGGTCAACGCCGAGTACCAGCAGAAGATCATCGAGCTCAAGGAGCTCAACACCGACATGCAGCACCTCCTCGAGGGGACGGATGTCGGCACGATCTTCCTCGATCGCGACCTGCGCATCCGGCGCTACACGTCGAAGATCGCCTCGATCTTCCGCATCCAGCCGCACGACGTCGGGCGCCAGATCAGCGACTTCTCGCACAACGTCGAGCGCACGCAGCTGATCCAGGACATCGAGAACGTGCTCGCAACGGGCAAGGTCTTCGAGGACGAGGTCCGCGACCGCACGCACACGTCGTACTTCCTGCGGATCCTGCCGTATCGCGTGACGCGTAACCCGCAGCGCGGTGTCGAGACCACGCCGATCGAGGGCGTCGTGCTGACGCTGACCGATATCTCCGCGCTCGAGAAGGCGCGCTCGCGCATCCTGCAGCTGTCGGCGATCGTCGAGTCGAGCGACGACGCGATCGTCGCGAAGAGCCTCGAGGGCGTCGTCACGGCGTGGAACCGCGGCGCCGAGCGGCTCTACGGCTACTCGGCCGAGGAAGCGATCGGACGCAACGTCCGCATGCTGATGACGCCCGAGGGCTACGACGAGTTCGCGCAGTGCCTCGCGAAGATCCGCCGCGGCGAGAAGGTCGATCACGTGCACTCCGTGCGGCTGCGCAAGGACGGCTCGCGGATCGACGTCTCGGTGTCGTACTCGCCGATCCACGACCGCGACGGCCACCTCGTCGGCCTCTCCGCGATCGCGCGCGACATCGGCCCGATCCTCACCGCGACGCGCGAGCTCGAGGAGCGCCAGGTGCGCATCCACGCGCTGCTCGATCAGACCGCCGACGCCGCGCGCCGCCGCGAGCAGTTCCTCGCGATGCTGTCGCACGAGCTGCGTAACCCGCTCGCCGCCGTGCTCAACGCGACGCGCCTGCTGCAGAGCCAGCCGCTGCCCGACGTGGCGAAGCGCTGTCAGTCGGTGATCGAGCGCCAGAGCAAGCATATGGCGCGCCTGCTCGACGACCTGCTCGACGTCTCGCGCATCACGCGCGGCAAGCTCCAGCTGCGCGACGAGCCGCTCGATTTCCGCCAGGCGGTCGAGTCCGCCGTCGAGGCGACCGGGCCGCTGCTCGCCGAGCGCAAGATCCAGCTCGACCTCCAGCTGCCGAACCAGCCGATCAGCGTGCGCGGTGACGTCGCGCGCCTTCAGCAGGTGACGGTCAATCTGCTGTCGAACGCGGCGAACTACTCGCCGCCGGGCTCGCGCATCGAGCTCCGCCTCGCCGTCCAGGGCGGCCAGGCGCTGCTGCGCGTCGTCGACCGCGGTTTCGGCATCGAGGCCGAGATGCTCGACAAGATCTTCGAGCTGTTCGTGCAGGCCGAGCAGCGGATCGATCGCCCGCGCGGCGGTCTCGGCGTCGGTCTGTCGCTCGCGAAGAGCATCGTCGAGCTGCACGGCGGCACGATCGAGGCGCGCAGCGACGGTCCGAACATGGGCAGCGAGTTCGTCGTCAAGATTCCGGTCGCCGGCGAGGCACCCGCACAGACTGCGCGCACGGCGCCGAAGGCTCCGCGACGCCGGATCGTGCTCGTCGAGGATCAGCACGACTCACGCGAGATGCTCCGCATGCTGCTCGAGTCGCTCGACCACGTCGTGATCGATGCCGCCGACGGCGCCGCGGCCGTCGAGGTGATCGAACGCGAACGCCCCGATGCCGCGCTGATCGACATCGGCCTCCCGGTGATGACCGGCTACGAGGTCGCGCAGCGGATCCGCCAGAACAAGGCGCTGGAGAGCGTCATGCTCGTGGCACTGACCGGCTACGGCGCGCCGAGTGACGTCAAGGCCGCGCGCGACGCCGGCTTCGACGCCCACCTCGTGAAGCCCGCCGAGATCTCGCGGATCCAGGAAGTGCTCGCGAGCGTGAAGAGCGACCGGATGACCGACTGAGCTGGCTGACGCTACGCGCCGCCGACGTGCAGCGGGACCTTGAACTGAATGTCGGCCGCCGACGTCGGATAGTCCGCGCCGGAGAGCACGTTGCGGATGCACGAGCCGAGCGGCGTCGCGCTGACGTTCTCGGGCTCGAAGCCGACGCTCTTCGCGTGGCCGCTCGCGCCGACGGTGATCACGGCCTTGAACACGCCGGTCGGCAGCGCGTCCTTGTGTTCGTTGATGCATGTCGCGAGCTGCGGCTTCTTCTCGGCGATCGCCGCGTCGTAGCTCGGCGCGCGCTTGTGCGTCGGATGGTTCGTCTGCACGACCGCGGCGTCGGCGGTCGGCGGCGGCGGCTCGTCGATCACGGCGGCCGCATCGACCGGCACCGGCGGCGTCACGACGCGCTGCGAGTTGTCGGGCGTCGACGTGATGTTGACGACGGCGGGCGGCTGCTTCTGCATCTGCTGCCACACGAGGAACAGCGCGCCGCCGGCGACCGCGAGGAACGCGACGGCGAGCAGCGGCCACAGCAGGCTGCGCTTGTTGACGACGACGACCTGCGTGCCGCCCGGCATCGCCTGGATCGGCACGAGCGACGGCTGGCTCGGATTCGTCTCGCCGCCGAACGGCGGAGGCGTGCCGCCGACCGCGAAGTCCGCTGCGACGCCGGCCTTCGGAGGCAGCGGCTGCGGCACGAACCTCGGCGCGCTGTCGACCTGCGTCTCGACGGGCGGGAAGTCGTCATCGCCCTCGTCGCCATGCATCTCGGTGTCCTGCGAGACGAGCAGCGGCATCGTCGCGCGGCCGACGCCGGTGCGCGCGATCACGCTCTGGACCTGCTGGCTGCGCTTGCCGATCTGATCCGCGAACTCGTGGCGAGTGAAGTCGCTGATCTCGTGCTGCGACCACGGGCGAGCGGGCGACAGCGCGTCGAGAAGCGCGGTGCCGAGCTGGCGCGCGGTCTCGAACCGGGTGTTCGGATCGCGCTCGAGCGCGTGCATCAGCACGTGGACCAGCGAGTCCGGAAGGTCCGGGCGATAGCGCCGGATGTCGGGAATCGGCTGCTCCATCACGGCACGGAACGTCAGGTAATCGGTGTTGCGCTGGAACAGCCGGCGCAGCGCCAGCATCTCGTAGAGCACGACGCCGAGCGCGAAGATGTCGACGCGGCGATCGATGCTCGCGCCGCGCAGCTGCTCGGGCGCCATGTACGCGTACTTGCCCTTGACCGTGCCCTCTTGCGTCTGCGTCGATGCGCCCTTCGCCTTCGCGATGCCGAAGTCGAGCAGCTTCGCGATGCCGCTCTCGGTGATGAACACGTTCGACGGCGTGACATCGCGATGGACGATGCCGAGATACGTGCCGTCGCGATCGCGGAGTTCGTGCGCGTAGTGCAGGCCGTCGCAGGTCTGCTGGATCACGCCCGCGATCAGGCCGAGATCGAGCGGCGAGCTCGCCTTCGACGAGCGGCGCAGCATCGGCAGCACGCTGACGCCCTCGAGATACTCCATGACGATGTACAGCTGCCCGTCGGTCTCGCCGAGCTCGTAGACCTGGCAGATGTTCGCGTGCGCCATCTTCGACGCGATCCGCGCCTCCGCGATCAACATCTCGCGAAACCGCGCGTCGTCGGCGAGGTGCGGCAGGATGCGCTTGACGACGTAGAGCTTCTCGAAGCCGGCCGCACCCTCGAGACGCGCGAGAAAAATCTCGCCCATCCCGCCGGTTGCCAGTCGCGCCAGGAGCTCGTATCTACCCAGCCGCGACTGGCCGGGACCGACGCCGGGAATGGGCATCCAGCTGGAAAGTCTACCAGATCGCCGCTACGGTGGGAGCGGATGCGTTGCGAGCTGCACTGCCACTCGACCTGCTCCGACGGGACAGAGAGTCCCGCGACGGTCGGCGAGCGTGTGCGTGCGCGCGGCATCGAGCTGTTCGCGCTGACCGACCACGATACGTGCGCTGGCTGCGACGCGGCCGGCGGCATCCGCGCCGTCGAGATCTCGTGCGACGACGGCGGGCGCAGCGTGCACCTGCTCGCGTTCTCGCGCGGCGCGGGGTTCGCGGCGATCGAGCAGCGGCTCGCCGCCGTGCGCGAAGCCCGGCGCAACCGCATGCGCGTGATGGGCGCGAAGCTCCTGCAGCGCGGGATCCGGATCGACGTCGAGCCGCTGATCGAAGCCGCCGAGCGCGCCGGTCGCACGATCGGTCGCCCCGACCTCGCGCGCGCGATGATCGAGCACGGCGCGGCGACCAGCATGAAGGACGCATTCAACCGCTTCCTCTACGACGGCGGCCCGATCGACGTCCCGCATCGCGGCCTGACGATCGGCGATGCGGTCGCGCTCGGCCTCGAGGCAAACGCCGCGCTATCGCTCGCGCACCCGCACCTCTACGATCCGGCGCTGCTGCGCGCGCATCGCGGGATCACGGGCGTCGAGGCGTACTACGGCGTCTACGACCCGAAGGAGCGCACGCGCTGGATCGAGATCGCCGACGAGCTCGGCCTCGTGTGCACGGGCGGCTCGGACTGGCACGGGCCCGACGACGGCGATGATGCCGCCGACTTCGCGCCGGGTGTCGACCTGCCCGACGAGCGCGCCGAGCAGCTGACGCGCTGGCTCGGTCGTTAGCCGAGCTGCTTGTTGACGTGGTTCCAGTTCACGAGGTTCCAGAACGCCTCGATGAACTTGGGACGCGCGTTGCGATAGTCGATGTAGTAGGCGTGCTCCCACACGTCGAGCGTGAGCACGCACGTCTTGCCCGACGCGAACGGCGTCTCGGCATTCGACGTCGTCTCGATCGCGACCGAGCCGTCGCCGTTCTTGACGAGCCACGCCCAGCCGGAGCCGAACTGCGCGGCGGCCGCGTCGCTGAACTTCTTCTTGAAGTCGGCGAAGTTGCCAAACGCCTTGTCGATCGCCGCCTTGGCAGCGCCCGTCGGCTCACCGCCGGCGTTCGGCGCGAGGCAGTTCCAGAAGAACGAGTGGTTCCACACCTGCGCGGCGTTGTTGAACACCTTCTTCTCGCTCGCCTGGCCGTTCGTCGCCTTGACGATCTCCTCGAGCGACATCTTCTCGTACTTCGTGCCGGGCACGAGGTTGTTGAGGTTCGTGACGTACGCCTGGTGATGCTTGCCGTAGTGGTAGTCGATCGTCTCGGCGGACATCGTGGGCGAGAGGGCGTCCTTGGCCCAGGGAAGCGGAGGAAGCTCGAAAGCCATCGGTGACTCCTTTGTTCCGCCGGTTCTACCGCGAGACCGGCGTAAAGTAACCCCGTGCTGGCGCATCTCGGCTCGGGCCTCAAGTACCTCGCGACGGCGCGCCGCCAACACGATAGCGACTTGCTAACGGCTCGGCAGCTCGCGGCGCCGCTCCCGCTCCCCGCCGGCGTCGAGCTGCGCTGGATCGGTACCGCCGGCTTCCGGCTCGCGTACCAGGGCACGGTCGTGTGGATCGATCCGTACGTCACGCGACTCCCGCTGCGCGACCTCGTGCGCCGCCGCGTCGTGCCGAGCGACGAGCTCGCGATCGCCCGCGAGATCGATCGCGCAGATGCGGTGCTCGTCGGCCATACGCACTTCGATCACGCGCTCGATGTTCCCGCGATCGTGCGCGCGACCGGCGCCCGCGCATTCGGCTCGGCGTCGCTCGATCACCTGATGCGGTTGCACGGATTGTCGGCGACCGTCGTCGAGCCGCACCGCGACTACGAGGTCGGTCCGTTCCGCTTCCACTTCGTGCCGAGCATCCACTCGAAGCTCCAGCTCGGCCTCGGCATCCCGTACTCGGGCGAGCTCACGTGCGAGCACCTCGACGGGCTGACGCCGCAGGCGTTCAAGTGCGGCCAGGTCTGGGGCATCCACATCGAGGTCGCCGGCACGCGCCTCTATCACCAGGGCTCCGCCGATCTGCTCGAGGACGAGATCCGCGACAAGGGCGTCGACATCTTCTTGTGCGGCATCTCCGGCCGGCGCTTCACGCGTCGCTACGTCGAGCGCATCGTGCGCGCGCTCCAGCCGCAGGCGATCGTGCCGACGCATTACGACGACTTCTTCCGCCCGCGCAGCGAGCATCGGTTCTCGTTCAACGTGAACCTCACGGGATTCGTCGACGAGGTGCGTTCTGCCTCGCGTGACCTGCCGGTCGTCGTGCTGCCGGCATGAGGGGTGCAATTCCCTCCGTCATGCGTTCTCTGATCCTGTTGTCCTCGATGGTTGCAGTGGCGAGTGCGGAGCCCCTGACGCCGACGGTAGAACCCCGCACGCTTCCCGCGCCCTGCCGCACGGTTGCCGAAGTCCCGCGCGACGCCGAAACGCTGACCGTGCACCTCGACGCGACGATCTCCGCGGCAAATTGCCAGGCGCAGGTGAATTTGCACGCGCTGAAGCTGAGCGCGACCCAGGCCTCCGTCGACGCGATCGACACCGCGATCGCACCGTCGATCCAGATGCTCGATTCGGTCGTCCAGACCGGCGACGTCTCGGCGCAGGTGATCGCGCAGCACGCGATCGGCGACATCTACCAGGGCGCTGCGGTCGCGATGCGTTCGGTCGGCGGCAAGGACGGCGATGCACTCGTCGGGCGCTGGGTGCTCAAGGCGCAGGCCGCATTCTCCGAATCGGCTCGCCTCGGCGCCCAGATCCCGGACCGCGTCGCGACCGACCCCGTGCTCGCGTTCGCGGTCAGCGACAGCAAGTTCGAGCTCGCGCCGCGCTAGTCTCGCCGCGTGAAGCACTGGTTGATGAAGACCGAGCCCGAGACGTTCTCGATCGACGATCTCGTGCGGCTCGGCCGCGAACCGTGGACCGGCGTGCGCAGCCACTTCGCGAAGATGCACATGCGCGCGATGACGGTCGGCGACCCGGTGCTGTTCTATCACTCCTCGACGGAGCCGCCGGGCGTCGCCGGCCTCGCGCGCGTGTCGCAGACCGGCGTCGTCGACGAGACGCAGTTCGATCCCGCATCGCAGTACTTCGACCCCAAGAGCAAGCGCGAGGCGCCGACCTGGGACTGCGTCGAGGTCGAGCTCGTCGAGAAGCTGCCGCGCTACGTATCGCTCGGCGAGATCCGCGCCACGCCCGAGCTGGCCGACATGCTGCTGCTCCGCCGCGGCATGCGCCTCAGCGTGCAGCCGGTGACCGAGGCCGAGTATCAACGGATCGTCGCGATGAGCCGCGAGCCGGCACCGCCGCTGCCCGAGAAGCCGGCGCGTCCGCCGCGCAAGCCCGCCGCGAAGCGTGCGAAGCCAGCGGCCAAGAAGAAGGCGGCGGCGAAGCGCAAGCCCGTGAGGACGCCGAAGGCGCCCAAGAGAAAGCGCGCCCAAGGTCGTTCGCGCTGAGCGACGCTGCCGACCCGGATTGGCGCGAAAACGCGAAAGCGCAAAGCCTTAAAGACTTCGCGGTTTCGCGCTTTCGTGCCCATCTTGATCCGGGACACGAGCTGCGTCGTTCCACCGCGAGCGGACTACGTTGCTCGCGCTGTCGCTACGAGAAGCGCGCGACTAGCTACGCAGCGAGCGCGCGGACGCGCGACTGCACGAGCTGCGCGGCGCGACGCCAGCGCGGCGGCGCCTTGACGAGCAGGCGCTCGGTGCGCGCGGCCAGCTTCTCGACGACCGCGTACGCGATCGCGGTCAGCAGCGGTTGCGGCTTCGGCGGCGGCGGCAGCTCGCTCGGCTCGATCGCCTCGCGGATCGCGCGCAGCATGCCGCCGTGAAACGTCACCGGCTTCGCGCCGGGCGCGGGCAGTGCGAGCATGTCGAGACGCGAGGTCGCGGCCGTGCGCTCCGACGGCGTCGCTCGCGCCATCGCGCGCGCGAGCTGCTCGGCGGCGGCGACGATGTCCTCGCTCGCATCGACGACGGTCGCGGGGACCGGGCAGAACGGGCAGAGCGGATCGGTCGCGAGGTTGTAGGCGCGCTGGCACGTCGGGCAGTGCAGATAGGACATGGCCTGGAGCCAGCTTCATGGCGGCCCGCGCGCCCGGCAAGTTTCTGGCTGGGGCGCTAGCCGCCTACCGAAGGTTGCTACCGGTACCGGAGGGGCATGGCAGTCCGCGGGCTTGCGGGTGGACCAGCCCTTGCTGTGGTGGCGGGCGTGCGCCCCGTCCTCGTCGCCCTGCTGCTCGCCGGCTGCCACGGCGGGATCGCGCCGCGGGCGCCGGTCGCGGCGGGCTGTGCCGACGGCCGGATCGGCGCCGTGCACCTGATCGGAGCGACGGCGGCCGAGGTCGCGCCGCTGGCCGTGCTCGAAGGAACGCTCGACGATGCGGAGCGGACGGCGCGTACGGTCGAGGTCGCGAGCGACCTGCTGCACGTCCATGGCTATCCGCACGCGACGATCCGCGTGACGCGCGCCGCGGGCTGCGGCGTCGAGCTGACGGGGACGGTCGACAAGGGGCCGCGCTACGCGATCGCTGCGATCGACATCGCCGCCGATGCGCCGCTGCCGCCCGGCGAGCCGCGCGTCGCGCTCGAGGACGCGCTCGGCACCGTGAACGCGGTCGGCGGCGCGTACGTCGCGGATCGGATGGACAAGGCGCTCGCCGCGCTCGTCGATCGCTATCGCGATGCGGGCTGGCTCGACGCGGCGGCCGATGCGCCGCGCGCGCAGTGGGACCGCGCCGCTCACACGGTGCGCGTCGGCGTCTCGTTGCATCCCGGGGCGCGCTACCGGATCGGCACGGTGTCGGCGAAGCCGAGCGTGATCGCCGCGCTCGGGCTCAAGGGCGGCGAGTGGTTCGATGCCGACATACTGAAGACGGCCCTCGCGCGGGCGCGGCGACAGCTGGCGCGGCGGCTCGCGGTGCGGCTGTCGGTCGCGGCCGCGCGTGCGGCGATCGATCTGGAGATTCGATGAGGACGTGGCTGGTCCTCGCGATCGCGGCGTGCGGCGGCGGGCCGCGGTATCTCGGCGCCCAGCTGCCCGACGCGTGCGGCACCGACGCGGAGGCGTGTGCGGGCTGGATGGCGGAGCGCGACCTCGACGCGGGCAACCTCGACGTCTACGGCGACGCGGCGCTGCGCCGCTACGTGCAGAGCGTCGCGGATCGGCTCGCGCGCGGGACGCGGCTCGCGCATCCGCCGCGCGTCGTGATCAGCGATCACGACGGGACGTACGCGGCGTTCGGAGATCGGATCGTGATCGGGCGGATGGCGATCGAGAAGCTCGGAAGCGAGGCGGAGCTCGCCGCGATCGTCGCGCACGAGCTGGTGCACGTCGAAGGGCGGCACGCGACGGTATCGCTGTTCGGGCCGGAGGCCGACGAGCGCTGGCTCGCGACGCGCCGTGATGCGGAAGGCATCGCCGACGAGCGCGCGGTCATGCTGCTCGAGCGGGCGGGCTACGCGCCGGCCGCGATGCAGCGCGCGCTCGAAGCCGAGCTCGATGCCGGCGACGACGCGGCCGACGACGAGCATCCGGCGCGTGCGGTGCGGCTCGCGCACGTCGAGCAGCTCGCGGGCGGACGGATCGCGGGGTTCGAGGGACGCAGCGAGCTCCTCGAGCACCTGCGCGGCATGGTGCTGGGGCGCGACACGCGGCTCGGCGTGCGCGTCGAGGATGTGTGGGTGATCGCCGCGCTCGGCGTCGCACTCGATCTGTCGCCGCGCGATGTCATCCACATCGATGGCGACTCGGTCGTCGTGCGGCATGCGAAGTCGTCGCTGACGGCGTATCCGATCGGGGCGCCATGGGCGCGCGAGCTCGCGGCCGGGCTCGACGACCGCGCCGAGACCGACACCGCGCTGGGCCGGATCAGCGTCGGCACGGCGCCCGCGCACCCGCGCTCCGAGGCGCCGCTCGCGCGGCTCGAGCAATCGATCCACGATCTGCTGCCGCAGCCGACGCCCGGCACGTGGGTCGTGATCCTCGACCGGCCGCGCGGTGGGCTCGTGCTCGAGCTGTCGGCGAAGACGGATCCGTTCATCCGCGATCGCTGGCTGCACGGCCTGCGCGCCGCGACGCCCGCCGAGCTCGCCGCCGCCGAGCCGCGTCACCTGCGCGTCGTGCGAGCACCGCGCGCCGGTACGGTCGCCGAGCTCGTGCTCGCGTGTCCCGATCCCGATGCGGCCGGCAAGCTCGACCGCGCGGACCGCGTGCTCGGCGCCGGCGATCCGATCAAGTGCACCGACCGTTAGCGGCCCGTGGGAAACACGACGCGATGGATCGCGCCGCGCTCGGGGCACACGAGCAGCACGCCGTCCGCGCCGAACGCGACGTGATACTCGAGCAGCTGCCGGCGCGTGGCCGCCGTCTCGACGCTCGGCGCCTCCTCACCCGTCTTGACCTCCGCGACAAGCAGCTCGCCCTTCGCCTCGACGAGGTAGTCGGCGCGCAGCTCGGTCATCACCGGCTCGCCGTCGACAAGCGGCGCCCAGCACACGCGCGCCTGTCGCTCGACGATCGTGTAGCCGGCCGCCTCGAGCAGCCGCGCCGCGCCCTCCTCGCCCGCTCCCGCGCGCGCCGCCCGCTCCCGCGCTCGCGACGAGCCGCGCCACGCCCGTAGCCGCGCCGCCAGCCACAGTGCGAGCAGCGCTCCCGCGATCGCGGCGATGACGACGAGCTTCGCGGACAGCACGGGTGGATCGTCGCCCGACCGTCTGACATGGTGCACGCGTGCAGACCCTTCCCCTGCGTTCCGGCGGCGCGATTCCCCAGCTAGGCCTCGGCGTGTGGCAAGCGCCGCCCGACGAGTGCCGCGCCGCGGTCACCACGGCGCTACGCCTTGGCTATCGCCACATCGACACCGCGCGGATCTATCGCAACGAGGCCGACGTCGGCGCCGCGATCCGTGACAGCGGCATCCCGCGCGACCAGATCTTCGTCACGACGAAGCTGTGGAACGACGACCAGGGGTACGACAGCGCGCTGCGCGCGTTCGACGCGAGCGCCAAGCGCCTCGGCCTCGACACGATCGATCTGTACCTGATCCACTGGCCGCTGCCCGGCAAGCGGCTCGAGTCGTGGCGCGCGCTCGAGAAGCTCCACGCCGACAAGCGCGCGAAGGCGATCGGCGTCTCGAACTTCCTCGTGCCGCACCTGCAGGAGCTGTTCGGCAAGGCGCACGAGAAGCCGGCCGTGAACCAGATCGAGCTGACGCCGTTCCTGCAGCGCCGCGACACCGTCGCGCTCTGCCAGCGCGAGCAGATCGTCGTCGAGGCGTACTCGCCGCTCACACGCGGCCAGCGCCTGGACCACCCTGCGGTCACCGCGATCGCACGCGAGCTCGGCAAATCGCCGGCCCAGGTGCTGCTGCGCTGGAACGTGGAGAAGGGCGTCGTCGTGCTGCCGAAGAGCGTGCACGAGGCGCGCATCGCCGAAAACGCCGCGATCTTCGACTTCCGGCTCACGCCCGCCCAGATCGCCCGCCTGGACGGCCTCGAGGAAAACCTCGCGACCGGCTGGGATCCCGCGACAGTGGCATAGGGTTCGCAGAGTTCCGGAACATGTGCGCGATGCGTCGTCCTCGCCCGGAGTCTCGCGAGGAATTCGTACGCGTGCGCGGCGCGCGCGAGCACAACCTCAAGGACGTCGCCGTCGACATCCCGCGCGGCGCGTTCGTCGTGTTCACCGGCGTCTCGGGCTCCGGCAAGTCCTCGCTCGCGTTCGGCACGCTCTACGCCGAGGCGCAGCGCCGCTATCTCGAGAGCGTGTCGCCGTACGCGCGCCGCCTGTTCGATCAGATGCCGGTCCCCGAGGTCGACGACATCGAGGGCCTGCCGCCCGCGGTCGCGCTCCAGCAGCAACGCGGCGCGACCTCGACGCGCAGCTCGGTCGGCACCGTCACGACGCTGTCGAACCTGCTCCGCATGCTGTACTCGCGCGCCGGCGATTATCCGCGCGGGCTCTCGATCCTCTACGCCGACGAGTTCTCGCCGAACACGCCGCAGGGCGCGTGCCCGTCGTGCTCCGGCCTCGGCCGCGTCTACACGGTGACCGAGGCGTCGATGGTCCCCGATCCGAGCAAGACGATCCGCGATCGCGCGGTCGCCGCGTGGCCCCTCGCGTGGGGCGGCCAGAACCTGCGCGACATCCTCGTCGCGATGGGAGTCGACGTCGACATTCCATGGCGCGACCTGCCGAAGAAGACGCGCGACTGGATCCTGTTTACCGACGAGCAGCCGAGCGTCCCCGTCTATGCCGGCCTCACGCCCGCCGAGACGCGCCGCGCGCAGAAGCGCAAGGAAGAGCCCAGCTACATGGGCACGTTCTCGTCGGCGAAGCGCCACCTCTTCTACACGCTCGGCAACACGCAGAGCGCGATGATGAAGCGTCGCGTGCTGCAGTACATGATCGCGAGCGAGTGCGAGACGTGTCACGGCAAGCGCCTCAAGCCCGACGCGTTGCGCGTGAAGTTCGCCGGCCTCGACATCGCCGAGCTGTCGCGCCTGCCGCTCAAGCAGCTGCTCGCGACGCTTCGCCCGTACGCGACCGACCGCGACAACCTCGTCGCGCAGCGCGTGTGCGCCGACGCCGTCGCTCGCCTCGAGATCATGCTCGAGCTCGGTCTCGGCTACCTGACGCTCGAGCGCTCGACGCCGACGCTCTCGCCCGGCGAGCTGCAGCGCCTCCGTCTCGCGACCCAGGTCCGCAGCAACCTGTTCGGCGTCGTCTACGTCCTCGACGAGCCGTCGGCCGGCCTCCACCCCGCCGACACCGAGGCGCTGCTCGCCGCCCTCGACAAGCTCAAGGCGCAGGGCAACTCGCTGTTCGTCGTCGAGCACGAGCTCGATGTGATCCGCCACGCCGACTGGATCGTCGACGTCGGCCCGGCCGCCGGCACCCAGGGCGGCGAGATCCTCTACTCCGGTCCACTACCGGGCCTCTCCGAGGTCACCGCCTCGCAGACGCGCGAGTTCTTGTTCCGCGACGAGCCACCACCGCCGCACGCCCCGCGCGAGCCACGCGGCGTGCTCGCCCTCGAAGGCGTCACGCGCAACAACCTCGATCATCTCGACGTCGCGTTCCCGCTCGGCGTCCTGACGACCGTCACCGGCGTCTCCGGCTCCGGCAAGTCGACGCTCGTCAGCCAGGCGCTCGTCGACCTCGTCGCCCGCCACCTCGGCCACGAAGAATCCTTCGACGACGACGCCGCCGACGCGGACGCAGACCTCGGCGACGACGCACCGATCGCGACCGACGGCCGCATCACGGCCGGCCTCGACGGCATCAAGCGCCTCGTCCGCGTCGATCAGAAGCCGATCGGCCGCACGCCGCGCTCGAACCTCGCGACGTACACGGGCCTCTTCGATCACGTGCGCAAGCTGTTCGCAGCGACGAAGCTCGCACGCGCACGCCGCTACGACGCTGGCCGCTTCTCGTTCAATGTCGCGAAGGGCCGCTGCGAGAAGTGCGAGGGCGAAGGCTTCGTGTTCGTCGAGATGCTGTTCCTGCCGTCGGTCTACTCGCCCTGTCCGGCGTGCCACGGCGCGCGCTACAACCCGAAGACGCTCGAGGTCACCTACAACGACAAGTCGATCGCCGACGTCCTCGCGCTCACCGTCGACCAGGCGTTCGAGTTCTTCGCCGAGGAGCCCGCGATCGCGCGCGCGCTCGACACGCTCCGCCAGGTCGGCGTCGGCTACCTCCGCCTCGGCCAGCCCGCGACCGAGCTCTCCGGCGGCGAGGCCCAGCGCATCAAGCTCGCCGCCGAGCTCCAGCGCGGCGCGCGCGGCGACGCCCTCTACATCCTCGACGAGCCGACGACCGGCCTCCACCCTGCCGACGTCGAACGCCTCGTCGCCCAGCTGTCCTCGCTCGTCGATGCGGGCAACACCGTGATCTGCATCGAGCACGATCTCCGCGTCGTCGCCGCGAGCGACCACGTGGTCGATATCGGTCCGGGTGCCGGCGACGAAGGCGGCCAGATCGTCGCGCAAGGCACGCCAGCCGAGGTCGCGCGCTCGCGCACCAGTCGCACCGCGCCGTATCTCGCGCGCTACCTGCGCGGCGAATGATCACATCGCCAGGCGCAGCCCGAACGTGAACGATCGCCGCTGTCATCGCTACGACGCGCGATCACCTGCCGTAAACCAGCGGCCGCATTCAGCAAGATGCACGGCTGTCTCACCTGCGACAGCTTGCGCGCGGTCTGCGGGGAATTACGTTGGATCCAGATAGATGAGGAATGCATATCGTGACGAGCTCGAGGCCGCCCAGGCGCGTGCCGATGCGCTCGAGCGCGAGAACCGCGAGCTTCGCGGGAAGCTCGAACCGCACATCGCCGTCGTGCCCGCTCCATCCGAAGTCTCGCCCGTGACGCTGCACGTGCTCGCCACGTTCGCGGCGATCGTTGGGATGATGCTGATGCGGCTGGCGCCGACGGCAGGCATGTTCCTGTTCGCCGGCGGTGCGGTGCTGTTCGTGGTCGCGCAGACCACGCGATAGATCGCGAAAGGAGGTCGGGTATGGACAACCGAGATGATCTCGACGTCGTTCTCGTGCGCGCCGACGCGCTCGAGCGCGCGAACGATGCTTTGCGCGCACGCAACGCCGAGCTCGAAGCCCGCCTCGCGCCGAAGGCGCCTCTCAGCGAGGAGGAGCAGGCACGACAGCGGCTCGAAGACGCGGTGAAGCGCGAGCGCGACGAGGCGCTGGCCCGCGAGCGCGCAAAGCGTGACGAGGAGGAGCTACGCGAGCTCGCGAAGAATCGCGTGGCGGCGAACGTGCTGCAGCGCCGGGATGCCGAGACGCTGATCGTCATGATGACGCTGCTCGCCGCGGTCACGGCGGGCGCGGCCGGTTCGCCGGCGGGCGTCGGCATCGTGCTCGCGGTGGCGGGCGTACTGTTGGCGCTCGTGCATCCATGGATAGGAGGTCGCGATGAGTGACGCATATCGCGATGACGGCGAGGCCGCGCAGCTGCGGCTCCAGGATCTGGAGCGCGAGCACGCGACGCTCGAGGCGCGCAACGCCGAGCTGCAGACGCAGCTGAAGCGCTCGGAACCGCCGCCGGCGACGGCCAAGCCCGTTGCGGTGACACCGGCCCCGATCTTCTACTTAACGGCCACGCTCGCGATCCTGGGCATCGTCGCGCTCTCGCTCACTCCGAGCACGGCAGATGCGGCGGGCATGGTCGCCGTGCTGCTCGTGTGCGGCGCGATCGCGATCCCGCTCGGCCTCGGTGGAGTCAGGCGATGAGTGACGCGTATCGCGACGATCTGGAAGCGGCGAAGCTGCGCGTCGCGGACCTCGAGCGCGAGCACGAGGCGCTGCAGGCTCGCAATGCCGAGCTCGAAGCCCCGCCCGTGCCACCGCCGTCGCCGCCGTCGGCGCATGACCTCCGCGTCCGACGCGTGCGGCGCGTGATGGGCACCATCGCGGCGGTGCTTGCGGCGACGACGGCGGTCGGGCTCGCCCTCGGCCTTGACAACCTCGCGATGTACAGCACGCTCGTCCTCGTCGCTCCGATCAAGCTCTGGCTGTACCTCTACTTCAGACTGACGTGGGACCCCGCGCACCGCGCGAAGCCGCTGTCGGCGGGTCGGCTGGGACGTCCGCTGTCGCCCGCGTTCATGCGCGGGCTCGGGATCGCGGGGCTCGTCGCGCTCGTGGGGTGCGGGATCGCCGCGATCGCGCTCATGAACACGGGGCACACGGGAGCGGCGGTGATCGTCGGCATGATCATCCCGGTGTTCGGAGGCCTCGCCGTGCTGTTCGCCGTCGCTGCGGCCCGCTCGATCCACAGCGACCGCCACCGCTCGTGATCAGCGGCGGCGCATGCGCGGTCGGCGCAGGAGCGCCAGCAGCACGAACGCGCTTCCCGCGGCCGCCGCGCCTCCGCCGCGCGCCTGGCAGCCGCAACCCGCCGACGGCGGCGGCGCATCGAGCGACTCGACGCGCAGCGACGTGAACGCGAGCATCGCGCCGGTCTCGCCGGTGTTGTCGCCGAGCAGCACGTGCTCATCGCCCGAGCCGGTGAAATCGAAGTCGCCGAGCGACACGTAGCCGGTCGCGCTCGCCTGATCGACGACGACCGACTCGGTCGCGCCGGCGTGCGCGATCGCATACGCGGCCTGGTGCGACGAGCCGCCCTCGAGGTCGACGTCGACGTGGTAGCGGCCGGCGCGCGGCACCTTGATGATCCACTCGCCGAAGTTGGCGGGCGCCGGATCGGCCGTCGTCTTGGTCCACTCGGGCGCGTCGTGGTGCCAGTAGCGCGGGTCGCCGCCGGCGACGTAGCACGCCGAGCGCACCGGGATCACGCCGTCGGCAGGGAGCGCCTTGCAGCCAACCGCGCCCCAGAAGTCGGCGCCCATGTCGGAGTATGCGGTCAGCCCGTTGTCGCGGTAGCCGTTCGCGCGCGACGTGCAGAGCGTCGAGGTCGAGCAGCAGCCGTTGTAGCGGCACGCGAGCAGCGCGGCCCACTGGTTCATCGTCGCGTCGCTCGCATCGAGCGGCACGCCGTTCATCCAGCCGGCCGCGTCGAGCCACGTCGCATGCCCCGCGATGTCCTGCTCGACCTTGTCGATCACGAACCACACCGCCTGCGCGCTGTTGCCCTCGATCGTCAGGATGTCGGGGCCGTACGTCGCGACCGTATCGGCGTACGTGCCGGCGTCGAACTGGAACATGCCGAGACCGCCCTGCATCGCCGAGCACGGGCCGTCGGCGCCGCCCGCGAGGATCGGATCGCCGTTGCACGACGGCGAGGCGGGCCCGGGGCAGCCGTAGCTGACCTCCGCGTTGCAGTGCGCGAGCCCGGTCTCCGAGATCGCGATGCCAGCGAGCAGCGGGGCGTTGTAGACGCCCATCTGCGCCGCGCTGTCGCGGATCAGCTGATAGCGCTCGTGCTTGGTCTGCGTCGACAGGCCCTGCGTGACCGAGCCCGTCGGGCTGGTGCAGGCGGCGAGCAGGGCCACGACGACGACGCGCATGATTCACCGTCCATCGTAACCGGCGGTCGCGCAACTTACATGTCAGTGGGGACAACCGTCCCCTTTCGCGGGCTTGCACGCGCTCGTAGAGTTCGATCATGAGCCGGCTCGTCGGATTGCTCGCGATTCTCGTGGTCGGGTGTGCCTCGCATCATCATGGCGGCGGTGGCGATGGCGGCGTGTACTCGTCGATCCGCATCGAGCCCGCGCTGCTCCACGTATCGATCGCGCTCGGCACGACACACACCGAGCAGTACACGGTGTACGGCACCGACGGCACCGGCGAGCACGACATCACCGCCAGCTGCGCGCTCGCCGTCGACAGCAACTTCGGCGCGTTCAATGGCGCCACGCTGACCGCGCAACCGCACGGCGGCAAGACCACCGTCAACGGCGCGTGCGGCACCACGGCCGGCACCGCCGAGCTGTGGATCGATCTGACGGGCGCCGTGATCGATCCGGGTGCGCCCGCCAACTCCGATCAGCTGTTCGGCACCGCGACGCTGGGCACCGACGCCGCGCGGACGCCTGCGATCCAGTACCCGATCGATCAGGCGGTCGCGCCGCTCAACCTGCCGCCGATCGAGGCGCAGTGGCTGGCCGCCGGCAATGACCTGTTCCACCTGCACGTGCAGTCGACGTTCGCGTCGGTGGACGCCTACACGCCGAACCCGCAGCTGACGTTCTCGACCGCCGACTGGGCCGCGATCGCGGGCACCGCCGCCGGCGACACGCTGACGATCACCGTCGAGGGCCTCGCGCAGGCGAGCCCGGCGACGAAGTTCGCGAGCAGCCCCGTCGCGTTTCACATGTCGCACGACACGATCGACACGTCCGCGATCTACTGGTGGTCGTCGTCGGCGGGCAGCATCATGACGCAGACGTTTGGCCAGACGACGCAGCCGAGCCCCGTGATCGCGAACTGCAGCGGCTGTCACTCGCTGTCGCGCGC
>JAFAOG010000615.1 GCA_019237945.1 Deltaproteobacteria bacterium | reverse complement strand
GCCGATGCCGAGCTGCTCCTGGAACCGCACGACGCGGCGATGTCCGCCGAGATACGCGAGCACGAGCAGCCCGACGAGACCGCCGATCACCTTGATCGCGAAGAACGTGTCTTCCTTCGTCGACGTGTGGGCCGATGCGGGAGGCTTCTCGGCGGCCGAGCCGGAGCCTTCGGCCGTCGTCGTCGTCGCGTCGGGCAATGGGATGCCGGCGATCGTCGGCTGGCGTGGCTGCCACGGCAGCGGCACCGGGCTCGTCGGCGGCGGAGTGTCCGCGCGCGCGACCTGTGCGACGCCGCAGAGCGCGAGGACGATCGCGAGCACGAGGCTCTTCACGACGCGTCTCCCTGGATCCGATCGATCGCGTGCGCGAAGCCGGCATCGTCGTGGCACGCGGCCATCGCGGGCGCCTGCACGATCGCCTTCGCGCTCGCGTCGAGCTCGGTCGCGTGTGGCTCGAGGGCCTGGCGCAGCGCGACGACCTTGTCGTGGCCCTGCTGGATCACCTTCGCGTTCGCGGCGATGAAGTCGGCGTTCGCATCGGCGAGCGCGTTGATCTTCGCGGTCGCGGCCGCGCAGTCCGTTCCGACGCCCGCCATCACCTGCTGCCAGTCCGCGTAGAACCTGACGGCGCGGTCGGCGAGCCGCGCCAGGTCATCCTCGAGCGCGGGTGGGCGCGCGGGCGCATCGACGGGCGCGGCGTGCGTCGTGCCGGGCGGCGGCTGCGGCGCAGGCTTCGCGGCATGACCGCACGCGGCGATCATCGCGAGGACTACCCAGCGCGACATGCTGTGAATTTCGCACGGGGCGGCGGCCTCGTGTCACAGCGTCGGCATCGAATCGACGACGTGCTGGACTCTGTCTTGTAGCTCACGGTGCATACGGAAACAGACGGCGAGCGCGGCTGCGATGTCCGTCGAGCGGTGCTGGTCCTGGTACGGCTTCATCGCGGTCGCGAGCTGCTTGGCGTGATCGGGGTCCTGCTCGGCCTCGTGCACGCGATCGAACACCGGGCGCGAGCCGGCGAGAACCGCGTCGAGGTCGTCGACGAGGCGAGGGCAGTCATCCTGATCGCGCGCGGTCGCGGCCGCGAGCTTGCCCATCACGCCGTCGACATCGGCGGCGAGCCCGTCGGCATCGAAGCGCGGCGGCGGCGCCGGATGTGGGTGTCCGCCGCACGCCGCAAGCAGCGCGGCGAGCATCAAGGCGCGCACGTCGGATCCGTCTTCAGCATGCCGATCGGAGCGGGCGCATGCGATGGCGCCACCGCGACGCCGGTCTTCGACGCATCGACGGTCTGACCGACGACGATGATGTCGTCGCGGCCGTCGCCGGTGACATCGCCGACGAGCAGATCGAGCGCGACGAGCGGCGGCTCCTGCTGCTCGAGCTGCAGCGACAGCCCCGCGAGCGGCTCGTTCCCGACCAGCCGCGCGTACGCGATCTCGACGAGCCCGCCGAGCTTGGTCTTCATGTCCCAGACCTTGTCGGGCGAGCCGTCGTCGTCGAGCTGGCCGCTCGCGATCCGGTGGGGCAGGCTGGCCGACGGCTGGCGCGCGAGCTCGACCCAGTGATCGCTGCCGCTCGGATCCTTGACGACGAGCAACGACGTCAGCACGACGCCGGTCGCATCGATCGCGGTGCCGATCACGTACGGCTGCATCCCGCCCGAGAAGCCCGCCGCGCCGCCCGCGATCGGCATGTCGAGCGACTGGCACATGCCCGTGCCGCACGCGAAGTGCGCGCGCGATGCGATCGGCACACCGGTCGCGGGCCGCGTCAGATCGATCACGGCGACTTGCTGCGTCGTGTACGTGCCCGCCGCCGGATCGAGCTCGCTCGCGCAGCCCGCCGATTCGAGCTCGAGCTTCGACAGCGCCTCGCCGGTCCGCAGCGCCGTCGGGAAATTCGTCAGCGCGCCACCCGCCGGATCCATCCACTTCACCTGCGTCGCCGCGGCGGCCGTCGTGTCGTGCACGAGCACCTTCGCGGGGCTGCTTCCGCACGCGGGCAGGAACAGCACGTCGTCGAGCGTCACGTTGCACCCGCCGCAGTTGCCGGTCTGCGTCGACGGAAACACGCGCGTCGGCACGCCGCTGCGATCCATCGCGTACACCGCCGCATCGCTGCCGCTCGGCACCGCGTACACGCCGATCGGATTGACCAGCGGCACGGTCGAGCTCGCCGTCGGCGCACCGCTTGCCGCCACGTCGTAGCTCGTCGCGCCGCTCCCGGTGAGGCACACGAGCTTCGGGATGCCGGCGGCGCGGCCGATCGCGCACACGCGCGACACGCCGGCGGGCGGCGACAGCTGCGCGATCGACAGATCCGCGACGACCGCCGAGTACAGCGGCACCGCCTCCGCGGCCCACGCGACGCGCGCCTGGATCGCGTACCCACCGACGGTGCTCGGCGGCACCGGATGGATCACGGCGAGGCCCTTCGACGTGCACGTCGGCGCCTTCGGCGTCCACGACGAGTCGGCGGAGGTCGTCACGTTATTCGTCGCGGCCGGCATCGCGCCGACAGGCGCATACACGCGCCAGCTCACCGGCCGCCCGTCGAGCTCCTTGCCATCGGCATCGGTCGCGGCGACGGCGAGGCCGAACACGTCGGCGCGCGTCGGATCGGCGAGCGCGACGCTGGCCGTCGCCGTCATCACCGTCGTCAGCGCGAGCTCGTCGGCACCCTGCACGAGATCCTTCTCCGCACAGCCTTCCGTGCGTAGCCGGCCGTCGCTGCCGTAGCCGCGCGCGACGACGATCTTCGGATCGGCGCGCGAGATCCCGTCGAGGTTGCCGACCGGCGCGGCGCCCTGCGCGATCGTCTCCTCGGCGACGAGCGACGCCTGCAGCTGGTCGTGCGTCAGATCGCCGAACTCGACGTCGACGCAGCCGAACGCGCCCTCGTACACGCTGACGACCGTCTTGACGACCTGCGAGCCCGCCGGATGCGTGACGGTGACGTGCAGCGTCGGATCGCTGCTGCACGCGGCCAGCACGACAATCCACAAGACTCTGCGCATCGCGTGAACGTTAACATCCATCTCGGTTATCCTCGGTGACGTGTCGTTCGATCGGCGCACGCTGATCCAGACCGGGCTCGCCACGCCTGCCACGCGCGGCCGCACCGCGCCGCGGTCGTACTCGGTGCAGGTGCTGGGCCAGGACGGTCCTGTCGTCGCGCTCGGTGCGCGGCCGATCACACTCGGGGCGCACGCGACGTGCGACGTCGTGCTGACCGATCCGCAGGTTTCTCGTCGGCACGCCGAGCTCGCGATCACGCCCGACGGCATTCGCGTCAAGGACCTCGGCTCGACGAACGGCACCTGGGTTCAGGGCTCGCGCATCACCGAGGTCGTCGTTCCGCAAGGCGCCACGATCAAGGTCGGCGGTGCGTCGGTGCGGATCTCCGCGGGCGATACGCCCTCGCTGCCGCCGAGCGACAAGGATCACTTTGGCAAGATGGCGGGGCAGAGTGTCGCGATGCGCGAGCTGTTCGCGGTGCTCGAGATGGCGGCGCCGAGCGATGCGACGGTGCTGATCGAAGGCGAGTCGGGCACCGGCAAGGAGCTCGCGGCGCAGGCGATCCACGATGCGTCGGGGCGCGCGGCGGGGCCGTTCGTCGTCGTCGATTGCTCGGCGATCGCGGAGAACCTGATCGACTCGCACCTGTTCGGGCACGTCAAGGGCGCGTTCACCGGCGCCGAGCGCGATCGCAAGGGCGCGTTCGCGGAGGCGAGCGGCGGGACGCTGTTCCTCGACGAGCTCGGCGAGCTGCCGCTCGCGGCGCAGGCCAAGCTGCTGCGCGTGCTCGAAGCGCAGACGGTGCAGCCGGTCGGTGCCGATCGTCCGATCAAGGTCGATACGCGCGTCGTCGCCGCGACGCACCGCGATCTCCAGCGGATGGTGACCGCGAAGGAGTTTCGCTTCGATCTGTTCTATCGCCTCGCGGTCGTGCACGTCGCGCTGCCGCCGCTGCGCGAGCGCCTCGAGGACCTGCCGCACCTGATCGCGACGTTCTACGCGCGCCGCGGCGCCGCACCCGGCCCGATCGACGGCGACAACCTCGACCGCATGCGCCGCTACGCATGGCCCGGCAACGTCCGCGAGCTGCGCAACGTCCTCGAGCGCGCGTGGGCGCTGTCGGGGCCGAACGTGAAGTTCCGCGACCTCCGGCTGTGGCTCGATCCGTCGGCGGCTGCGCCGCAGCACGCGGAGGTCGTCGACACCTCGCTGCCGTTCAAGGATGCGAAGGAGCGCTGGAACGATCACTTCGAGCGCCGCTACGTCTCCCTCGTGTTCGCGACCGCGAACCAGAACGTCACGCGCGCCGCCGAGCACGCCGGCCTGTCGCGCCGCCACTTCCGCGAGCTGCTGTACAAGCACGGCATCGTCGAGCGCCCCGCCGACGACGGAGAGCCCGATTGATCTCGCGCTTCGGCAACTACGAGATCGTCTACGAGCTGAAGTCGGGTGGAATGGGGTCGGTGCTCCTCGGTCGCCGCCGCGGCCCGGGCGCCTTCGAGCAGCTCGTCGCGATCAAGACGATCCGCCCCGAGTACGCGAACGCCCCGTCGGTGCGCGCGATGTTCCTCGACGAGGCCGCGATCCTCGCGCGCCTCAATCATCCCGGCATCGCGCACGTCCACGACTTCGGCGAGGACGGCGGCACGCTCTACATGGTGATGGAGTACGTCGCCGGCATCGCATTCCGCGATCTCGAGCGGCTGCCTCCGCTCATCGTCGCGCGCGCGATCGCCGAGGCCGCCCGCGGGCTGCACGCCGCACACGAGGCGCGCGATCTCGCCGGCACGCCGCTCGGCCTCGTCCATCGCGACATCTCGCCCGACAACTTGATGGTCGGCTACGACGGCCACGTCAAGGTGATCGACTTCGGCATCGCGCTGATCAAGAACCGCCAGGCGCCGGTCACCGAGTTCGGCACGGTCAAGGGCAAGCCGCCGTACATGTCGCCGGAGCAGGTGAAGAACGAGCCGATGGACCGCCGCTCCGACGTCTTCTCGCTCGCGGTCGTCGCGTGGGAGATGCTGACCGGCAAGCACCTGTTCGAGGGCGACTCGATCTATAGCGTCGCGCTCGCCGTCGAGCAGCAGCCGCTCGTGCCGCCATCGCGCGCGCTGGGCGAGGAGCTGCCGCTCGGCCTCGACGCCGCGATCATGAACGCGCTCGATCGCAGCCTCGCGACGCGCACGCCGACCGCCGCCGCATTCGCCGACTCGCTCGAGCAGGTCGTCACCACGCACGCGGGCGAGTCGCTCGCGGCCTGGACCGACCGCACGCTCGCCGAGCAGCGCGAGTCGCACCGCGCGTGGCTCGCCTCGGTCGTCGCCGGCACCACGCCGCTGCCCAAGGCGATCGGCCGCTCGACCGCGCAGGTCACGCAAGTCGCGCCGCTCGCGCCGGGCTCGACGCCGGTGCAGGCGGCAGCGCCCGTCGTGCAGACGAAGGCGCCGACGCTCGACGAGGCGGTCGCCGAGGAGCGCTCGCCGGGCACATCGATCGGCGGGACGGGAAGCCTCGCGCTGCCGCGCAGCCGCGCGCCGTGGATCGCGCTCGTGTTGTTGCTGCTGCTCGCGGGTGGTGGCGTCGCCGTGTATCTCGCGACGCGGTCGCATGGCGTTGCCGTCGAGCACGACGCGGCGCTGCCGGATGCGCGGCTGGCGATCGATGCGGCGCGGCCCGACGCCACGGGCGATGCGGCGAGCGATGCGCCGGCCGACGCGGTCGTGCGGGTCGATGCGGCACCGCGCGATGCGGCAGTCGTCGCCGACGCGGGCCATCACGCCGTGGCGCCGAAGCCGGATGCGGCGGTGCTGCCGATCGATGCGGCGGTTGTCGCGCCTCCCGCTGGCAGCGGCTTCGTCAGCATCAAGTTCAAGGGCGACAAGTACACGAATACGACAATCGACGGGCAGCAGATACCGGTGCCGGCCTTCCATCAGAAGATCGGAGCCGGCAAACACACGGTCGTGTTCTCGGATCCCGCGACGGGCCAAGAGCTCGACCGGCAGACGTTCACGGTCGCGGACGGGCAATCCGTCACGATCACGCAGCGCTGACGGCACCTCGACGTACCAGCCGCGAGCAGGCGCCGGTACCTCGAGGTTCCACCGTCGACAACGGGCCGTGGACTTACGCGTGGCGCGCTCGTTGCTGATGTCCTCGGCATGCGCCAACTTCCACTTGCTCTCCTCCTCGCGTCCGCGGCCTGTGTCGATCAGGCGCCCGCGTCCACCGACAACTCCTCCACCGCGCAATCTGCGATCGAGCAGAGCAACGGCGGCGAGACGACCGCCGACGAGGCGCCGATGTTTGGCGATCAGGTCGCGTTCGATGCGATGAGCATCGAGGCCGACACGGCGGTCTCCGACTCGATGGCCAGCGATCCCGGCGTCACGACGATCGCGGCGGCGCCCGATGTCGCGAGCCATCGCCTCGTGATCGCGTGGGGCAAGCTGCCGGCGGATCCGAACGGCGTCGCGCGCGACTGGAGCGGCTCGCTGACGATCTCGCGTGGCGCGCTTGTCGTGAGCCGCACGATCGGCTTCGAGGCGGCGACCGATCATCTCGATCCGCGCACGAGCAAGGACAGCGTGTCGTTCGCGAGCATCACGAAGCCGTTCGTCGACGGCCTCGCGCTGCGCGTGCTCGATCCGACGCCGTCGAGCGCCGATCCGCTGACGCTGACCTACGCGCCCGCGAACGGCGGCGCGAGCTACACGCTCGACCTCGCGCAGCTCGCGACGGGACCGCTCGTCGTCGATGCGGGCGACGGCTTCAAGATCGTCGCGGCGGCGCTGCGCGACCACGATGGCTGCGAGCACGGCTTCATGCGCGGCCGCTGGCACCAGCTGCTGCCGAATCTCGGCGTGTATCGCGGGCTCGTCGTCGGGCCGGAGGGCGCGGTGATCGGCCACGTGCGCGGCATCTACGGCCAGCGCAAGAACGGCGACAGGGTGCTGTTCGGCAAGTTCATCGACGATGCGGGCCGCTTCAAGGGCATCCTCGCCGGCACGTACGGCGGTGGCGACTTCCAGGCGAAGTGGATCGCGAAGGACGGCGACCACGGCATCATCAAGGGCAAGTACGTCGAGTCGGCCGATGTCCGCGGCGGCATGTTCGCGGCGCGCTGGGCCGATGCGGCGTGCGCTCAGTGAGCGAGGTCGCGTAGCTCGCGCAGCTCGTTCGAGACGCCGAACTTGCCGCGATCGTCGCGCACGAGCGTTCCCATCGCGACGACCGGATCGTGCGTGAAGAACAGACGGCCGTGTTGCGGGAGCAAGCCTCCCAGCAGCGCGGCCTTCTCGTCGATCAGGAGCTCGGGGTAGCGATCGTAGCCCATCGTGATCGGCAGGTGGACCCACGCCTTGCCCGGGATCAGGTCGGCGCAGAACACGACCGGTCCGTCGGGCATCGCGACCTCGGTCAGCAGCAGGCCCGGCGTGTGACCTTCGCTGCGGTGGAAGCGGTAGCCATCGCCGAGCGTCTTCGACGTATCGCCGCTGACGAGCTCGAGCCGACCCGTTGCCTCGATCAGCTCGGTCAGGCCGGGGATGAACGATGCGCGATCGCGCGAGTGCGGATGGACCGCGCGGTCCCACGCCTCCGCGCCGACGACATACGAAGCGCGCGGAAACACGAGCTCCTTGGCGCCGCCCCACGCCGGCAACAGGCCGCCCGCGTGATCGAAGTGGAGGTGCGAGAGCACGACGACATCGATCGCCTCGGGCGCGACGCCGACCGCCGCGAGCGACTCGAGCAGGACGTGGCGATCCTCGACGACACCGTAGCGGTCGCGCATCGCCGGCTCGAAGAACGCGCCGATGCCGGCCTCGCACAGCACGGTCCGACCGCCGTCGCGCACGAGCAGGCAGCGGCAGGCGAGCGGGATCCGGTTCTTGTCGTCTGCGGGAATCCACTTTTCCCACATGCCCTTGGGCGCGTTGCCGAACATCGCGCCGCCATCGAGACGCTGCGAGTTTCCGTGGACCGAGGTCAGGGTGCGCACGCCCGTGGCTTACCACGCTAGGGTCTCTTGTCCCCATCAACAGCGAGGAGATGACAGCTTCTCGCCGCCATGAGGCGGAGTAGTATCACCCTCATGATGAGGGCCCGGATCCTGGGATTTTTGTGCGCGCTCGCCGCGTGCGCATCACATCACGGCAGCACCAAGAATGATGCAGACGCGACGCTGACGATCGGTCCGCCGACCAGCGAGCTGCTGATTCTCAACGGCGCGCCAGCGACCGAAGACTTCACCGCGACGCTCACGTATCCGGACGGCTCGACGAAGGACGTCACGGGTCAGGTGACGTTCTCGATCGACTCCGGCTTCGGCAGCTTCACCGCGCAGACGCTCGCGATGACGACCGCCGGCAAGGCGACCGTGCTCGGCGCGTGGAGCGACAAGTCGGCGACCGCGCAGGTCATCGCGCGCGTGAAGGACATCCGCGTCGATCCCAGCCTGCCCGCGAACACGCCCGATCTGTTCGCGAACGGCACCGAGGATCCCGCGACGGCGCCCAGCGTCGTGTATCCGCCGGCGGGCGTCGTCATGCCGCGCAACCTCGGCGACTTCGAGGTCCACTGGACTGACGCGACCGCGCACGACATCTACGAGATCTCGCTGACGACCGAGTTCGCGGACGTCAAGGCGTACGTCGGCGGCGGCAACGGCGCGGCGGCGGCCGGTCCGAACCCGGGCTGGATGTCCTTCCTCGCCGCCGAGTGGCTCGCCGCGGTCGGCTACGAGCCGACGGTGCAGTACCGCGTGCGCGCGCTGCTCTCGAGCAACCCCGGCACGATCGGCGCCGGCGCGCCGCGCATGGTGCAGCTGACGAACGAGGACATGCTCGGCGGCATGTACTACTGGGCGGCGACGTCGTCGACCGGCGGCGCGTACGGCATCTTCCGCCACGACATGAGCGAGCCCGGTGTCCCCGCCGAGCAGTACATGACGACGGTGCAGGCCGGCCGCTGCGTCGCGTGTCACGTGCTGTCGAGGGACGGCAAGGAGATGGCGATCACGTACGACGGCGGCAACTGGAGCAACAACACGAACACGGCCGCGATGGTCGATGTCGCGTCGTCGGCGCGCCAGGATCTGTCGAACAAGTGGAACTTCGGAACGTTCACGCCCGACGGCGCGAAGTTCCTCTCCGCGTACCTCGGCACGATCACGGTGCGCCGCTACGCTGACCAGTCGGCGATCGTCGCCATGCCGTCGGCGGGCCCCGCGACGCATCCCGATCTGTCGCCCGACGGCACGAAGCTCGTCTACGTACGTCCCACGGGCTTCGGTACCGACTGGTCGTTCACGCAGGGCGGCATCTACTGGCGCACCTACGACGCGAACACCGACACGTTCGGTCCCGAGACGCCGCTCGTTGTCGACAGCTCGAACAACTACTACCCGTCGTGGTCGCCCGACGGCAACTGGGTGCTGTTCAACCGCGCGCCGAGCGGCGATGCGTACAACAACGCGAACGCGTCGCTGTACGTGATCAAGGCCACCGGCGGCCCGGCGATGGAGCTCACCGCCGCGGATCAGGCGCCGGCCGGTCTGACGAACTCGTGGGGCCGCTGGGCGCCGTTCCAGCAGACGCTCGGCGCCAACGCGGAGCCGATGTTCTGGGTGACGGTGTCGAGCAAGCGCGACTTCGGCGTGCGTCTCGTCGGCCAGGCGCGCCCGCAGATCTGGATGACGCCGTTCTTCCCGAACCAGGCGTCGTCGAGCGTCGATCCGAGCAACGCGCCGTTCCGGCTGCCGTTCCAGGACATCACGAGCGACAACCACATCGCTCAGTGGACGCAGAAGGTCGTCACGACCCAGTAACGCTCGCGCTGCCGTTGACCTTGTCCGACGGCGCCCACGTCAGCTCGTAGACCGTGATCCCGGTGCCGATCGCGACGATGCCGGAGGCGATCGTGATCGCCCACCACGTGCGGTACCACGGCGGCGGTGGGTCATAGCGCAGCGCGATCTCGCGCGGCCGCGCCGGATCGGCCCACGTCAGCACCTCGTTGCCGCGATCGTCGTACGCGCGCAGGTACAGCTCGAGCGACACCGGCTTCGTCGCCTCGACGGGCGGCAGCACGACGCGCTGATCCTTCTGCAGCGTGACGTCGGCTGCGCGCCAGCTCGGCTCGCCGCGCGTGCGAACGTACAGCGTCGCGCGGTGGAGAAACTGCTTCGGATCGGCGACGACCGACAGATCGAGCGGCACCGGATCGCCGACCTTGCCGCCGCGCTGCCACTGCACGTCGACGGCGGGAGGCGTGCGGTCCTTTTGATTGCGCAGCTCCTCGAACACGAACGTCGCCTTCGGCGAGACGTAGTACGAGAGGAAGTGGCCGGGGTCGAGCGCGAGCAGCATGTCGAACGCGCGCTTGGCGCCCGCGACGTCGTCGACGTATGCCGCGACGATCCCGCGCTGCTCCCACAGCTTGACGTGCTCGTCGTGATCGAGCGGGCCGGTCTTGTCGACGGCGTCGAGGTCGGCCTTCGCCGCGTCGAGGTCGAGCGCGGTGATCGCCTGCGTGCTCGCCGCGAGCTTCTCGGCCGCGGCCGGGTTCGTCGACGGCGTCGCCGGATGCAGGGCCAGCACGCTCACCGGCACCTGCGCGTGCGAGCCGCATGCAGCCAGCACGATCACGAACGCCTTCCGCATGGAAACGACGCTAGCCGGCTAGTCGCCTGAAGTCACCAGCAGCGCCGCGCGGTGATCCGACCACTTACCGGTGGCACGCGGGGTGCTTTGCCACGCGGCCATCATGAAGCGGATCTATCTTGGCTTGAGCCTTCTCGCGTCTGCCTGTGCTTCCACCAACGACGGCCCGGCCGACGATTGCCAGCCGGGCGACATCGACTGCGCCGCGCCGGCGAGCGGCGGCGGCAAGGCCGACGGGTTCGACTACAAGAACGATCCGGCGCGCATGTCGCAGCACCTGACGTACGACCTGAGCAAGCTCCCCAAGAAGGGCTTCCGCGATACGCCGGTGTGGAAGAGCACGTATCCCGAGGCCGTCGGCAAGGCGGAGTCGATCTGGGCCGACACCTACTGGCCGACGAGCGAAGGCTCGCACAACAACCGCTGGCAGGGCGCGAACGTGAAGTCGCCGCTCGAGAAGTACGACGCCGCGTTCAACAACGCACCCGGCTGCGCGACGTATCCGAGCTCGTTCTACGGGGCCGGCGCGAAGGCCGCGTGGGACACGTACAACAACTGCGCGGGTCCGGCCGCGAAGTGGCAGACGCAGGAGTTCCAGGGCGGCGGCCAGATGCACGACGGCATCGACAACGACGGCGACGGCAAGGTCGACGACGTCGGCACCGACGGCACGGTCGACGGCATCGCTGGCTGGTGGGGCACCTGCCACGCGTGGACGCCGGCGTCGCAGCTCGTTCCCGAGCCGCAGCACGCGGTGACCATGAACGGCGTGCGCTTCGAGGTCGGCGACATCAAGGCGATCGGCCAGAACTCGTTCGACTCGACGAGCGCCGTCATGCTCGGCGGTCGCTGCAACAGCAAGGAGATCACGCACGACGTTCACGGCTCCGCGAACGACGACTGCGCCGACGTCAACCCGGGCGCGCTCCACGTCGTGATGACGAACTTCCTCGGACTCACCACGCTGCCGCTGATCGAGGACCGCACCGCGAACTACGAGGTGTGGAACCAGCCGGTCGCCGGCTACGAGATCACGCAGCAGAACGAAGTCTCCGCGAGCAAGGCGAACCAGTGCGTCGGCGCGAGCGGCAGCACGTGGACGTTCAACACGAAGGCCAAGAAGCTCTATGACGTCCGCATGACGGTGACGTACGTCGTCGAGGGCTACCCGGGCACGTCGCCGATCGGCTTCCACAACAACGAGTCGACCGACGACTACCACTACATCCTCGAGGTCAGCTCGGCCGGCAAGGTGATCGGCGGCCGCTACTGCACCGACACGCAGAACAACCACGTCGACTTTTTGTGGTCGCCGACCGGCACGTGGGGCTCGCCGAGCAACCCGTACGTCGATGTCGCGAACGTCAAGAAGCTCGTCAAGCTCGCGGTCGGTCCCGACGACAACGGCGGCGGCGGCGGTGGCGCGACGAAGGACTTCTCGGTCACGCCGGGCACGCAGATCCCGGATAACGACCCGGCGGGCGTCAACGTCGACGTCCCGGTCTCCGGCGTCACGAGCCCGAAGGGCCTCGCGGTCTCCGTCGACATCACGCACACGTACCGTGGCGACCTCGTGCTGACGCTCCGCAAGGACGGCCACGACGTCAAGACCCTGGTCATGAACCAGGGCGGCTCGACCGACAACATCGTCGACACCTACACGCTGTCGGCGGCCGAGCTCGGTAGCAGCGTCAACGGAACGTGGACGCTCAATGTTTCCGATACCGCCGCGCAGGACGTCGGTACCGTCAACAAGGTCACGCTGCAGTTCTCGCTCTAGAAGAGCGGGACGAAGCAGGTGCAGCCGGCCTGGCCGGTGCACGGAACAACCGCGCCAGTGCCATCGACGATGTTGCAGTCGTTGTTGCAGCACTGGCCGTTTGCCGTACAGCTCTGGCCCTCGAGGGCACACGCCGCGCTGCCGCTGCCGGAGGCGCCGCACGTACCGAACTCCTGACCCGCGGTGAACACGCACGTCTCACCGTTGCAGCAGTCGGCGGTCGCCGAGCACTGCCCGCCGGTGTTGACGCAGCCCGCGCCGCAGTGGAGGTGGCCGCTGCCATCGGGCACGCACGGCTCGCCGTTGCAGCAGTCGCCGCTGAACGCACAGTCCGAGCCCGCCATCTGGCAGCCGGAGCCGAGGCCATAGCAGCGCGGCACGCCGAGCGCGTCGAGCTGGCAGACGCCGGAGTTGCCGGTACCACCGCAGCAGTCGTTACGCGCGCTCGAGTTTCCGCACGCGGCGTAGTTCTTGTAGTGGCAGACGTCGCCCTCGGGATCGCACGCCATCGGGTTGCGGCAGATGCCGACCGGATCGCTGGCGTTCTGCTTGAGACACGTCACGTGACCATCGCCCGGCAGGCCGGTGCCCGCCGCGCCACAGCAGTCGGAGTCCTGATGGCAGATGTCGCCGTCGACGCGGCAGCCCTCGGCCGGCTGGCAGATCTTCACGCCCGTCGGCGCGTAGACCTCGCACAGGCGCGAGCAGCAGTCGCCGCAGCCGTTGCACACCGTGCCGTCGACGCCGGCCTGGCAGTTCGTGCTGCCCGGCATCGGGTGCGTGCAGAGGCCGATCGTGTGGCCCGGCATGATGTCGCAGAGATCACCGCAGCACTCGCTGTCGTGCGCGCACGCATCGCCGTCCTGGACGCAGAACGACGACGGACCGCAGATGTGGTTCGCGTTGCACAGGCTCGAGCAGCAGTCGGTGTTCGCGGTGCACGCGTTGCCGTCCGTATGACAGCTCGAGTTGAGCTGCTCGCACTTGCCATTGGTGCACTTGCCGCTACAGCACTCGCCGTCCGCGCTACATGACTGCGCGTCGGACGTGCACTGATGGTCGGAGCACACGTTGCCGACGCACGAGGTCGTGCAGCAATCGGTGTTCGCAGAGCACGAGGTGCCGGCGGAGCCGCACGTCGTCGGATCGTTCGCGGAGCACGCGCCTTGCGGATCGCACATGCCCGAGCAGCACTGCGTGCCGGTCGTGCAGGCCGTGCCGAACACGCCGCACGGGTTCGAGGCATCCGGTGTTCCGTTGCCGCCTCCCTTCTTCCCTCCACCGCACGCGACCACAGCAAACACGACGAGAACCGCTACTCGTTGCATGTCTCCAGTGGGCCCGATGGGATCGGGCCGATCAACATACGATTCGGTACACGTGCCCTAATAGGGACAGGGGTCTGCCACACCAGACCATGTGAACGCGACGGAGCGAATGTAGGCGACGTGCTCGAGGATCGCGCGATCGGTCTCGGCGGTGCGCGAGCCGAACGGATACGCGAACGTCGTGATCGGATAACCGTCGCGCTGGAGCAGGTCGATCGAGGGCAGGACATCCTCGTCGAGATACGCGCGCAGGCCTCGCGCTTCGACGTACTCGGGGGCGCGGCGATGCGCGATCGAGTGCGCCTCGATGTCGTGGCCGTCGGCAGCGAGCTGCTGCAGCTCTTCGCGCTGCGAAGCCGTGTAGTCCGGGTAGTACGCGATGAAGAACGTGACGCGCGCGTTGTACTGCGCGAACAGCGAGCGCAGCGAGAACCACGCGTCGACCCACTTGTCGTCGAACGACAGCAGGATGCCCGGGCCCGGCGGGGCGGTCGCGAGGTCGCTGTACGTGAGAAAGCGAAGGCCGCGGTCGCGCGCGCCGGCGAGCACGTGCTCGATCGTCGGCGTGGGAACCGTGACGCCGGGGTGGTGCGCGAACAGCTCGATCACCTCCCCGCGATCGCGTGCGCGGTCGAGGCCGCTGTCGATGCTCTCGGCGTCGTTGCGCGTATGCGAGTCGATATCGATCGCGCAGTGAATGCGGCGATCGTCGAAGTGGTAGAACGCCCCGTCGGTATCGGCGATGTCGTGCTGGCAGGCCGCGAGCGCGAGCAGAACGGCGCATGATAGGGTCGCGACGTGCGCGTAGCGCTGCTGCTCGCGATGCTGTGTGCGCGTGCGGCTGCGGACTCCGCAACGGGCGCGATCGATGCGCAGCTCGTCACCGAGATCGATCTCGAGCCGGGCCACGTCGCGCGGCCGTTCTCGCTCGCCCCCGATCTGTGGTGGGGCGCCGCGCCTCGCTGGACGATCGGCCTCGTGCACTCGCATGCGAGCGTAGATCGGTTCGAGCCCGGCGCGACACTCTGTCTTGCATCGAGCGACCCGCTTGCCTGCACGCACATCTATCGCGGCAGCGGCCTCGACGCGCGCTACGCCGCGCTGCCCTGGCTCGCCCCGCGCGCGCGCCTGCTGCTGCGCGATATCAGCCCGGTGAAGCCGGCCGTGACGCTCGGCGCCCTCGTGCAGGGCCGGTGGGGGCGGTTCGCGCTCGACGCCGATCCGTATCTCCAGCTGGGGCTCGCCAATCGCGACAAGGGCAACGACCACGCGCTCGTGCTGCCGGTGCGCGCGGCCGTCGACCTGGGCTCCTCGCGTGTGTGGATCGACACCGGCTGGAACGCCGACTTCGCGACGTGGCGTGACGGCTGGCGCGTGCCCGTCGGCGCCGGCGTGAAGGTGCACGTGTCGTCGTACGACGTCGGCGGCGAGCTCGGGTTTCCGTCGCTGCTCGGCCCGCAGAACACGCCGAAGGTGCGCGAGCTGATCGTCTTCGTCGCTACGCGCTGGCAGCCGTGAGCGGCGCCTGCTCGCGGGTCGCCAAGAAGCGCAGGTTCGGATAGTCCTGCTTCGCGCGGTTCATCTGCCACTCGTTGCGCGCGAGGAACACCGTCGCCCCGCTGTGGTCCTCGGCGATGTTGTCGCGGTTCGCGTCCGCGAACTTCTTGATCAGCTTCGGATCATCCGCATCGACCCACCGCACGACCTCGAAGCTCGTGCTCTCGAAGTGACACGGCAGATCGAACTCGCTCGCGATGCGATCGGCGAGCACCTCGAACTGCAGCGCGCCGACGACGCCGACGATGAAGTCGCTGCCGAGGAACATCTTGAACACCTGCGCCGCGCCCTCCTCGGCGATCTGCTCGAGCGCGCGGCCCAGGTGCTTGGCCTTCATCGGATCATTCGCGCGCACGCGGCGCAGAAACTCCGGCGCGAAGCTCGGAATCCCCGTGAAGTGCAACGCCTCGCCCTCGGTCAGCGCGTCGCCGATGCGCAGCGTGCCGTGATTCGGAATGCCGACGATGTCACCCGCCCACGCATCCTCGGCGAGCTCGCGCTGGTTCGCCTGGAACACCATCGCGTTGTGCACGCTCTGGACCTTCCCCGTGCGCGGCACCGTCAGCCGCATGCCGCGCGTGAAGTGACCGCTCGCGAGCCGCACGAACGCGATGCGATCGCGGTGCTTCGGATCCATGTTCGCCTGGATCTTGAACACGAAGCCCGACACCTTCGGTTCGGTCGGCGCGATCGGCCGCTCGCGCGCCGGCTGCGCCCGCGGCGGCGGCGCCAGCTTCGCGATGCCCGCGAGCAGCTCCTGCACGCCGAAGTTGTTCACGGCGCTACCGAAGAACACCGGCGTCTGATGCCCCGCCAGATACATCTGGTGATCGAACTTCGGGCACAGCTCGCGGACCATTTCGACGTCCTCGCGTAGCTTCGCAACAGCACCCTCGGGTAGCAGCTTGTCGAGCTTCGGATCATCGATGCCGTTGATCTCGATGCCCTCCTGCAAATACTCGCCCTTCGTCCGCTCCATCAAGATCAGCTTGTCGGCGAACAGGTCGTAGCACCCGAGGAACGTCCGTCCCGATCCGATCGGCCAGCTCGCGGGCGTGACCTCGAGCTGCAGGTCGTGGCCGATCTCGTCGAGCAACTCGAACGGATCGCGACCCTCGCGGTCCATCTTGTTGATGAACGTCGCGATCGGCACATCGCGCAACCGGCACACCTCGAACAGCTTGCGCGTCTGGCTCTCGATGCCCTTCGCCGCATCGATCACCATGACGGCGCTGTCGACCGCGGTCAGCGTGCGGTAGGTGTCTTCGCTGAAGTCCTGGTGGCCGGGCGTGTCGAGCAGGTTGAACGTGCGATCCGCGTAGTCGAACGTCATCACGCTCGTCGTCACGCTGATGCCGCGCTCGCGCTCGACCTTCATCCAGTCGCTGGTCGCGCGCCGCCGATCGCCGCGCGCCTTGACCGCGCCCGCCAGCTGGATCGCGCCTCCGTACAGCAGCAGCTTCTCGGTCAGCGTGGTCTTGCCGGCGTCGGGGTGAGCAATGATCGCGAACGTCCGCCGCTTCGCGATCTCCGTGGGCAACTCCTCCGACGACATCTGCGGCGCAATCTACAGAGCGATCACTCGAGCTGCAACCCGCAGTCGGCGCACGCGCCTGCCACGAGCTCGGCCCGGCACCCGCACGCCGGGCACGCGTCCCCCGACAGATCGACCGCCGCCGCGCCCTCGCGCGCCAGCATCTCGCGCCAGTCGCCCTTCAACATCTCGGCGACCTGGGGCACATCGTCCTCCTCGACCAGGAGGTGCGTCCGCGTCCCTCAACCCTTGCCCGCCGCCGGACACCCGACGAGCGCGGGAATCCCGACGGCCAGGCAACGTTCGCGCAACGCTTTCATCTCCGCGATCGATCCCGCCATCGCCGGCACGAGCGGCAACCCGTCGAGCAGCTCGTCCGCTTCAGCGGCGGTCAGAGGTTCCATGAGCCTTGCAGCACCGAGGAAAATTACACACAGCGGCGGTTTTCTTGCGACCGATGGGAGATCGAAAGCTCACCTTTGGCGTAACAGGCAGTGTACTCTGTCCCCACTTCTGCCGGAGAGGAACCAGTGAAGAACATCAAGTTCGCGGTGCTTGCGTGCGGTCTGCTCGGTCTAATTGGTTGTTTCCTGCCCATGGTCTCGGCCGAGGGCATGTCGATCAGCTTCTGGGATGTGCACAAGGCACCCGGTGAAGGCGTCCAGGTCTACCTGGTGATGGCCGGCTATGCGCTCGCCGCCGTCATGGGCGCGATGGGTGCAGCCAAGGGCTTCAAGCGGCCCCAGGGCATCGCGGCCCTCATCGGCTTCGCGTTCGTCATCTTCAAGTTCCGCGGCGGCTTCTTCGATCTGCTCAAGGCGGCCATCGGCGCGAAGCTGATGTTCATCGCGGCGATCGCGGGCGTGGTCGTCTCGGCGCTCGCGCTGGCGAAGCCGGAAGACGGCAAGTAAGCCAGGAGCGAAAGCTCGAATGCAGGGGGCCGCGGCAACGCGGCCCTTCGCATTTTCGGCGCGCCGCCGCCGAGCCCGGCCCGGCGGCGGGAACGGGAACGGGAACGGGATCGGGAACGGCAGCGGGAACGGGAACGGGAACGGGATCGGGAACGGGAACGGCAGCGGGAACGGGAACGGCAGCGGGAACGGGGTCTGCCTCGGCGGATCGCGGTCGACCGATCTAGAGTCGAGGCTCCAGTCAGCGCTGCGCACGGTCCGCGTGCCCTCCGCTCGGAGCTCTCGCCCTGCTCGGCGCTTGCGCATCGCGCCGCGCCAGCTCGCGCGGTGATCACCACGTCCTGATCACATCTCGACGTGCGCTCGCTGTCACGGCGCGTGCGCGCGCCTTCGCGACGGGCGAGAGAGCTCCTCGCTCCGGGAGGCCAGAAGGACTCCGGGGGAGAGACCAGGGCGTGTGCTGACCCGGGGCGTGTGCCGACCAGGGCGTGCGCTGACCAGGGCGTGTGCTGACCGGCGAGCGAGCGAGCTCTTTCGATCACCCAACCGACTGCCGAAGGAGAACCATCATGCTTGTCGCGTACACCGTTGCTCTCGACCTCATCCGTCAGCTGCGTCCGATCGTCGACCAGATCAAGATGCACGATGCGCATCTCGCCGATCAGCTGCGGCGCGCGGCGACGAACACGCTCGCGAATCTCGCGGAAGGCCAGCGGCGCGTTGCCGGCAACAAGCGGCGCGCGTACGAGAACGCGCACGGCGAGGCGCGCGAGATGCTCGGCTGCCTCGACTGTGGGCTTGCGTGGGGCTACGCGACCGACGACGCGCAGGCGCGCGTCACGCTCGATCGACTGCTCGGCCTGTGCTGGGGCCTGACGCACTGAGCGCATTGTCCACGTGGACAATTGGTCAGGCCGATTGTCCACGTGGACAAAGGGTCGCCGACGTGGGGGACCGCGTCCCGCGCGGAGACGGTCGTCTTCGTGCGATCAGGCGCGCGGGTGCGTGAGCCGCCAGAGCAACGCGAGCAGCCGATCGAGGATCGCGCGCGCCTGCGCGGGCTGCTCGATCCAACCCCAGGCCTCGGCAACCGCGAGCGCGCCCTTCACTTCGTTCGCGCTGCCGTGCGCGATCTCGTAATGCCGGCGCTGGTTGCCGCCGCCCGAGCGCTGGCCTTCGCTCAGGTTCAGGGTGACGCTGGTCGCCGCCGTTCGCAGCTGCACGGCGAGATCGCGATCGAAGCGCTGGATCGCGGGCAGCAGCGTGCGCAGCTCGCGAATCAGCTCGAGAGAAACATCGTGGGCAATGAACATCGTGATGGTCTTTCCGAACGCGCTCGGTGGTTGTGTGGCGGTCGGCGCACGGTTCGCGACGAGCGGGTGGTTGGTTCGCGCTCGCTCGCGCGCCCGAGCCGTCCGTCGCGGAGGGCCCCGCCGAAGGCGGGGAACGCGTATCGGTGCACCGTCTCCGTTTCGGTTGCGGTTGCGACTGCGGTTGCGGCGTACGGTTGCGGTTGCGACTGCGGTTGCGGCGAACGGTTGTGGTTGCGGCTGCGGTTGCGGCGTACGGTTGCGGTTGCGGTTACGGTTGCGGCTGCAGCCGCGGTTGCGGCTGCGGTTGCGCCAACTGAAGCGGCGACACGCGCTCGCGCGCACCTGAGGGCGTTGCGTCGGCCCGGGCGGGACCTACGTTGATCGTATGACAGTGCTCGCACTCGCCGCGCTGTTCCCTGCGATCGCAACGCCGTTCTTCTTCGTGTTCTGGCGCTGGATCGATGTGTGGCGGCGGCATCGCGCCGCGATTGCCGTGATCCTGGCGACCGTCGTCGGCGCGTGGACGGCGCTGCTGATCGCGTGCCGTGCCTCGCTGCTCGCGCCGGCGATCGCGATGCCGGTGGCGTTGCGTGGCGTCGGGTGGGTACTCGCGGCGGCGTCGTTCGTGCTGTCCGTCGTCGCGGATCGGCAGCTGGGGCTGCGCGTGCGTGCGGGGTTGCCGCTGCTCGAGGAGGGCGGGCGGATCCGGCTGCGGACCGGCGGTGCGTATGCGGTCGTGCGGCACCCGATCTATGCGGCGGGGATCTACTACCAGGTCGCGATGTTCCTCGTGACCGGCAAGTTGACGATCGCGGTGGCGTGCGCGGTCATGACGGTCGGGGCGCTGTGGTTCACGCGGCAAGAAGAGCGACGGCTGGCCGCTGCCGTCGATGATGCGGCCGCGTACGCGGCGTATCGCTCGCGCGTCGGGCGGTTGGTGCCGCGGGTGACGCGGCGCGCGGCTACTTCTTGAACAGCTTGTCGAACGCGCGACGCATCGCGCCGCCCTTCTTGGGGGCGCCGTTGTACGTCTCGTTCGAGTAGGCGATGCGGGCCGCCGGATCGATGCCGTACGCGACGTAGAGCGAGAGCAGGTCGTGGACCATGGCGGAGATGCCGGTGGTGCGGAGGTCGTACGAGAGGCAGTACGAGTCCGGCTTGTTTCGGATCATGGCCTTGGCGATGATCATCATGATCGACGGGTCGATCAGCTCGCCGTTGCCGTCGAGGTAGTGCTTGTAGCTGAAGAAGCGGTCTTCGGGCGCGAGCTCGGGGGCGCCCTGGCCGTCGGCTTTCGGGGCGCGGAGGTTCTGGATCGTGCGGTACTCGTGCTCGATGTATGCGGCGATCGAGTTGTTCTCGTCGCGGCGTTCATACTCGACGAACTTGCGGAAGGCGTCGAAGAGGTTCTTGGGGTTCGCGTAGGCGCCCGAGATCAAGTAGTAGAAGACCGCGCCGAGCGAGTAGATGTCGGCCGGGCGGCCGACCGACTTGACGACGCGGCCGCGGACGTTGACCTCGGACGGCTCGGCGAACGGGCGGTTGAGCAGGATCTTCTTGCGCGTGCGATCGGCGGCCGCGATCGAGTAGAGCTCGTTGCGGTTGAAGAGCGCGAACGTGTCGTTCTCGTAGATGTCGATGTAGAAGTCCTCGAAGAACTCGACCTCGGGAGAGCCCTGGGTCGTGTTGACGAGGAGCTCGAGCGAGTTGGTCTCCTGCTCGGGCGACTGGAAGTAGAGCGTGCCGGGGACGGCCTGGAAGCGCGTCATCGAGACGTCGAGGTCGGCGTCTGCGATCTTGCCGACGTTGAAGTCGGCGAGCTTGATCTTCATCTGCGAGCCGCGCAGGTTCGGATCGGGGAGCTTGACCAGGATGTTGGCGGGCTTGATGTCGCGGTGGCAGGTGTCGCGGACGAGGTGGCTGAACTCGACGGCCGTCGCGACCGGGATGATGTACTCGAGGACGCGGAAGATTCGCTCGCGCAGCGGGACGGCGAGCAGATCGTCGCGGCGGCGTTTCTGGCGGGCGCCCTTGAGGCGCTCCTCGAGGCTCATGTCGAGTAGCTCGAGGATCATGAAGTCGTTCTCGACCTTGTCGCGGATCGACGGCGGGATGAACCCGGCGGAGTCGCCTTCGCCCGACGCGAGCAGCTCGACGATGTTCGGGTGACCCTGGACGCGCTCCAGGATCTCCTTCTCCATCTGGAAGCGCATCTGGTCCTCGCCCGTGACGCCCTTCTGGAGGCACTTGATCGCGACCGGGCGGCGCAGCGTGGTCTTCGATTCGACCCAGCGCTCTTCGCCGAGGTAGGCCTTCGCGAAGCGGCCGGAGCCGAGCTCGATCGGCATGCCGGTCTCGTCGACGACGAACGCGTAGATGCGCGAGCGCGAGACGTACGGCGTGGGTTGCGCGATCACGCCCGAGACCTGCGCCTGCGGCGGGCCGGGCATCTGCTGCATGATCGACGGATGCATCCCGCTCATCTGGGTCATCTGCGTTTGGTGCTGTTGCGGCACCATCTGCGGCTGGCCCATGTGCGAGAGATGCGGGCTGCCCTGCGGGAACATCGGCGGCGGCTGCGAGCCGGTCATGTTCCCTTGCGACGGGCGGATCGGCGGCGCGCCCGGAGGGCCTTGCGGGATCTGGTTGACGTTGGTCGCGTCGGCCTCGAAGTCCGCAAAATCCTCTGACGGCAGAGGAGCCTGCGAAGGCGTCTTGCGGCCTCCACCAGGTGAATTCGGCGGGGGTGTGTGGGCCATGACGTGAGCTACCCGCGTCTCCCGGACTTGGGCACCGTACGTCCCCGAGTGTACACGAAATACACGTCAGATCCGGGGCCAAAGTCGAAGAGGATCGGGTCGCCGCAATCGTCGCTGGCGATGGCGACGTGGTCGTTTCCGACGGTGAACGTCGTCTGCCCCGGTGCGGCGGTTCCCTGGGCCACGCGCAGGTGACCAATCTCCTGCGCGCGCGGGGTGACGAGCGCGACGTCGGACGTGCGGTCGAGCGTGACCGCCGGCGACGGACGCCCGCCGAGATGCGCGACGAAGCACGTCAGGCCCTTGAGGTGGACGACGCGCTGGCCTGTCGGTCCGGGTAGGAGCGTGACCCGCACCTTGGCGCCGTGCTGCCCGACGAGGTCGGCCGAGTTGGAGCCGGTCATCATCACGAAGTGACCGCGGCGATCAGCGACCGGCTGAGGGGCATCGATCAGCGCGAGACGGCGCGCGGGGCCGCCGGCGCCGGGCCCGGCCGCACCCTGCATCCACGGCGCGACGCCGGGCGGTGCGTGGTAGGTCGCCGGCGTGAGGTCCGCGGCGGCGAGCACCGGCGCGGCCGGCTCGGGGGGCGCGACCGCGGTCGGCATCGGCTTCGTCGACGTCGTCTGCGTGCCTTGCTGCGGCACGACGGGGGACGCGTGCGGCGGCGTGACCGCGCCGACCGGCGTCGTCGGCGTGACGAGGTCGAGTGGCTTCGTGCTGCGGCCGGGAACGGCCGGCGGCGGCGGAAGGCGCGGCTGGTCTTCGGTCGTCGACGGCTCGGTCGTCGCTTGCAGCTCCGCGGACAGATCCTCGACCTTCGCGATGCGCTTCTTCGGATCGAACGCGAGCGCGTGGCTGAGGATCGCGATCACCTGCTTGGGGATGTTCAGCGGCTGCAGCGCGTCCTTGACGTGCTCGTCGGCGTGGCGGCGCTTCTTGTAGCCGGCGTAGACGTCCTCGTCCGCGAAGATCGCGCGCCCCGACAGCATGTACACCGCGACGCACGCGAGCGAGTAGATGTCCGTCATCGGCGAGACCGGCTGACCCGCGAGCTGCTCCGGCGCCGCCCACGACGGCGAGTACATCGCGAGCTTCTGCCCGGCGACGATCGCGGTGTCCTCTGCGCGCTGGCCGCTGTCCTCGTTGTCGGCGCTCCACTTCGCGATGCCGAAGTCGGCGAGCTTGGGCAGCTTGGTCAGGCCGACCGAGCCGAACAGGATGTTCTGCGGCTTGATATCGCGATGGACGATGCCGAGCCCGTGCGCTTCGGCGAGCGCGGCACACATCGCCGACGTGACGCGAACCGTCTCGTAGAGCGACTGCTTGCCCTGCTCGCGGATGATGTTCGACAGCGTGCCGCCGTTCATGTACTCGCACACCTGCAGCGGCATGCCGGCGGAGTCTTTCGGACCGAGGTGCCCGAAGTCGTAGATGCGCAGCGTGTTCGGATGCGTCAGGCGGGACAGCGCAAACGCTTCCTGCACGAAGTGCTCGTAGCTCGTGCGCCCGACGCCGCTCTCGCCGCCGAGGCCCGAGAACACCTTGATGCAGACCGGTCGCGACAGGCGCTCGTCCTGTCCCTTGAACACGACGGAGTGTCCGCCGGAGCCGATCTGCTCGACGACGCGGTACCTCTCGAGCACCACATCCCCGACCTTGATCTCCGGCGGCTTCTGGGGCCCCTTGGGTGCGCTGGGCATCCAGGAAGCATCGTAGCACTACATCGGCGTGAAGATCCTCGACGAGCCGGCGGTGATCGAGGCTCCCGTGTCGAACGAGTGCTGTGTCGCGTTTGCACCGGCCTGGTCCTCGAGGCCGATCGTCGCCGAATTGCCCAGCGCGGCCTGGGTGGCGGCCCACACGAGCTCGATCTTGCCCGTCGCGGCATCGAGGATCGCCTGCATGTGCACGCCGGTGGTCGACCCGAACAGCGTGCCGTCCCACTGGATCGTCAGCTTCGTGCCGACCGTCTTGCGGCACGCGGTGACGTTCGCGAGGTCGTCCCAGTACGGGGCGACGAGGCCGTTGGGCGGGCTCGCATCGGGCATCGCGACGTTCGCGAACGCCGCATCGGGCGGGATGCCGGCGAGCGTCAGCCAGCCGTTCGTCGACACGCGCAGCGCGGGCGCCGCGACGCCATAGAACTTGAAGCCCGCCGGCGTCGCGATCGCGGCCGACAGGCCCTCGTCGTTCGCGGGGCCGTTGCCGGTGCCATCGGCGACGAACGCGATGTTCGCCGCGCCCGGCGTGCCGCAGATGCTCGCGAACGCGGTCGTGCCCGCGGCCTCGGC
>JAFAOG010000108.1 GCA_019237945.1 Deltaproteobacteria bacterium | reverse complement strand
GGTGAACTGGTTCGGGTTCGTCGCCGACTGCACGAGCTTGCCGCCGGTCACCGCCCACGTGCCGGTGCCACCGGTGTTCCCGTCGGCCCACCCGGTGATATCCGCGGCATCGTAGAAGCCGTCCCACAGGACGCGCGTATCGCCGGCGAGCGACGGCCGCGGATCGCACGCATCGCCGACGCCGTCCCCATCGCTATCGGGATCCGCAGCGCTCGGCAGATGCGGGCAGTGATCGCAGACGTCGCCGTGGTGGTCGCCGTCCCAGTCGCGCTGGTTGGCGTTCGCAACCGTCGGGCAGTTGTCGAGCGCATCGACGATGCCATCGCCGTCGGTATCGATCGGCGTCACCATGGCATCCGGCGGCCCGTCGACGACGACCGAGGCCGCATCGGGCGCGGCATCGACCGAAACGGGCGCATCGCCGGAGTCGACCGGCGATGTTTTCGATGTCGCGTGAAACCCGCACGCGGTCAGGCACGCAAAGACAACCGCGCGCACCTCACCAGCTTACTTGGTTTCGGGCTTCACGAGTGTTGCGATCGACGCGACGAGACCGACGAGCGCCGCCAGGAACAGCAGCTTTCCGCCGATCGCCGTCGACACGCCGTCGCCGCCCATCAGACCCTTTCGCACGCCCTCGGGGCCAAACGCCGCGAGGAAGAACACGGCCGACACGCCACCCATCCAGCGCGCGAGCCGGCCCGCCATCGCCCACAGGCCGAGTGCGAGCGGAACGCCAAAGCAGGCGAACGCGACGTAGACCTGCTTGGGACCCTTGAGCAGGCCCGCCATCTCGCCGCCTGGGAACTTGTGGAAGTCCCAGAAGGTCATCGAGTGACCCTCGATCGAGATGTACGGGAGGAAGGCAGCGATGATGCCGATCAGACCGGCGCCGGCGAGGACGTACTTGAGTTGCTTCATGGTGTCGGTCCCATGAGCAAGCGGTGGGCCGCTCTTATGTATGCGAAAGCGCGTGGTGCATGGGCCCGCGCAGACCCGATCGTACGGGTGCACTGGGTCCGGTGCACCGGGTGCACTCAGTCGACGAGATAGAGATCCCAGCGCACCTGGCGCGAGGTCGTCGCCGATGTGGTCAACGCACCGGTGATCGGCCCCGTCACCTGCACGCGTTTCACGCGCACGCCGATCGCCGTCACCGTGCAGCCGGTGCACGCGGTGAGACCGCCGGTATAGGTCGCATCGAGCGTGCTGCCATCGGCGAGCGTGAAGTGCGCGGCGCCGGTCGCGGGCGACAGCACGCCGACGACGTCGTACACGCCAGCGACATCATCGGGGCCCACGATGTTCGGATCGCTCTCGGGCGCGAGCGTGTCGATCGTCGCGTCGAGCATCGGCACGAGCTGGCCATCGACGAGGAACAGCGGCAGCTCGCGCAGCGGCGCCGGCACGGTGATCATCGCGTCGCCGGGGTAGAGCGTGCCATCGCGCCAGTCGATGTAGTTCCCCGGCGGTAGCAGCAGCGTCTTCGTCGTCGCGCCGCGCTCCACCACCGGCGCCGCGAGCAGCCCCGGCCCGAAGTAAAAGACGTCGCCGACCGGCGCGAGCGCGCGACGCTCGGGGTGCACGAGCCACGTGCTCATCACGAGCGGCTGCCCGCTGACATGCGCCTGCTGCGCGAGCGCGACCATGTACGGCGCGAGGCGCGTGTGCAGCCGCGCATAGGTCTTCCACGCGGCCTGCGCGTCGGGCGAGTCCCAGATGTTCGCCTTCGTGCCGCCGCCCGAGCACGAGTCCTCGTCGTGCATGTCGCTGCTCATCGACCCGGCCTCGATCCAGCGCGCGAGCAGCTCGCCGTTCGCGGTGTCGGGCGCATTGTGGATGCACTTGAAGCCGCCGATGTCGCTTCCGACGTGCGCCACGCCCGCCATCGACAGCGTGATCGTCGCGCGCACCTGCGCCGGCAATCCTTCGAGCTGACCGAACGACGCGTCCGGATCGCCGCCCCACGTCATCGGCGCGTACTGCTGCGAGCCGGTGTAGCCGCTGCGCGAGAAGTAGTACCAGTCGCCCGGATCGAGCTGCTCGAGCGCGTCGTGCGCCGCCTTGTCGTAGAGCACGGGGAACCGATCGTGGAGCTCGAGGCCGGTCTCGCCGTCGCTCGCGACCCAGCTCGGCTGCACGTACTCGCCGAAGTCGTACATCCAGCCCGAGTAGCCGAGATCGAGCGCGCGCTTGAACTGCGCCGTGAACCACGCGACCGCCGCCGCGTCGGTGACATCGACCGTGTACACGTCGAGGAGCGCGCCGCTGATCAGCGTGACCTTGCCGGGACCCGCGTCATCGCCGAGGAAGTAGTGATTCGCGATGCCCTCGTTCGTCAGGTTCGCGAGCGGCGAGCTCGGATCGGCCGCGTAGTACGGGTTGTAGTAGCCGATCATCTTGTAGCCGAGCGCCGCCGCGCCCTGCACCCACGCGCGCAGCTCGGTCTCGTGCCCGATGTCGTTGCCGTTCGGCGAGAAGTGCTCGGTGTCGTCGGCGCTCGTGATCGCGAGGTCGTTGTCGCGCATCGCCTGCAGCTCGCTGACGTTGCCGATCATCGCGCCGCGGTTGATCCGGCGCCGCGGCCCGAAGCTCCACGCCGGCGGCACCATCGGCCGCCCGGTCGCCGCCGTGAACGTATCGATGATCGCGAGCGGTGTCCCGACGTACACCTCGAACGCGAGATCCGGCCCGATGTGCCACGCGCGCCACGCATCGCTGCG
>JAFAOG010000596.1 GCA_019237945.1 Deltaproteobacteria bacterium | reverse complement strand
GGATACGTCAGGTGCGGCTCGCCAGGAGAGCGGTGAGGCCCGGCGTGACGACGAGGGTGACCAGCGTCGCGAGCGACAGGCCGCCAATGACGGCGACCGCGAGCGGGCGTTGCAGCTCGGAACCCGCGCCAATGCCGAGCGCGAGCGGGGCGAGACCGGCGAGCGTGGCGGCCGTGGTCATGATGATCGGGCGTAGGCGGCGGCGGGCGGCCGCGACGATCGCACCCTCGAGCGCGAGGCCTTCTGCCACGTGGTGCTGCGCGTTCTCGAGCAGCAGGATGCCGTTCTTGACGACGAGACCGACCAGCAGGATCAGGCCGGTCATCGACGAGACGTCGAGCGGGATGCCGGTCAGCGCGAGCACGAGCAGGCCGCCGACCGTCGAGAGCGGCGCGCCGACGAGCACGACCAGCGCGTAGCGGAGCGAGTGCAGCTGGATGATGAGGATCAACAGGACGAGGACGGTGGCGGTGAACGCGACCGTGAGCAGCTCGCCGCGAGCCGCGCGCGCCGAGGCCGCCTGGCCGCCGATCTCGATCTGCGTGCCCGGGGGAACCGGGACCTTCGCGAGCGCATCGCGCACCGCGGTTTCGGCGCCGCCGAGGTCGCCGGTCTTGGTCGCGGCGGTCATCAGGATCGCGGGGCGCAGGCCGTCGCGGCGGAGCACGGCGGGCGCGAGCGGGCGATCGAACGTGACGATCTGGCCGAGCGTCAGCGAGCGCGGGCCGTACGCGATCGGCGAGCGGGCGAGCGCTTCCGCGTCGTAGCGGATCGGATCGGGATAGCGGAGGCGAACGCCGATCGTGCGCTCGGGGCGGAGGATCTGGGCGACCTCGCGGCCGGTGAGCGCGATCGTGAGGTCATCGCCGACCGCGGCCGCGTCGAGCTGCAGGCGGGTGAGCTGATCGTGATCGACGCGGACGTCGAGGATCGGCGTCTGACCCTCGCGCCCGTCGAAGAAGTCATCGAGCTGGGGAAGCTTCTCGAGCTTCTCGCCGGCGGCCTCCGCGTAGGCGTCGAGTGCCTTGGGGTCCTCGCCGAGGATCTTCACCTCGATCGGCCGCGGTGCGCCCGAGAGATCGTCGAGCACGTCTTGCAGCACCTGCACGAACTCGAGCCGCGCCTCGGGGACGCGGCCGTGCAGCTCGTCGCGCACGTGGTCCATGACCTCGCGGATGTCGTCGCGATCGCCGCGCGGCACGAGGCGCACCATGATGTCGCCGCGCGACTGCATCGTCGCGGTCGCGGGACCGAGCTCGGTACCGGTGCGGTGCGTGAACGCGACGACGTCCTTGTCGTGCGCGAGCACGTCGTCGATCGCCGTCGAGATGCGCGCGGTCTCCTCGAGCGAGGTGCCGGCGGGCAGGAAGAAGTCGATCACGAACGCGCCCTCGTCCATCTGCGGCAGGAAGCCGGTGCCGACCTTGTCGAACGCGGCGTAGCCGCCGGCGGCGAGCCCGAGCACGACGACGACCGCGATCGCGCGGTGGCGCACGAGCCACCTGATCCAGCGACCGGTGCGATCGCCGCGGCTCTTCTCGTCGCGCGGTGGACGATGGCGGAGGCGCTGCGCGAGCACCGGGATCAGCGTCAGCGACATCATCATCGACAGCAGCACCGCGATCGCGAGCGTGATCGCGAGCGCACCGAGGAAGCTGCCGGTGATGCCGGTCAGTAGCGCAAGCGGCGCGAACACGACGACGGTGGTGAACGTCGTGCCGATCACGGCCGCGAACATGTCGCGCGTGCCCTGCTCCACCGCGTCGGCGACGGCGAGGCCTTCTTCGAGGCGGCGAACGATGCCTTCCGTGACGACGATCGCGTCGTCGACGACGAGGCCGATCGACACCGCGAGCCCGCCGAGCGACATCAGATTGAGCGTCACGCCGAGCCAACGCATCACGGCGAACGTGCCGAGCAACGTGACCGGTACCGGCGCCGCCGCGACGAGGCCCGCGCGCCAGTCGCGCAGCGAGATCGCGATCACGAGCAGCGACAGCGCGATGCCGATCAGGATCGCGTCGCGCACGCTCGTCATCGCGTCGTCGACGAGCGAGGCCTGGTCGTAGACCGGAACGAGGTCGACGTCGGGAGGCAGCGTGTGCTGGGCGCGCAGCGCGGCGAGCTGCGCCTTGACACCCTCGACGACGGCCGGCGTCGATGCACCGGGCAACCGCGCGACCGAGATCGCGACGACCTCGCCGCGCGCGCTCGCGACGATCACGTCGGGATCCTCGTTGCCGTCGATCACGTCGGCGACCGCCGACAGCGGCACCGGGCCCGCGGGGCCCTCCGCGATCGGTAGCTGCTTGAGCGCGTCGAGGTCGAGCGCCTGCGCGTCGATCACGACCGGCAGCGTCTGGTGCTGGTCCCACACGCGTCCCGCCGCGATCACCTGGTCCTGCGCCTCGACCTTCGTCGCGAGCTGCGCCGGCGTGATGTGCAGCGCAGCGAGCTCGGAGGGCCGCACGAGCAGCTGGATCTGCCGCACGCGCCCGCCCGCGACCTCGACGCCGCCGACGCCCTTCACGCGCACCAGCGCCGGCCGCACGATGCGCTCGCCGACCTCGCGCAGCCGCCGCAGATCGGTCTGCATGCCCTTCGGCGCGACGACGTTGAACGTGATCACGGGGACGCTCGTCGGCAGCACGCGCTGCACGATCGTCGTCGTGTTCTTCGGCAGGTCGACGTGATCGACCGCGCCCTGACACGCGTACTGCACCGTCAACGGATCGGCGCCGTCGACGAGCAACAGCGACAGCTCGACCGCGCCGCGGATCGTTCGCGCGCGCACGTGGCGCACGCCCGGCACCACCGCGAGCGTCTGCTCGAGCGGCCGCGTGACCTGCGCCTCGATCAGCTCGGGCGACAGCTGCCCGGCGTGCGCGACGACCTGCACGCGCGGGAACTGCATCTCGGGATAGATGCCGCTCGGCAGCTGATAGATCGATACCGCGCCGAACGCGGCGAGTCCGAGCGCCGCGATCCACACGAGGCTGGCGTGGCGGCGCAGCCAGCCGACCAAGTTCATTTGTGCCGCTCCAGCGGCTGCCCGTCCTCGAGGCCGAGCACGTGATCGACGACGACGCTCTCGCCCGGCTTGATGCCGTCCTTGATCTCGACGGCCGAGCCGCGATTACCGATCTCGACCTTGCGCACCGACGCCGCACTGCCCGCGCACACGACCACCTCGTCCTCGCCGGTGACCGACCGCCGCAGCGCGCTCGCGGGCACGCGCAAGCCCGGGCGCTGGGCGACCGAGATCTGTCCCGTCGCGGCGACGCCGACCTTGACGTTCTCGGCGCTCGAGAGCTGCACGCGGACAAGCCCGAGCAGCGTCTGCGAATCGACCGCCGGCGCGACGCGCACGACCTGCCCCGCGATCGGCGCATCGACGCCCGACGGCGTCACGGTCGCCGGCATGCCTTCGCGCAGCGACGCGAGCGCGCTCGGCGCGACCTGCGCGTGGAGCTCGAGCACGCTGAGATCCGCGACCTCCGCGATCGGCGTGTTCGCGGTGCCATCGACGCTCTCGCCGACCTTGCGCTGCAGGTGCAGCACGACGCCCGCACGCGGCGCACGGATCTCGCGCCGGGCGAGCTGCGCACCCGCGAGTCCCGACCGCGCCGCCGACGCCGCGACCTCGGCCGCCGCCGCCGCCTGCTTCGCCTTCGCGTCGTCGAGGTCCTTGCGCGCGCCGATGCCGGCGGTGACGAGCCTCTCCTGCCGCGCGACCTCCTGATCGGCGGCGAGCTTCTGCGCCTTCGCCGACGCGACCGCCGCGTTCGCTTCGAGCGAGCCCGCCGGCAGCGCCGGATCCTCGATCACGGCGAGCAGCTGACCCGCCGCGACCTTGTCGCCCTCCTCGACGGCAACCTGCGCGACGCGCCCCGCGACCGGCGAGCTGACGACGGCGTCGAGCTTCGGCGGCGGCGCGATCACACCGCTGACGTCGACGGTATCGCTGATCGTCCCCTGGTCCGCCGCCTGGCACGTCACGGCCGCGGGCGCGGGCTTGTCGTCTCCGCTGTCTTCCGCCTGCTTGTGACACGCGAGCAGCGCGAGCAACACGACGGCGCTACTTCGCATGAATGTCCTCTCCGATCGCGACCGCGAGGTCGGCGTACGCGAGCGCCGCCTGCGCGCGGGCATCATTCAATTCGGCGCGCGCCGATGCGAGGTCGCGCTCCGCGAGCACGGCCGACGACAGATCGCGCGCGCCTTCGCGATACGCCTGCATCGACAGGGTCGCCGCCTTTTCCTGCGCCGGGATCACGTCGCGCTCCATCGCCGCGAGCCGCTCGCTCGCCGCCTGCCAGCGCTGATACGCCGCCACGAGCCGTCCACCGAGCTCGGCCTCGAGCGCCGCGAGCCGCATCCGCTGCGCCGCCTCGGTCGCGCGCGCCGCCCGCGCCTTGTCGCCGATGCGCGCAAAGATCGGCAGGTCGAGCGCGAGGCCCACGTGCGCGTCGGTCTTGTCCCACGCGTTGTTGCCCATCTGCGTCTTGTCGTCGTAGTCGAGCTCGCCTTCGAGGGCGAGTCCCGGCCAGCGCTGCACGAGCGCCGCGTCGACGGCCGCCTGCGCTGCCACCACGCGCCGCTGCGCCGCCTGCGTCTCGGGATGCCCGGCGAGCCTCGCCTGCAGCGCCGGCAGCGCCGCCGCGGGCGCGATCACGGGCGCACCGTCCGCTCGCAGCGGCTGCGCCGGATTCCAGCCGAGCAAGCCCGCGAGCTCCGCGCTCGCCGCATCCTGCTCGCGCAGCGCCGCCGCCACCGCGACGTCGGCCCGCGCGCGCGCCGCGTTCGCCACCGTCACGTCGACATCGGCGCCGGTCC
>JAFAOG010000592.1 GCA_019237945.1 Deltaproteobacteria bacterium | reverse complement strand
GCGCGCGAGCCGATCAACGCGCTGCTCGGCCTGACCGCGCACCAGACCGCGTGGCACGCGACGGGCACGCTGCGCGAGCTGCCGGCACAGGCGCCCGCGCTCGACGATCTCGAGCAAACGGCGGTGGCGGCGAGCCTCGACCTCCAGGCCGGCCGCGCCCGCACCGAGGCCGCGGAGCATCGCGCCGGCGCCGCCTGGCTGACCGCGCTGCTGCCGGAGCTCGGCGTCGGCGTGTCGGCGATGGATCGCGATGGCGACCTCGAGGTCGGGCCCGCCGTGCGCATCGGCATCCCGCTGTTCGATCAGCGCGCCGGCGCACGCGCCCGTGCAAACGCCGAGCTCGCGGAGCGCACGCACGAGCTCGCCGCGACGGATGTCGAGCTGCGCGCGCAGGCCCGCCGCGCCCGGATCGCCGCGCTCGCCGCGTATCAGGAGGCGCGCCAGCTTCACGACGTCGTCCTGCCGCTGCGCCAGCAGATCGTCGACGAGACGCTGCTCCACTACAACGCGATGGACGCCGACCCGTTCCAGCTGATCACGGCGCGCCGCGCGCTCGCCGACGCCGGCCACCAGTACCTCGACGCGCTCCGCCGTTACTGGGCCGCAACGGCCGAGGTCGATGCGCTGCGCGCGGGCGTCGCGCTCGACCTGCCCGCCGCCGAGCCCTGATACACTTTGCGAATGCGGTCGTGCCTGCTCGTGATCCTCGCGAGCTGTGCCTACAAGGCGCCGAAGCTGCCCGACGCGGCCGTCGGCGACGCCCCGGACGCCGCGATCGATGCACCGCCCGATCCGTGCCAGCTGCCGTCGCTGACGATGAAGGTCGCGACGCTCTCCGGCTGCGCCCAGGCCGGCACGACCGACGGGCCGCGCGGCGAGGCGCGCTTCGCGAATCCCGTCAATGTCGTTCTCAGTCAGAGCGGCATCGCGTACGTCGCCGACTTCGACTCCGATCGCATCCGCAAGGTCGACGCGACCGGCAAGGCGACAACGCTGGTCGCCCTGCCCAAGCCGTTCGGCCTTGCGTTCGATAGCGCAGGATTCCTGCTCGTGGAAACGGATGATGACGACCTCGGCAACCACACGATGGACAGCGGCACGATCTGGCGCGTCAACCCCGCGACCGCCGTGGCGACCATGATCGTGCGCGACATCGGCCGCCCGCGCGGGCTCGCCGTGCTGCCCGACGGCCGCGTCGCGCTCGCCGACTACATCCACGACACGCTCGCGATCCTCGACGTCCAGGCGGCCACCGTGACGCCACTCGCCGGCACGCATGACGTCGGAGGCCACGCGAACGGCAACGGCAGCGCCGCGCTGTTCGACCAGCCGTGGGACATCGTCTACGTCGACGGTGCGCTCTACGTCACCGAGGTGACCAACGGCGACATCCGCAAGGTCACGCTGACCGGCGACGTCACCGATCTCGTCGCACCGGGTTCGCTCGATCAGCCGCAGGGCATCGCCGCCGACGCCGCGCACACGCTGTACATCACCGAGTGGCACGGGCGCAGCGTCAAGAAGATCGTCGGCACGCAGATCACGTTGATCGCCGGCGGCAACGACGGCTACCTCGACAGCGACACGCCAACGGCCGCGAAGTTCTACGCGCTCGAAGGCCTCGACGTCACGCCCGACGGCCATCGCATCGTGATCGCCGACGGCAACCACGGCGACATGAGCGCGTACAACCACGTGCGCCAGATCAATAACTGATCGCGACCGTCGCGGTCGCCGTCAGCGGGATGCCCGGCGTGAAGTGCATCTGCTCGACGACCTGCGCCGTCGGCGACACGCGCGAATTGTCGGCGAACTGCGCCTCGCGCCAGTCCTCGTTCGTCACGTTGTTGATCGTCAGGTTGAGGTCCCAGCGCTTGCCGATGCGCGTCCCCGCGATCGCGTCGGCGACGAGGTAGCCCTTCGCGGTCAGCGTCCCGTCGTCGTTGCCCGGGCGATCCGCGATCCCGCGCGCGCGCAGCGCGACGAAGCTGCGCCCGCGATGCACCGTCGCGCCGCCGGAGCCCATCCACTTCGGCGCGAGCGCGAGCGCACCGTTGTTGCCGTGATTCGCGACGAACGTCGCGTGCGACCACGTCACGTTCGCGTCGAGCGAGAGCCAGTCGTTCGCGTCGATCGAGCCCTCGAGATCGAGCCCGAACCGGCGCGTCGGATCGCTCGGTGACGTCCCGCCCTCGTCGCCGTTCCACACCTGCTCGCTCGCCAGCCACAGGTACCACCAGTCCATCGACACGCGCGCGTGCTTGGTCGGCCGCACCCGCGCCCCGATCTCGCCGCCCCATGCCCGCGCGAGCGCACCGCGGCCATCGCTCGACACGGCCGCCCGCGCGTCGTTGCTGTGAAAGCCGCCGCCGACATTCGCGAACAGGTTCACCTGCTCGGTCTCGTGGACCTCCGCCGACAGCTTCGGATTGACGATCGTCTTGCCCGCGCTGCCGCCGCCGCTCGTCCCCTTCAGCGCCTCGACGTCCCACGTGAACGTATCGAGCCGCACGCCCGGAAACAGGTGCAGCCACGGCGCCACGATCACGTTTGCCTCCGCGTACACGCCGAGATCGCGGATGTGGTTGTCGCTGTCGTTGCACGGGTTCGCGCCCTGCATGAAGCAATCCGCGAGCCGCGTGCGCGCCTGGTCGTGCCACAGGGACGTCACGACATCATCGGCGCGTCCCTGCACGCCGACCGTCACCAGCGCATCGACCTCACGCGCGTGGACCGCACGTTCGTAGCTCGCATCGACGCCGTACATCACGCGCGCATCGGTCTGCTCGATCTGATCGCCGCGCGCCGGATCCCGCGCGAACAGCGTGAAGTCCGAGAACAGCCGCAGCCGGTTGCCGACGACGTACGCATCCGCGCGCCACGTCCCCTCGTGCGCGTCCCGCAACGAGTACGCGACCTGCGCGCTCGCCCGGCTCGCGATGCCGCCCTCGCTCGGATCGATCGAGTCGAACCGGTTCAGGCGCCCGCTGTCGACCTCGCTCTCGGGCAGCTGTCCGCTCGCGTGCCACTTCGCCGTGTACCAATTCGTCTCGAGCTTGAGCCAGCCGCCGCGCAGCGCGCCCTGCCACTTCGCCAGCGCGTTGCCCTGCACGAATCCCTGCGGATGCACGAACGGCCCGTCGCTATCGGCGATCTGCGCCGCGATCAGCGTCTTGTCGCCGCCGACGAGGCTCGGGCTCGCCATCCCGACGAGCCGCCGGTTGTAGTTGTCGAACGCGCGCGGTCCCGCGAGCGGCCCGCCTGCCGCGACCCACAGCGTCGGCGTCTCGATCTTGTCGACGGTCTTCAGCTCGAGCGCGCCCGCCGTGTAGAAGTCGCCGTAGCGCGCCGCATACGGTCCCTTGTGCACGTCGACGTCCTCGATCGTCTCGGGGATGATCCAGTGCGTGTCGGCGTAGCCCTGGCCGTGCCCGTGCGACGTCAGGTTGACCGGCACGCCGTCGGCGAAGATCGCGATGTCGGTGCCGTGATCCGCGTCGAAGCCGCGAATGAAGTACTGGTCCGCCTTGCCGCCGCCCGCATGCTGGCTGACGACGAGGCCCGGCACGTTGCGCAGCACGTCGCTCGTCTGCGTCATCGAACGCAGCCGCAACGTGTCGCGATCGAGATGAACGCTCGATGCCGACTCGGCCGGCGCATCGTCGACGATCTCGATCTGCTCCTCTTTCAACGCGAGCTCGGTCGCCTGCGAGATCAAGTCCGCATCCGAGAGCTCGGGCGGCGCAGGCGCATCGGGTTCGGGTTCGTCGGGTTTTGGATGTGCGTGCGCGAGCGCGCACGAGAGCACGACGCCGCCAAAGGCGCCGAGCCCAGCACGGAAACGCATAGATCCTTCCTGGAACGAGAACGAAGGTTCGTGTCTCAGACCAGGAATGCCGGCGGACCGCGCGCGCTCGCCAGGGGAACGGCCGCCGACACCCACGCGGGCACCGCGACCTCCTCGATCGCGATCGGCTGCCGGTCGACCGGCAGCGGCGCCGTCATCGCGGGCGCGGGCACCGGCACCGCAATGCCGTGGTGCGCGAGGCTGTGACCGGCATGCGCGAGCGCCTCGAGCAGCTGGTGCTCGCCGGCGGTCAGCGGTGCGTGGTCGTCGTCATCATCATCGTCGTCGCCGTGATCGTGCAGCGCGATCGGAACGCCGTGCTCGTCGACGGCGCTGTCGTGATCGTCGTCGTGCCCGGCCGGCTTCTCGTCGAGAACATCGGCCCCGTTCTCGTCGTGATGGTGATGCGCGAGGTGATCGTGCAGCGCGATGTGCGCCCACGGCAGCAGCTCGAACCCGACGATCCACAGGATCGCGAGCGAGAGTGCGACGCGGCGGCGCCTCATCGGTCCCACGATGCCATGTACGACGCAGTCGGTGGTCCGGATCGCCGCGCTAACCGCCCGAAATCCGCGTCACTCCGGCGTCGTCTCGGCCTTCTTCTTCTCGACGCACGCCTTGTACGCGGCGCAGTCCGCCACCGTCGCGGCGCAGTCGCTCTCCAGCTTGATCAGCTGGTACGTGATCTCCTTCGCACCGGCGCGCGCCTTCGTGCAGAAGTCGAGGATCGTCGGCCGCGCATCCTCGCCGGCATCCGCGCACTCGATCTCGAACTTCGCGTACTTCTGGCACACGTCGGAGGCCGCGGGCGCGCCCGCCTTCTGCGCCTCGCTGATCGCGGCCTTCGCGTGCGCCGACTGCTCGCGCGTCAGCTTGCCATCGCACGCATCCATCGCCGCCTCGTCGTTGGCCGCGTTCAGACACGCGAGCGCCTCGGCCGACCAGTGATCGTCGGTGCACGCCTTCGTCAGGCCCGCCTTGATCGGGGCGAGCGTCGCGAGCATGTCCTTCTTGATCG
>JAFAOG010000579.1 GCA_019237945.1 Deltaproteobacteria bacterium | reverse complement strand
GCGGTGCGAGCCTGCATCGTCGCGCGCAGCGTCGGGCGGTCGAGCAGCGGCAGGCGCGCGAGGTCGTCGGGCGAGCCGATGTCCTCCGGCGACAGGCCGCGTGCGTCGAGGACGGCGCGGTAGTGGTCGGTGTGGGCGTACGCGTGGCGCAGCAGGCGGCGCAGCAGGCCGGTCTGCAGGTCGCGGAGCTGCGCGGCGTCCCAGCGCTCGGTCGTCGCGAGGTAGTCGAGCAGCGGGACCGTCGGGCGACCGCGTGCCGCCTCGAACGCCGGGAACAGCGTTCGCGCGAGCAGGCGTCCGTAGAGATCGGTCATCGCTCGACGACGACGACCTTACGCTTGCCCGCCGCGGTCAGCGGAATGTCGTCGACGTATTCGATCGCGAACGGCGCGCCCGGCAGGTACTTGTCGGCGAACTGGTGAATCGCGCGGCTATTCGCCTCGGGGAGCACCTGACCGACCTGCGGCACGACGCGCATGACGACCGCGCCATCCTTCTTCTGGACGACCTGGAACTTCTTGACGACCTGGTCCATCACGCCGAACAGGATGTTGAACACCATCCCGCCCACCGCGTTGCCGCGACCATCGCGCAGCGTCTCGGTGGTGCGCCCCTCGACGGGACCGATCTTCGTCAGGCTGCGCCCGCACGAGCACGGTCCTTCCGCATGCGCGACCGCGAGGTCGCCGTTGACGTAGCGGATCATCGGGCACGACAGGTTGTGGAGATCGGTGATCACGACCTCGCCCGTCTCGCCGGGCTTCGCCGCGCGCGTCGTGCCGTCGGGGTTGCGCACGATGATCTCGACGACCATCGTCTCCATCGACGTGTGCATGCCGTCGTGCATCTCGCACTCCGACGCCATCAGCATCACCTCGCGGCAGCCGTACGTCTCGAACGCGGGACCGAACGCGCGCTCGATCTGCTCCCGGTCCTTCGGCCACAGCCGCTCCGCGCCGACGAGAACCGGGAAGTCGTCCCACTGGCGCAGGTTCTGCTCGTTGACGAACTTCGCGAGCGCGGCCGCGCCGGCGGCGTACGCGACCATGACGTGCGGATCGAACGCGCGGAGCTTTCTCACCGCATCGGTCAGCGCCTCCTCGCCGCGAGGCGTGCAGTCGATGTAGAGGTCGCGCTTGACCTTGCGATCGAGCGCCGTCTTCTGGCGCTTGAGCCAGCTCTCGGCCGCGGGCGCGAAGCCCCAGTAGTGCATCGCGCGCATGCCGATGCGGTAGCCGCCCCAGCCGTAGCCGCGCCAGCGGGTGGCGTCGCGCCAGTGGCGGCTCTCGTGGTTGTACTTGACGACGACGGGCTCGCCGGTCGTGCCGCTCGTCGACTTCGTGATCGCGGGGGGCGGGCCGCCCGCCGACATCCGGCTGTTCATCGTCGCGCGCACGGTGTCGCGGTCGAGCAGCGGCAGCGAGTGGAGGTCCGCCGCGCTCTGGATGTCCTCGGGACGGATCCCGCGCTCGTCCATCGCCTCGCGGTAGTACGCGGTGTGCTGGTAGGCGTGGCGCAGAAGCCTGCGCAACAGGCCGCTCTGCAGATCGCGAAGCGCCTCGATCGACCAGCGCTCCGTGGTTTGCAGGTAGCGGAGGAGCGGCACGGTTGGCCGACCGCGCGCTGCCTCGAATGCCGGAAACAACGTCTTCGCGAGCAGCGGACCATAGAGATCCATCACAGCGAACGGTCTAACATCTCATGCAGGTGCTGACACGCCTCCGAAACAAGAACCTCCACCAGTGGCTGCCCGATTACGCACGTCACCTCGTGCGACGTGCGCGTACGCCACACCCGGCGGGTCCGCGCCACATCCTGTTCGCGCTCTGCGATCACTACGAGCCGCATCACGGCCAGGCTCCGGATGACATCGCCAAAGCCCGCGTGGATGTTTGGGCAGAGCGCTATCCGGCGCTCGGCGAGTTCCGCGACAGCGATGGCCGCCCGCCGCGCCACGGCTGGTTCTTCCCGGGCGAGGAGTACAAGCCCCACTACCTCGATCAGCTCGCGAAGCTCGTCCGCGGAGGTTTCGGTGAGGTCGAGTTCCACCTCCATCACGACGGCGATACGTCACACACGCTCGCACCTCGCATCGCCGAGCACCTGCAGACGTTCAGCAAGCACGGCCACCTGTCGCGCAAGGGCAACGAGCTCCGGTGGGCCTTCATCCACGGCAACTGGAGCCTCGCGAACGGCCGGCCCGACGGAAAGTGGTGCGGCGTCGACGACGAATTGCCGATGCTGCACGAGCTCGGCTGCTACGTCGACCTGACGTTTCCGTCGGCGCCCGACCCGTGTCAGCCCGACAAGGTCAACCAGATCTACTGGCCGACCGGCGACCTGATGCAGAAGCGCAGCTACGAGCACGGCGAGCGCGCGCGCGTCGGCCAGAGCTTCGACGATCGCCTGCTGATGATCACGGGGCCGCTCGCGCTCGCACGCAAGGGCCTCGGCATGCGGCTCGAGAACGGCGCGCTGACCGGCAACGATCCGCCGACGCCGGCGCGCGTCGCGACGTGGATCGATCAAGGCATCCACATCGAGGGCCGCCCCGAGTGGGTGTTCGTCAAGGTGCACACGCACGGCGCGATCGAGAAGACGGCGGCGTCGCTGCTCGGCGATGGCGGCCGCGTCATGCACCAGACGCTGCAGCGCTACATGAAGGACGGCTGGAAGCTGCACTACGTCACGGCGCGTGAGATGTACAACGTCGCCCGCGCCGCGATGGACGGTAACTCCGGTGATCCCAACCAGTACTTCGATTACCTGATCCCGCCGCCGCCCGTCGCGGTATCCTGATCGGGTGCGTTGCGCCGCCGTCCTCGCAGCGTTGAGCGCGTGCTCGTTCTCGGCGCACGGGCCGAACGCGGCGAAGACCGACGGCGGCACGACCAGCGATTCGACGCTGCCGATCGACGGCTTCGTGCGGCCGCCCGATGGCGGGCCCTGCATCACCGCGAACGTCGCGTGTGCGAGCATCGACGTGCTGCGCGTGTGCAGCAGCGCCGGCGCGCAGTACCAGGACACGACCTGCAGCTGGGGCTGCGTCGCGACCGGCGGCAACCCGCACTGCGGGACGATCACGCCGACGAGCGATGCGGTCGATCCGACGGACCTCGTCGATCAGGCCGGGCTGATGGACGCGATGATCGCCGGCACGATCAACACCGACACCGGCGCGATCTCGAACACGCGCGCGGCGGGCGCCGGCATCGTCTCGGGCATCGGCTATCGCACGCACGACAACGTCGCCGTGTTCACCGCGAAGAGCTGGAGCTTCGGCACCACGACGATCATCGGCAGCAAGGCGGCCGCGTTCGTCGCGACCACTGGCAACATCACGATCAACTCGACGGTCGACGCGAGCGGCGGCTGCAACCCGCGCTCGACAGGCGGCCCCGGCGGATTCGCGGGCGGCACCACGAAGAACGGCGCCGGCACGAACGACACGACCGCGGCGACCGGCGGCGGCGGCGGCGGCAACGCGGGCACGACCGGCGGCGGCGGCGGCGGTCACGCAGGCACCGGTGGCGCGAGCAAGGCGTCGACGGGCGGCGCGAGCTACGGCGACGACGTCATCACGCACCTGTCGGGAGGCGCGGGCGGCGGCGGCGGGAACGGCGGCGGAGGCTTCGGGCTCGGCGGCGGCGGCGGCGGCGCGATGCAGCTGATCACGGCCGGCACGGTCAACATCACGAGCGGCATCACGCACGGCATCAGCGTCAGCGGCTGTGGCGGCACGAAGGGCGGCGGAGGCGCGGACTCCGGCGGCGGGGGCGGCGCGGGCGGCACGCTGCTGATCGAGGCGCACACGATCACGAACGCCGGGTCCCTGATCGCGAACGGCGGCGGTGGCGGCGGTGGCAACAGCGGTCAGGACGGCTTCAACGGCATCATCGGCGGATTCGGCGGCAACGGCGGCAACGGGAACAACGGCGGCAACGGCGGCGCCGGCGGCTCCGTCAATGGCGCGACGACGACGACGGCCGGTGGCGGCGGCGGCGCGGCCGGTCGCATCCGGCTCAACACGTTCCGCGGCGCGAACCTCAGTGCGGGCATGGTGAGCCCGAACGTCGGCAGCGCCGGCGCGACGTCAGGCAGCGCGGCTGTCCAGTAGCTCTTGCCGCTGCGGCGCGACTTCCTGATCGCGGACGTGCCGCGGCACGCCCTCGACGTCCCACACGATCCGAAGCGCCTCGAGGCCCTTGAGGATGTAGTAGCTGACGTCGATCTCCCACCAGTAGAAGCCCTGGCGCGCCGAGCGCTGATAGTGGTGGTGGTTGTTGTGCCAGCCCTCGCCGAGCGTGAGCACCGCGAGCACGACGTTGTTGCGCGAGTCGTCGGTCGTGTCGTAGCGGCGGCGGCCCCACACGTGCGCGAGCGAGTTGATGCAGAACGTGATGTGCCAGCAGAGCACGAGCGACAGGAAGTGGCCGTAGAACAGCGCCGTCGCCCCGAACCCGAAGTAGAGGACGAAGCCCCACGCGACCGCGAAGAACAGGTCGTGCCGGTTCAGGAAGCGAAGCTCGGGATACTTCGCGAAGTCCTTGATGCGATCGTACTGCGTCGGCTTGTGACGGCTCGAGAGGATCCAGCCGATGTGCGACCAGTAGAAGCCGCGCTGCCGCGGCGAGTGCACGTCCTCGGGCTCGTCGGAGTGCTTGTGATGGTTGCGATGGTGCGCGGCCCACCACAGCGGTCCCTGCTGGGCGGCGAAGAGACCGAGGAACGCGAGGATGAACTGGAAGAATCGACTCGTCTTGAACGTGCGGTGCGAGAAGTACCGGTGGTAGCCGGCGGTGACGGCGAACATCCGCACGAAGTACGTGCCGACGAGCCATGCGAGCGCCTTCCAGCTCCAGCCGACCCACAGACAGCCGATGATCGCGACGACGTGAACTGCCCAGAACGGGTAGTTCTCGCGCCACCTCGGCGAGTCGATGTTCTTCATGGCGGAAGGGTGACCCGCGGGGCGTCATCGCGTTGGCACCAGCAGGTAATCCCCGTGTCATCCCTACCCGACCGCTTTATGACCAGATCCTGAGAAATGACCCCGTTCGAGTACGAGCACCTGTATCGCGCCGCGTCGATCGAGGAGCTATTCGAGGCGTACTTCGACGACGATCTGCAGGCCGAGCAGGACCGCGTGCTCGGGGTCACGAGCCGGGAGCTGCTGGCTCGCGGGCCGATGTCACGCGTGTGCCGGGTAACGCCCCGCCGGCAGCTCCCGGCGCTGATCCGGCCGTTTGTCGCGGGCACACTGAACTACGTCGAGACCGTCGAGCGTGCCGGTGACGTGCTGACGATCGACATCCGTCCCAGCATGGGGCGCACACAGATCTCCGCAACCTATCGACTCGACTCGGTCGGCGCGGGCGTGATCCGCCGCCGTTATGTAGGGAGCGTGTCGGTGGATATCGCCCTCGTCGGGGGTCGGATCGAGCGCGGGCTGGTCGACGAGCTCGGAAAGTCCCTCGTGCAGGCGGCGGCCTGTACCCAGGCCTGGCTGGACCGGATCCCACGCTCTCTGGCAGCTCGGGCTTAATTCGCGGAAATCGTTCAGGCATAATAGTTAGGTGACGATTCCGGCGGGGACTCTCGTCCCGCGCGACGCGCGCGATTTCGGGAGCTATCAGCTGCTCGCAAAGCTCGCGACCGGCGGTATGGCGGAGATCTATCTCGCGCGCCCGCAGCATCAGGCCGGATCGAAAGACGTGCTCGTGCTCAAGCGGATCCTTCCGCACCTCGCCGAGGACGATCACTTCGTGACGATGTTCCGCGATGAGGCGGACCTCGCGAGCAAGCTCGTCCATCGCAACGTCTGCAACGTGCTCTCGTTCGGCCAGTACGCCGGCACGTGGTTCATCGCGATGGAGTACCTGCACGGGGTACCGCTGTCGCGCATGATGACGAAGCTCTCGAAGGCGTCGAAGATGCTCGACTTCCGCGTCGTCGCGGGAATCATCATCCAGGCGTGCGAGGGCCTCCATGCGGCGCACGAGGCGCGCGGCGCCGACGGACAGTTGCTCGGCGTCGTCCATCGCGACGTGTCGCCGCCGAACATCATGGTCACCGCCGACGGCACGGTCAAAGTGCTCGACTTCGGCATCGCGAAGGCGCGCGGCGCGAACTCGCGGACGCGAACCGGTACGGTCAAAGGCAAGAACGCGTACATGTCGCCCGAGCAGATCCTCGGCAAGCCGCTCGATCGGCGCAGCGACATCTTCGCGCTCGGCGTCGTCATGTACGAGATGCTGGCGATCCGGCGCCTGTTCCATCGCGATTCCGACTTCCTGACGTTCAAGGCGATCACCGAGGAGCCGATTCCCGATATCCGCGAGCGCCGGCCCGATCTGCCGCCGGGCATGCGCGCCGCGCTCGTGCAGGCGATGGCGCGCGATCCGGCGGGCCGCTTCGACACCGCGCAGGCGTTCGGCAACGCGCTGAAAAATTCGGTCGCGACACTCGGTG
>JAFAOG010000513.1 GCA_019237945.1 Deltaproteobacteria bacterium | reverse complement strand
CTGCGACGAGCAGCGGCGGCGGCGCCGGATGCAAGACGGGCGCTGCGACCGGCTTCTCGGCCGGCCTTTCCGGCGGCACACACGCGGACGCGACACAGACGACGGCGACCCACCTCATCGCGCGTGTCGTAACACGAAGTCCGCGATGCGCGCGTGGACGAGCGCGGGTTGATCGCGAAACGGCGCGTGACCGGCACCCTCGACGATCAGCGTCTCGTGCGGGCCGCCGAGCTGGCGCTCGATCGCCTCGACCTGCGCGAGCGTGCCGTACTGATCGGCACTGCCTTGCACGATCAGCGTCGGCGCGGTGATGCGCGGCAGGAAGGCCTCGAGGTTCCACGCGCGGAAGCCCGGATCGAGCCACGCACGATTCCAGCCCCAGAACGCGCCGTCGACATCGGCGTGGTACTTCGCGAGGCGCGCGCGCAGGTCGCCGTGCTCGTAGGCGTCGCGGGCGGCGGCGATCGACGCGACCGAGATGTCCTCGACGAACACGTGCGGTGCAACGAGGACGAGCGCGCGCGGCGTCACGGCACGGGAGCCGGCCGCGATGATTGCGATCGAGGCGCCATCGCTGTGGCCGATCAGGATCGGATCGTCGACAGGCGGGATGCGGCGCGCCTCGTCGTGCATGTACGTCAGCGGGCGCGGCACGGCGACCGGCGACGACTGGCCGTAGCCCTCGCGCGAGTAGACGAGTGCCGGGCGGCCGGTGAGGCGGGCGAGCTCGTCGGGTGTATCGCGCCACTGCGCGACCGAGCCGAGGCCTTCGTGCAGGAACACGAGCGCACCCGGCGCCGGATCGCCGATCCACCGCGTCTCGATCCTCGCGCGGGTCATCCGCGCAGCTTGTAGCGCTGGATCTTGCCGGTCGCCGTCTTCGGCAGCTCGCCGACCAGCTCGACCCACCGCGGGTACTTGTACGGCGCGAGCCGCGTCTTGACGAACGCCTGCAGCTCGGCGGGCGTCGCCGCGGCGCCGGGCTTGAGCACGACGAACGCTTTCGGCTTCGTCAGGCCGTCGGCATCATCGTGACCGACGACGGCGGCTTCGAGCACGGCGTCGTGCGCGGCGAGCGCGCTCTCGACCTCGAACGGCGAGACCCAGATGCCGCCGACCTTGAGCATGTCGTCGGCGCGGCCGCAGTACGTCCAGCGGCCGGCGGCGTCGCGGATGTAGCGATCGCCGGAGCGTGTCCACGGACCGTGGAACGTCGAGAGCGAGCGCGTGCGATCGTTCCAGTAGCCGATGCACGCGGTCGGTCCGCGCACCCACAGCGAGCCTTCTTCGCCGTCGGCGACCGGGCCGCCGTCATCGCCGCGCAGCTCGAGGTCGTAGCCGGGGACCGGGCGGCCGGTCGTACCGTACGCGACGTCATCGGGACGGTTCGACAGGAAGATGTGGAGCATCTCCGTCGAGCCGATGCCGTCGAGGATGTCGCTGCCCATCTTCGCGCGCCAGCGCTCGCCGACGTGGCGGGGCAGTGCTTCGCCCGCGCTCGTCGAGACGCGCAGGGTGGGCGTGGCTTCGAGCGCGGGATCGGCGAGCAGCGCCGCGAACAGCGTGGGGACGCCGCAGAAGATCGTCACGCCTTGCTTCAAGGTCTCGCTGACGAGCGCCGGCGTCGGGCGGTCGCGCCGCAACATCACGGTCGCGCCGACGGAGAACGGGAACGTCAGCGAGTTGCCGAGGCCGTACGCGAAGAACAGCTTGGCCGCGGAGTAGACGACGTCGTCGCGGCGGATGCCGAGGATCGGCTGCGCGTAGAGCTCGGCGGTCGCGATCAGCGACCCGTGCAAGTGCATCGCGCCCTTTGGCTTGCCCGTCGAGCCCGACGAGTACAGCCAGAACGCGACCTCGTCGCGCGACGTCTGGGCGACCGGGGCGGCCGGTGCGGTCGCGACGAGCTGTCGCCATGTCGCCTGCGGGATCGCGCCGGGCGGCAGCTTGCCCAGCAGCGGCTCGCTCGCGATCACGACGCGCGCGCGCGAATCGGCGATCAGGTAGCGGTAGTCCTCGGCGGTCAGCAGCGTGTTGAGCGGCACCGGCACCGCGCCGAGCCAGATCGCACCGAGAAACGTCGCGATCCAGTCGACCGAGTCGAGCATGCACAACGCGACGCGCTGCTCGGGCTGCACACCGAGCGCGGCGAGGGCTCCGGCGGCCTTCGCGGCGCGCGCGGCCACGTCTCCATAAGTGTAGCGGCCGTCGTCGTCGATGACGGCGAGCCGGTCGGGGTCATTGCGCTCGAGGAGGTCTACCGCTGCGTTGTACGCGGTCATTGCGGATGAAGGACCGGCGCGAGGTGATACAGCATCGCGTAGACGAGCACGCCGGTGACCGAAACGTACATCCACATCGGCCACGTGACTTGCACGATCCGCTTGTGCGCCGCGTAGTCGCCGCGCAGCGCGCGCCGCAGCGAGGTGATGACGAACGGCACGAGCACGACGGCGAGCGCCATGTGCGACATCAGCATCGCGATGTACAGCACCTTGTCCCAGCTCCACGGACCCGGGTAGCGGTGCGCGCCGGTCGTCGCGAACCGGATCAAGTACGAGGCGAGAAACACGCCCGCGACGACGAACGCGGTCAGCATGCGCTTCTTGTGGAGCGCCTGATCGCCGCGCGCGATCGCCATGCGGCCCGCGACGAGGAAGATGAAGCAGGTCAGGTTGAGCGCCGCGTTGAGCGCGGGATGCAGCTGCGCCCAGGTCATGCCTGGCCGCTGGCGACCATCACGGCGAACAGCACCGGCAGGTACACGATCGAGGTCAGGAACAGGTTGCGCGCCCACTTCACCGAGCCGTCGCCCGCAAAGCCCTGGACGAGCACCATCACGCCGAGGAGCGACGCGGTGACGAGATACGGGATGCCGGCGACGCCGAGCGCGAACGGCAGCAGCGACACCGCGACCTGCACGAGCAGGAACTGGTGAATCGCGCGGCGCGTCGCCGTCAGGCCCTTCGTCGACGGCAGCGTCTTCATGCCGGCGGCGTCGTACTCGCGCTGGCGATAGATCGCGATCGCGTGCGTGTGCGGGATCTGCCAGAAGAACAGCACGCCGAAGACCGCGAGGCCGGGCAGGTCGATGCGGCCGGTCGCGGCGGTCCAGCCGATCAGCGCGGGCATCGCACCGGGAACGGCACCGATCCACGTCGCGTGGTGTGTCTTCTGCTTCATCGGCGTGTACGCGCCGACGTACAGCAGCAGCGCGACCAGGCCGAGCGCGGCCGGCACGACGCCGACGATCGAGAGCACCGGCAGCGCGACCGCGCCCTGGATCGCGCCGAACCACAGCGCGGTGTTCGGAGCGAGGCGCTGCTGCGGCAGCGGCCGGTTCTTCGTGCGCGACATCAGGCAGTCGGTGTCGCGCTCGAGCCACATGTTGAGCGTATTCGCGGCGCCGACGATCAGGCCGCAGCCCGAGAGCAGCAGCAGCGCGCGGCCGAGCGCGACGGTGCCCGGCGCGAGCGACATCGCCCCCGCCGCCGTCAGCAGCGCCATCACCATGATGCGCGGCTTGACCAGCGCGACGAGGTCGACGGTCTTCGCGGTCAGGACCTTCGCGGTCACGCGACGGCCTCCGCGACGACGGGCATCGGCTCGGCGATCGCGACCGTGCGGCGCTCGCCGGTGAGCAGCCACGCGCTCATCCACAGCGCCCACAGGCTGGCGGCTCCCGCGAAATGACCGACGGCGAGCGGAACCGCACGCATCGTCAGCACCGTGAGCACTCCGAGCGCGATCTGCGCAGCGACCAGCAGCGGCGCGATCATCGCGAGCGTTCGCAACGTGGCCCACGACTTCGCCGTGCGGAGCACCTGAACGGCCGCGACCGTCGTCACGGCCGCGACGACGCAGCCGAACGCGCGATGGATCATGTGCAGCTGCTGCACGTGAGCGGCGGGCCACCACTCTCCGGAGCGCGTACACGTCGGCATGCCGAGGCACACCATCGCCGCGCCGAGGTGGCGGACGAGGGCGCCGAGCAGCAGCTGGACGAACACGGCCGCGCACGCGGCGAAGATCCAGCGCCGCGTCGATCCGAGCTCGGCGCGCATGTCGTCGTGCCGGCGCAGCTCCATCGCCGTCGGTGCGGGGCGCGTGCGGAACGCGGTGTAGATCAGTGTCGCGAAGTAGCTCATGCCGAGCAGCAGGTGGCAGGTCGAGACGGCCGGCGGGAGCTTGTACTTGACCGTGATCGCACCGAGCGAGCCCTGCGCGAGGATGAGCCCGAGCAGGAGCCACGCCAGCTTGCGCAGGTCGCGGCGGCGCGTGAACAGCAGGTACGTGAGGGCGATCTGCAGCATGCCGACCGTCATCGCGGCGAGCCGGTGGCCGTGCTCGTAGAGCACACCGCCGACCATCGGCGGGAACAGCTGGCCGTGGCACACGAGGGTCGGCTCGGGGCACGCGAGGCTCGAACCGGTCGGATTCACGGTTCCGCCGATCACGAGCAGCACGAACGTCGCGGCCGCGGCGAGCTTGGCGAACCGATGCTCGAGCATGGACTTCGACGGTGGGGTACCACATCTCGTGCCACGCAGACGAGTCCGCGGCGCCGCTGCGACACAACACCGCCACGATTGTGGACCCGAGCGAATTCAACCGGTTATGATTTCCCCTCGGGATGAGTGTCGTCTGGGACGAAACCACGTCGATCGGCACGCTGCGATCCGACGACCTGGCCCGGGCCGACGTCATCTTTCGCTACAACCACTACCTCTACCGGACGCTCGGTCAGCACCTGTCGAACGGCGGCATGGGCACGGTCTACGAGCTCGAGCGGCGCGATGACGAGACCGGCGTGGTCGAGCCCGTCGTCGGAAAAGTCTTCCACGCAAACTATCTCTACCAGCTGCGCACCGACGAGGTGACGCGCCGCGATCACCACAACAACCTCGCCGCGATGGCGCGGATCGCCGCGATCGAGCACCCGAACATCCTGCCGACGTACGTCTCGGCGCCGATCGCCGACAACTACCTGTTCGTCACGCCGCGCATGGGCATGACGCTGCTCGAGGCGATCGCGAAGCACAACCTGACGCCGCGCGCGCGCACGAAGCTGCTCGTCCAGGCGCTCGAAGGTCTCGCGACGCTTCACGCGGCGCGCCTCATCCATCGCGACTTCACGCTGCGCAACATCCTCGTCGATCAGGGTGCGAACGTCGCCTACCTGTTCGACTTAGATCTCGCGATGTCGCTCGACGACGTCGGGAACCAGACGTACCGCAACTACTACAAGGGCCGCATCTTCGGAGCGCCCGGCTGGTCGGTCGCGCCCGAGACGGTCGATCAGGCGTTGATGGACACGACGATCAACACCGCGCTCGACGTCTACGCGATTGGCGGCGCGCTGCACGGCCTGTTCACCGACAAGCTGCTGTACGGCGAGGCCGACGATATGTGGGCCTTGTTGATCCGCATCGCGGAGGGCGTCGTCGTCGGTGGGCGCAGCAAGGTCGTCTATCCCGACGGCTATCCGAGCGTGCTGCGCCCGGTCGTCGAGGGCTGCCTCGAGCGCGATCCGCAGCAGCGGTTCCCCTCGGTGCAGACCGTGATCCAGGAGCTGCGCGGCATGCTGCGCGAGCTGCCCGACGAGACGCGCCGCGAGTCGCGCCGCCGCCTCGAGACGAATGCCGACGAGGATCGCGCGCGCGCGGTCGCCGCGGTCAGCGAGACGACGGGCGATCCGAGCATCACGCCGCAGGTCGTCGCGGCTGCCGAGAGCGCGGTGTGGGAGTGGGGCTACAACGTCGAGCGTTCGCTCGGACGCGTGCGCGGTCATCCGATTTTCTTGGCCGCGCCGCGCAGCGACCTCGTGCAAGCGGGTCAGTTCCCCGACGCGAACATCTTTCCGAAGCTCGTCACGGTGATCGATCTGACGAAGGTCGCGGACCCGCGCGAGTACGTCGAGAACTGGCAGCGCTACTTCTGGCCGATCTTGAAGCGCGTGCGCCAGGGCCTGCTGACGTCGCTGCACAAGGTGATCTACGACGCGAAGTCGTCGTCGCTGCTGCTGTTCAGCGAGTACGTCGACGAGCCGCGCTTCGGCGATCGGATCAGCGAGGTCGACTTGCATGTCGACGGCGCGCTGGCGCTCGGCTTCCTCGTGATCCGACAGGTCGCCGCGCTGCACGAGCACGGCATGGCGCACAACAACATCTCGCCCGGCGCGCTGCTGTTCAAGGGCATCACGGCGACGCGCACGGTCGTGCCCGCGATGGTCGGCCTCGTCGATCCGGCGATGGGAGCGGAGGCGATGGCCGGCGATTGCCGCGCGCTGTCGGGGATGATCCTGACGTGGCTGCGCCCGACGAGGATCGCGGCGCTCCATCCCGACATCAAGTCGCGATTCGAGACGCTGCGCACGAAGCTGTCGACGTGGTCGTTCGACAAGTCCGCGACTCCGCCGTCGATCGATCAGCTGCTCGCGCTGGTCTCCGATGCGCTCGCGCTCGTCGACTACAACTTCTCGGTGCTGCGCGACTCCGGCGGCGATCTCCAGGAGTACTCGCTGCTCTACATCAGCCTGCGCCTCTACCACGTGCTGTGGCCGACCCCGGCAAAGAGATAGTGGAGCGGCAGTCGCCGTGGTGGATCGTGGCGCCCGCAATCGCCGCGGTCGCCGTCGTCGCGGCGCTGTTCGCCGTCGTGTTTCG
>JAFAOG010000239.1 GCA_019237945.1 Deltaproteobacteria bacterium | reverse complement strand
CAGCCGGGCACGAGCTCGGTGGCCTGCGGCTGCGGTTGTGGATACGGCTGCCGCTGCTGCTGCGAATACGGCTGCTGCTGCGGATACGGCTGCGGCTGCGGATACGGCTGCGGCTGCTGCTGCGGATACGGCTGCTGCTGCGGATACGGTTGCGGCTGCGGATACGGCTGCTGCTGCGGATACGCAGGATCCGGCTGCGCCTGGGGCTGCGTGTGACAGCCGAGACTTCCCACACCGAGCACCGCCACGACGACAAGGACAACGCGCATCGGCGCCACCATACACAAAGCGCCGCGGGGTTACACTCGTGGAGTGCAGGCGCATCCCCTGACGCTCTACGTCGAGGGCTACTTCACGAACGTGTGGGATGCGAGCTGCTTCGTCGCGCTCACCGAGAAGGGCCTCGAGTTCGCGACCGCGCGTGCGCTGCTGCGCGACGGGCAGGGCGTGCCGCCGGCGCTGCGCGACAAAGCGGCGATCGGCCGCATCCCGGCCCTCCAGCATGGCGACCTCTGGCTGACCGAGTCGCTCGCGATCATCGAGTATCTCGACGAGACGTTTCCCGAGCCGCGCGTGTTGCCCGCGGATCCGATGCCGCGCGCGCGGATGCGGCAGGTGATGACGTGGCTGCGCAGTGATCTGTGGGCGCTGCGCAGCGAGCGGCCGTGGCAGGTGGTGGTGTATCCGCAAACGCGGATCGCTCCGCTGTCGGCCGCGGCGGCGCGCGAGGCAGAGGAGCTGGTCGCGCTCGTCGAGTGGCTCGCGGCGCACGGCGATCTCGGCGAGTGGAACATCGCGCACGCGGATCTCGCGTTCGCGCTGATGCGGCTGTCGGCGACCGGCGTCGCGCTGCCCGCGGCGGCGCAGGCGCTGCTCGATGCGAACCTCGCGCGGCCGAGCGTGCGCGCGTACGTCGATCGCGCGCGTCCACCGAACCCGCCGCCGCAACCGCGCAGCTAACGCCGCCTCCGCAGCCGCGAAGCTAGCGCCGCCGCAGCAGCAGCTAGTAGCGCGTGCACAGGCGCGCGAGCGCGGGCGCCAGGTCGGGCTCCTCATCGCGCGCGATCACGACGAGCAGTCGGTCCTCGAGCGCCTCGCGCCGCACGATCGCGGCCAGCCGCGTCGCCGCCTCGCGATCGCCGGCATCGATGCGCGGCAGCAGCGCGCGCACCTCGTCGAACACGTCCGGCGCCACGCTCTTCGACGCGAAGCCCGGCGTGCAGCCGCGCGAGCGGCGGGTCGCGAGGCTGCACTCGCCGCCGATCAGCTCGCAGAGCGGGTGGCCGCAGGCTACGGCGCGACGCTGTTCCACGTCGCCTTCGGATCGAGCATCTCGTCGAGCCATTTGCCGAGGTGCTCGCCCGTGCCGTCGGAGTGCGGCGAGATCGTGTCGGGCGTGAAGAGCAGCCAGACGTGCTCCATGCTGTCTTTCGAGTAGACGCGGAAGTTGTTGTGACCGGCGAGCTTGACGTCGCGCAGCTCGGTGATGCCGCTCTCGTAGACGGACGCCGGCATCAGCGGATCGGAGGCGCCCGCGACGCAGTCGGGATAGCCGTAGCCGTAGAAGCTGCGGATCGTGCCGTCCTGCGTGGAGGTGACGAGGCCGAGGCGGCGGTCGGGGTACTTGTCGGCGAGGAACGGGAGGGCGTTCTCGAGGCCGCCGCCGTCGGCTTGCGTGCAGACGGTGCACGAGGCGGGGAGCGCCGCGTCGAGGTTCCACATGTCGCGGAACATCTTCTGGAGGCACGGCGTCATCACCGAGTCCTCGAGCGGTGGGCCGGAGTCGTCGAGGAGGTCGACCGGTGTCGTGCCGAACGCCGTCGCGGTGCGGTCGTAGTTGATCAGCGCGCCGAAGCCGCCGGCCGACGACCCGGAGAGGATCACGCGCGTGACCTTCGTCGACTTGGGAATCAGGTAGTCGAGCGCGTGGCCGACGTTGCCGTAGCCGACGAAGTGGCGACCGCCCATGCCATCGGGCTTGGAGCCCGCGTGGACATCGCCCGTGCAGTACGGGATGAACACGAACGTCGCGTCGTGGAACGGGTTGAGATCGTCGGTGCGATCGAAGATGCCGATGTTGTAGGGCCCGATGTTGGAGGCGAAGTCGGCGGGGCCCCAGCCGTTGAGGTGCGAAGCGTGCGGGCAGGTGCCGCTGTTGAAGCAGGCGCCGCCGCCCTCGAGATAGATCAGCAGGTCGCCGTTCGTGCCGGGGTTGACACCGATGCCGGTCGGCGAGCCATCGATGCATTGCGATCCGTCGATCGGGACGTAGGTCCACTGTTTCGGCGTCGTGCCGAGATCGGGTGGTCCGCCGGAGGGCGTCGAGGTTCCGCCGCACGCGGTGATCGCGACGACGAAGAGGAGGCGCTGCATGGCGCGACTGTATGGCGGCGCGGGTGCGCCCGTCGAGCGTTACGTGACGAGCTCGAAGCCAAGGCCGGCGCGGGCCGCGAAGCCTCGGTCGGCGGGCGTGTGACCGATGTGGAGCGAGCCGGCAAGCGAGAATTCGTACTGGTGAGCGAGCTGGAGTGCGAGGCCGGGCAGGGGCTTGCGGCACCAGCAGACGGGCGGCCCGGCGGGATGTGAGCAGCGCGCGACAACGATCGGCAGGCCGACCTGGTGGGCGAGCTCGAGGTCGATCGCCGCGTCGAACGGGTCGGGTTGCCACGCGGTGCCGGCGAGTGCGAAGCCGCGGTCGGCGAGGGCGAGCAGGCGCTCGCGCGCGCCGGGAAGCAGCTCGGGGTGCCTGCGCGGGCGGCCGCGCCAGATCAGGTTGTCGAGCTCGACGATCGCGACGCGCGGGCCCGGCGCCGCCGGCTTGCGCTCGAACGCGATGTGCTCGAGCGATGCGAAGCCCTCGTCGAGCTGCGGTGGCTCGAGCCGGCGCTGGTAACGAAACTGCGCGCCCGGTCCGATCTCTCGCTCGGCGGCGAGCTCCGCGGGATCGAGCAGGCGGCCGTGGCGCGCCAGGATGCGCTCGATCGCGTTGCGCTGCGCATCGTGCAGCGGTGTATCGAGGACGATGCCGCGTACGGGCAGGCCGTGACGGCGCGCGATCCGCAGCACCTCGGCGCGCGAGCTGCGCGACGGATATGTGTTGTCGAGCACGACGCGCGTGTGGCCGGCGGAGAGCTGGCGATCGAGCTCGGTCGCGAGCTGGGCCAGCGTGCCGCCGCGTTCGTCGCGGTTGAGCCGCACGTGCTCGCGGAAGCGCCCGGCGAGCGACGACTTGCCCGCGCCCGGCATCCCCATGATCAGCACGACCTCGCCCGCGCGCGGCGCAGCGGCGGGGCCCTCGAGGAAGTGCGCACGCAACGCGGTGACCGCCTCGGCAGGAAGCTCGGCGGCGCGCGCGCAGCTCTCTGCGGTCTCGACGCGCGTCGGGCCGGGCAGCGGGATGATCGTCGGCGACAGCGCGCGCAGAAACGCGAGCGCGACCTCGCACGGATCGCCGAGCTCGCGCAGCAACGGGTCGGCCCGCAGCTTCGCGACGCCCTTCGCACCGCCGAACGGCCGGTACGCGAGCAGCTTCATGTTGCGGCGCTCGCACAGATCGGCGAGGTCGAGCGCGTCGAAGCGATGCATGCCGAGCTCGATCTCGATCGCGTCGAGGTCGGTGATCGCGAGCGCCGCGTCGAGCTGCGCGCGGTTGACGTTCGACACGCCGATCGCGCCGACGATGCCCTGGTCGCGCAGCTTCGCGAGCGCGCGCACGCTGGTGCCGAGCTGGACGCGCCGGTCGACCGCGTGCAGCAGGTACAGATCGATTCGCCCGAGCAGCTCGCGGCTCATCCGGGCCTGCGTGGCGAGTGCGGCCGCGCGCCCATCGGGGATCCAGTCGGGGCCGAGCCCGCCCTTCGTGACGATGTAGGGAGCGCCGACCTCGCCGATCAGCGCCTCGTTGCCGTACGCGTGCGCGGTGTCGACGAGCTCGATGCCGGCCGCGATCGCGGCGCGCAGCGCCTCGGGCGTGATGTGCTGGGTGCCGATCCCGAGCATGTCGGAGGGTCGAGCGAGGATAGTACCGTGCAGGCGCCCCGGCTGTGCTGCCTCGATCTCGACACGTTCTTCGTGTCCGTCGAGCGGCTGCTCGATCCGAGCCTCGTCGGGCGGCCGGTCGTCGTCGGCGGGCGGCGGTGGGGCGGGGGCGTCGTGACGTCCGCGAGCTACGAGGTCCGTGCGTTCGGGGTGCGCGCCGGGATGTCGATCCGCGAGGCGTCGGAGCGCGCGCCGGCGGAGACCGCGTTCGTCGCCGGCAACCACGAGGCGCACAGCGACTACTCGGCACGGGCGCGCGCGATCGTCGAGCGGTTCAGCCCGCTGGTCGTCGCCGCGTCGATCGACGAGCACTACCTCGACTTCCGCGGCTGCGAGCGCCTCTACTACCGGGCGGGCGACGCCGATGACGACGCGACGATCGAGCGCACCGTTCGCGAGATGACGGGCGCGGTCGCACGCGAGCTCGGCCTCCCCGCGAGCGCCGGCATCGCGACGTCCAAGCCGATGGCGAAGGTCGCGAGCGGCCTCGCCAAGCCGCAAGGCGTGCTGCTCGTGCGCGCCGGCACCGAGGCGGCCGTGCTCGCGCCGCTGCCCGTGCGCAAGCTGCCCGGCATCGGACCGGTCTCCGAGACGCGCCTGCATGCGCTCGGCATCACGACGCTCGGCCAGCTCGTCGACGCGCCCGATGCGCAGCTGCGCCCGATCCTCGGCGCGTACACCGCCGGCATCCGGCTCGCCGCGCGCGGCATCGGCAGCGACGAGGTCGGCCGCGAGCGCCCCGCGTTTCGCGAGCACGATCCGCACGGCGGGGTGTCCGGAACGATCTCGAACGAGCGCACGTTCGCGGAGACCGGCCCGACGACCGCGCTCGAGGTGCTATCGGGGCTCTGCGAGCGCGTCGGGTCGCGCGCGCGGCGGCGCGGCGTGCTCGCGGGCCAGCTGACGCTGAAGCTCCGCTACACCGACTTCGACACGCTCTCGCGCGGCCGCGCGATCGCCCCGCCGACCAGCGTCGACGTCGAGCTGCATCGGATCGCGCTCGATCTGTATCGCGAGGCGCGCACGCGCGACCTGCCGATCCGGCTGCTCGGGCTCCAGCTCGCGAAGCTGCGGCTCGACAGCGCGCAGCTCCCGCTGTTCGATTCGGGCGAGAAGCGCAGCGCGGCGGTCGACAAGGTGCGCGACCGGTTCGGCTATCACGCCGTTCACCTCGCGACGACGCTCGGCGGGTCCCGGCGCCGCAAGAATCGCCCTTGACAACTTGGTGTCGAGATGACACGAAGTGGCCATGCGGATCACCGACACCACCCATGTCCTCGTGCTCACCGGCGCCGGCATCTCGGCCGAGAGCGGCGTGCCGACGTTCCGGGATGCCGGTGGCCTGTGGGAAGGCCACGACGTCACGGAGGTCGCGTCGCCGGAAGGCTTCGCGGCGGATCCGCTGCTCGTGTGGCGATTCTACTCGCAGCGCCGCGCCGGCATGCAGGGCATCGAGCCGAACACGGCGCATCGCGCGCTCGTCGACCTCGAGCGCCGGCTCGGCGACCGCTTCCTGCTCGCGACGCAGAACGTCGATGGCCTGCACGCCGCCGCCGGCAGCGAGCGCATCATCGAGATGCACGGCGCGCTGATGCGCTCCCGCTGCACGCGGTGCGATCGGCCACCGTTCGCGGACACGACCGCGTATCGCGCCGGCGTCGCGCCGATGTGCGGACAGTGCAAGGCGCGCGGCGTCGATGCACTGCTGCGGCCCGACATCGTGTGGTTCGGCGAGATGCTGCCCGAAGGCGCGATCGCGCAGATCGAAGCGTTCGTGCGGCGCGCCGGGCGCAACCTCGCGTTCGTCGCGATCGGCACGTCGGGGCTCGTGCACCCGGCCGCGGGCCTCGTCGAGGCGGCGCGGCGCGTCGGCGGCACGAGCTACCTCGTCAACCTCGAGGCGCCGGCGAACGTGACCGCGTTCGATCACGTCGTGCTCGGCCCCGCGACGCGCGAGGTCCCCGCACTGTTCACCTAGAGCGCGAACGCCTGGACGCGGCTGAAGTCCCCGTTGAACCGGTTCTGGTCGCCGGGGAACACGCCGTGATCGGCGTTCTGCCAGATCGTCTGGAACTGCCAGCTCGCGGGCAGCGCGCCGACGCTCGAGCCGTAGCGCGGGATCCACAGCGGGTTGTTGCCGAACGACGCGTTGTTCCCCGTGCACAGCGTCCACCAGCTCGTGCTCGTGTAGAAGACCATGTCGCGGCCGGTGCGCGCCTTCACCGTGTTCGCGAAGTCGCGGATCCACGCGACCATCTGCGCGTGGGTCTTGCCGTAGCACGCGGCCCCGTACGGGTTGTATTCGAGGTCGAGCGCCGGCGGCAGCGTCTTGCCGTCGCGCGACCAGCCTCCGCCGTGATCGACGAAGTAGTTCGCCTGCGCCGCGCCACTCGACGCATTCGGGATCGCGAAGTGATACGCGCCGCGGATCAGCCCCGCGTTGTACGAGCCGTTGTACTGCTGCCCGAAGTACGGGTTCTTGTAGGTCGTGCTCTCGGTCGCCTTGATGTACGCGAAGCGGCCGCCGTTCGCGCGCACGGTCGACCAGCCGACGTTGCCCTGATAGCCGCTGACATCGAGCCCGGGCGTCTGCACGACGAGCGCTTCGACCGTCGGTGCGTCGATCCCCTCGATGAGCTGGATCTGCGAGCCGACGACGTCATCGTCGGGATGCGCGAGGACCAAGTTCTCGTCGACGGGCCCCTGGTCCTCGATCGTGTCGACCTCGGCGACGCAGCTGGTGAGCGGCAATAGCAATCCAACGAGCGCGATGCGCAGCATGACAGTCCCCCGCAAGTGTTGTTGGACGGCCGCATCTCCAGCATCCGTGCCAGTCGACGACGCGCCGCGCATCGCGGAATTAGGAGGCGTGCCGAATTCAGTGCACACGGTCGGCTGCACGTGACGCTCGCTCGTCGAGGACTCTCGTCCTCGCGGGCAAGGTGCGATGACAGGCGCTGGCGCGCTACCATGCGCATCGTGCGCAAGCTGGGGCCGCTCGACGCGACGATGATCGTCGTCAGCGGAATCATCGGCTCGGGGATCTTCATCAACCCGTACGTCGTGGCGCGCGAGGTCGAGACGCCGTTTTTGATCCTCGCGGTCTGGATCCTCGGCGGCGTGATCGCGATGTGCGGCGCGTTCGTGTTCGCGGAGCTCGGGACCGTCGTGCCGCGCGCCGGCGGCCAGTACGCGTTCTTTCGCGAGGCGTTTCATCCGCTCGTCGGGTTCCTGCACGGCTGGGCGCTGCTGCTGATCATCCAGTCGGGCGCGACCGCGGCCGTCGCCGTCGCGTGCGGGCAGTACGTCGTGCGGCTCGGCGGGCTCGGGCCCGGCTGGGCGGTGCCGATCGCGGTCGCGCTGCTCGCGGCGCTCGCGATGTTTCACTCGGCGGGCATCCGGCCCGGCGCGGTGCTCGTCAACATCATCACGATCGGCAAGACGCTCGCGATCGCGGCGCTTGTCGTCGGCGCATTCGCGGTCACCGGCAAGGGCATGGGCGGATCCGTGCTCGTGCCGGCGCGCCTCGGCGGGCTGGGGCTGGTGTCGGCGCTGTTCGCGGGGCTCGTGCCCGCGATGTTCGCGTATGGCGGCTGGCAGAACGCGAACTTCATCGTCGAGGAGATGCGCGATCCGGAGCGCCACCTGCCGCGCGCGATCCTCATCGGCGCGTCGATCGTCGTCGCGGTCTACGTCAGCGCGAACGTCGCGTACGTCCACGTGCTTGGCGCCCAAGGGCTCGCCGCGACGACGACACCCGCCGCCGAGCTCGCGACCGCCGTGCTCGGCCCGCGCGGCGCCGACATCCTCAGCGTGCTCGTGATCGTCTCGACGTTCGGCTTCCTCAACCTCGCGTTGATGACTGCACCGCGCGTGTACTTCGCGATGGCGCGCGACGGGCTGTTCTTCGAGCGCGTCGCGCGGATCTCGCCGCGTACCCACGTGCCGATCGCCGCGATCGTCGTGCAGGCGGTGCTCGCGTCGGCGTTCGCGCTGTCGAATACGTACGCGCAGCTGCTCGGCTACGCGGTGTTCGCGGACTGGATCTTCTTCTCGCTCGCCGGTGTCGCGCTGATCGTGCTGCGCCGTACGCGCGCCGCTGCGCCGCGGCCATTCCGTACGCCGGGCTACCCGGTGGTGCCGGCGCTGTTCGCGCTCGCGGGGTTCGGGATCGTCGCGAACACGTTCGTTGCGGACCCGACCGACGCGATCATCGGGACCGCGATCATTGCGCTCGGCGTGCCCGTCTATCTATGGTGGCGGCATGCGAGCGCTGCGCGTCGGTGACGACACCCGGCTAGTCGACGTCCCCGTGCCCGACGCACGCGGCGAGGCGCTCGTTCGCGTCACGCTGTCGGGCATCTGCAACACCGACCTCGAGCTCGCGCGCGGCTACATGGGATTTCGCGGCACGATCGGCCACGAGCTCGTCGGCGTCGTCGAGGACGCGGGCGGCGGCCCGATTGCCAAGGGCGAGCGCGTCGTCGGCGAGATCAACGCGGGCTGCGGCGCATGCGTGCGCTGCGACGCCGGCGATTCGCGCCACTGTGCGACGCGCACCGTGCTCGGCATCGTCGGCCGCGACGGCGCGCACGCCGACTATTTGCGGCTGCCCGCGCGCAACCTCGTGCGCGTTCCGCCGTCGATCCGCGACGAGCAGGCGGTGTTCGTCGAGCCGCTCGCGGCCGCCTGCGGGATCGTCGAGCGTGCGCCGATCGCACGCGGAATGCGCGTCGCGATCCTCGGCGACGGCAAGCTCGGCCTCTTGTGCGCGATCGCGCTCGCAGCGCATCGGCCCCTGCTCGTCGGCAAGC
>JAFAOG010000024.1 GCA_019237945.1 Deltaproteobacteria bacterium | reverse complement strand
CAGCACGCTCGGCAGCGCAGCGGCGGCGGCGGGCGGCGCGGGCGCGTTCGCGGGTGGCGCGGTCGGCGCGGTGCGCGTCGGCGCGGGCAGCGGCGGCTTCTTCGCCATCTCCTTGAGGTAGGAGGCGATCTGCTCGTCGCTGTCGGTGTAGCCGGCTTCCTCGAGGAACTCCTCGATCTCGACGGCCATCGCCTTCGCGCTGCCGTATCGATCGGCCGGGTTCCGCGCGAGCGCGCGCATGCAGATCGCGCTCAGCTCCGCGGGGATGTTCGCGTTGAGCTCCGACGGCGACTTGATCTCGCGCTCGGCGATCGCCGCCTTGACCGCGGCATCGTTCATCGCGTCGAACAGCCGCTGGTGCGTCAGCGCTTCCCACATCACGACGCCGAGCGAGAACACATCGCTGCGGCGATCGCCCGCGCTCCCCGACGCCTGTTCGGGCGACGCGTAGCCGTTGACGCCACTCGCCGGGAGTGCGAGCGACACCTCGCCTGCGTCCGAGAACGTGACCGCGCCGGGGCTGAGCGGACCCACCGACTTGCCCGCGCCCGCCTTCTGCTGCGCGGCATGCAGCTGTTGAGCGGTCTTGCCGATCACGCGTGCGGCGCTGAGCTCGTCGAGTCGTTTGCTGGTCTTGCCGGCGTCGATCACCGAGCGCAGCGTCTCGCTGGTTCCCACGGCCACATCGTAACGTACAGACGCCCCGCCTGCCGCTGTCCCAACGTTGCACTATGCGTTCGTTCCGGTATCACCGTCTAACCGTGTGTCCTGCAAGGGACACTGTGTTCGCATGACCCTCCCTCGCCGCGGCTATCTCGGCGCCGAGCTGCCGCCCGACGACCGCGCATTTCTCGACGGCGCCCTCGCGATCGCGGTCGTCCTTCCCGGCGGCATGGCGGCCGCCGCCGACCTGATGCCCGGTGATCGCATCACGTCGCTCGCCGGGATCCCGCTCCGCGACCTGTGCGCGCTCGCCGAGGCGTTGCGCCGCGCCGGCGCGACACCGACCACGCAGCTCGTGACCCCGCGCGCGACCCACGAGGTGCCGACGATCCCCGCCCCATGCGAGCGCGATGTGACGTACGGCGAGCTCGCGGTCGCGGGCGCACGCCTCCGCACGCTCACGACCGGCGACACCGGCCGCACCGGCGCGCATCGCGCTCGCATCGTCATCCTCGCCGGCATCGCCTGCGAGTCGGTCGAGACCGGCCCGCTCGCCGACCTCGCGGGTGCGCTCACCGCCGCGGGGCACGCGACGCTGCGCTACGACAAACGAGGCGTCGGCGACAGCGAAGGCGGCGCGTGTCGCGACGTCGACTTCGCGACCGAGATCGCCGATGCGCGCGCCGTGATCGCGATCGCGCCGCGCGACCTCCCGCTCGTCGTGTTCGGTCACTCGGTCGGCGGCATCATCGCGACGCAGCTCGCCGCGCAGTGCGACGCGGTCGTCGTCTACGGCACGCCCGCGACGCGCTGGCTCGACTGCTTGCGCGCGAGCACACGCCGCCAGCTCGCGCTGCGCGCCGCGCCGCCCGACGTGGTCGCCGCCCGCGTCGCCGCCCTCGACGAGCTGCTGTTGCGCGGCGAGCTCAACGGCCGGTCGGCCGCGTATCACGCGCAGCTCGACGCGCTCGACCTTCCCGCCGCCTGGCGCGCGGTCGAGTGCCCGGCACTCGTCGTGCGCGGCGAGCACGACTGGGTCGTCGACGCCGACGAGCAAGCCCGCATCGCGACGCTGACGCACGCGACGATCGTCGACGTCCCGCGCGTCGACCACGTCCTCGGCGCCCACGCCTCGCGCGACGCGAGCCTCGCCGACTACGGCGCCGGTGCACCCGACGACGGCATCGCGCGTGCGATCGCCGCGTGGCTCGAATCAACGCTCGCGCGCTGACCCGCGCGTCGCAGTGCTACGATCGGGCGATGACGCCTTGCCTGGCCTGCGCGCGCCACGTCAAGCACGACGAGACCGCGTGCCCGTTCTGCGGTGCCCCCTTCGCCGCGCCGCCGCCGCGCAACCACCGCATCGTCGGTCGCGTCACGCGCGCCGCGATCTTCTCGGCGGCGCTCGTCGCGTGCAGCAAGCACGACGAGCCGAAGCCGACGCCGAAGCCCGGCTCCGCCGAGCACCTCGACCAGGACTTCAACCAGCTGCTCGGATCGGCCGAGCCGGGCAGCGGCACCGCACCCGGCGATGCGGCGGTCGCCCTCGCGCCCGACGCGACGATCGACGCCGGCCTCTCCGACGAGGAACGCACGCGCCAGCTGCAGCAAGCGCAGGAGCAGAAGGACCGCCAGCGTCACGCGGACGACGAGCGCCGCCGGCGCGAGATCGAGGAGCAGCGGCTACGCCAGCAGCAGATCCAGCAGGATCAGATCCAGCAGCACTACAACGCGAAGCCGTACGGTGCACCGCCGGCGCGCCGCCGCGTCGTGTAGCGCGTCGCGGCGACTTGAATTGGCGGCCCCTTCCGGGATTCGAACCCGGCTCGCAGGTTTTGCGGACCGCGCCATCCCAGATGGCAAGGGACCAGAACGATGACAACGGACGACAGCGCGCTCATCGCGCGAGCTCCTGCGTGCGTGCGATCGCGAGCGCGTCGGTAACGACGGCACCGAGTCCGCGGGGGCTCAGTCGGTTCACGCGCACGAGCGCGCATCCGCATCGGCTCGCGACACGCCGCGCGATCGCGATCGCGCCGTGACTGTTCGGCATCGTGATCGCGATGACGACGTCGGCGCGCTGCACGATCGCGGCGAGCGTCGCCGCGCGGCAGCCGTGCGCATCGCCGTCGTGATGCTCGACGACGAGCCCGAGCGCGGCTCCCGCGCGTTCCCACGCGTGATTCGACCGCGACAGTCCGCCGATCACGGCGATCCGCCGAAGCTCGCGCCGATCAGGCGAGCCTGCCGCGAGAGGGAGAGGCTCGACAGACTCGCCTGACCGGAACGACGGACGGCGCGATGTCGATGGAGGGACGAGCGCCGCCACGAATTGACCATCCGTCATAACGGACATCTTGTCAAGCACGACGGATTCACGATAATGAAGAAACGAAGCGACGCGATTCCATCCGGCCACGCATTTCCGACGGACCCCCGCGGACGCGTGCTCGAGGTTCAGTATAAAGGACATAGTTCTACGATGATGAACAGACCGGATTCTCCTCACGTCATCGTCCCCGGCTGGGGCGGCTCGGGTGCGCGGCACTGGCAGTCGCTGTGGGAACGCGAGCTCGGCGCGGATCGTGTCGTGCTCGCCGACTGGTTCGATGCACGTCCCGACGTGTGGACCGCCGCGCTCGATCGAACCCTCGATGCGCTCGCCAGGCGCGACTCGCGGCCGCCGGTCCTCGTCGCGCACTCGCTCGGCTGTGTGGTCGTCGCCCGCTGGGCAAGGACGGCGAAGCGGGCCGTGCGCGCCGCGCTGCTCGTCGCGCCGGCGGATGTCGAACGCGAGGGCTGCACGGCCGCGCTCCGCGAGTTCCGTCCGCTGCCGCGGCACGCGTTGCCGTTCAGCTCGGCCGTCGTGACGTCGGATGATGATCCGTACGTCGCGGTGGCGCGCGCCGACGCGCTCGCAACGGCGTGGGGCAGCGACTTCTACGTCGTCCCGGCGGGCGGCCATCTCAACGCGGACTCGGGGCTCGGCGCCTGGCTCGAGGGTCGCGCGCTGCTCGACCGCTTGCTGCAGCGCACTGCGTTCTCGAGGGCCGGATGACGAGCGAGGCTACGATCGGCGCGGCGACGACGAACGCGAACGGGAACGCGTGCCGCGCGGCTCGCATCCTCGCGCGGTCGCTCGTGCGCGACATGCTCGCGCGCGGCTTCGACACCGGCGACGTCCTCGGGCTCGCCGCGGAGCTTGTCGATCGCGCGGCCGATGCACGCCAGCTCGCGCGAGGCCCGATCGCACGGCGGCGTCAGCGCGGATAGATGATCACGTCGTGGTAGCGCGCCTCGGACCCGCCCGGGTTCTCGTAGACGTGCGGCTTGTCGGCGTCGAACAGCACCGAGTCGCCGGCGGCGAGGTCGTACGTCGCGCCGTCCGTCGTCAGGCGCAACGTGCCCACGAGCACGACGACGATCTCGCGCGTGCCTGGCGCGTGCGCTTCCGATGCGTTGCGCGAACGCGCGGCGAGACGCAGCTCGTACAGCTCGACGAGTGGGCTCGCGCCGGCGGGGGCGAGCGGCTTGCTGTGAAACTTGCCGTCCGCGGACTGGAGGCTTTGCGCGTCGTTGCGGCGCAGGATCGACGCGCGTGTGCGGGACTCGCCGAGGATCTCCGAGAACGGGATGCCGAAGCCGGCGGCGACCTTCCACAAGAGGCCGATCGTCGGATTCGTCTTGTTCGTCTCGATCTGCGACAGCGCGGCGCGACTGACGCCGGACGCACGCGCGAGATCGTCGAGAGACATTCCACGCGCTCGCCGCAAGCTGCGCACGTTCGCGGCAACGCGCGCACCGAGGTCGGCCGCCCCGACGTCATCGCCGGGCGGCGGCGGCTCGCGGGTCGTGGGTGTCGCTGGCTTCTTCGGCACGGCCCGCGAGTGTAGCGCGCGACGATCTCGGCGCGGCTGTTCGAGCAGGCCTTCGGCTCTTCGATGCGCTATTCGATCGGCTCTTCGATCAGCTCGAAGCGGCCCTCGTCGAATGGCACGCCCGGCGCGCGCTCGACCTGCACGAGCCGCTCGCGCTTGCCGGCGCGCTGCATCTCGAGCGCGCGGTGATGGCACATCGGGTTGTTGCCGGGCTTGCCGAGCAGCGCCTCGCTCGTCCAGGTGCAGCCGCCTTTGCAGGTGTCGGCGTAGTAGCAGCTCGCGCAGTAGCCCCACAGCGACTCGACGCCGCGGCCGCGATTGAAGCGCATCGGCGCGGCGCGCTGCCAGATGTCGACGAGGCGCGCGTCGCGGATGTTGCCGCTGCCCCACGTCGCGGTCGCCATCGACGGGCAGCCCTTGATCGTGCCGTCGGCCTCGATGCCGATGCCCCAGACGCCCGCGCCGCAACCGACGTGATGCCCTGTCGGCAGCGTGCCGCGCAGCAGCGATTCGTACGGACCGAAGTAGCCGACGTTGTTGCCCGGCCACAGCAGCACGTCCGCCTCGCGGCAGCGCGCGGCGAGCGCGGCGATCATCGGGAACAGCTCGAGCAGGTCGTAGGGCTGGAGCAGCCAGTCGGGATGGTCGGCGGCGCGGCCCATCGCGACCGTCAGCTGGATCTGCCAGCTATGTACCTGCTCGGCGATCAGCAGCTCGAGCAGCGCCGGCAGCTCGGAGCGCGACAGCCGGTTGATCTGCGTGTTCGCCGACACCGGCACGCCCGCCGCACGAAGATTCGCGATCGCCTCGCGCGCGGACGCGAACGAGCCGCGGACTCCACGCTGGGCGTCGTGCGTCGCCTCGAGGCCGTCGAGCGACACGCTCGCGCTGACCAGGCCTGCCGCCGCCGCCGCGCGCGCACGTTCGATCGTCATCCCGCGACCGCCGGTCGTCAGCAGCGGCTCCATGCCGCGCCGGGCGATGTGCGCGATCAGCTCGCACCAGTCGGCGCGCAGGTAGCTCTCGCCGCCGATCAGCACGACCTCGACGACCCCGAGCTCGGCGAGCTGGTCGATCAGGTCGAGCGCTTCGGGCGTCGTCAGCTCGTCGGGGCGGGCCTTGCCGGCGCGGGACCCACAGTGCCCACATGCGAGGTCGCACGCGAGCGTGATCTCCCACACGGCGAGGATCGGGCGCGCCTGGGCGTCGAGGGCGCGGACGTCGTCGGCGAGGCGCAGGTCGCGGCGCGCGGGGGGCGCTTTGGGAGCGAGGGGGAGGCGGCGGACGGTCAAGGCTTCACCGGCAGGGGCGGCGAACGGTCAAATCTTTCACCCCTGAGAGGCCGCAGCGTACACTTGTTCTGATGAGGAGACTCGGCTGGTTCCTGCTCGCGCTCGCGGCCTGCAAATCCGATCCGAAGGACTACATGGTCGGCGGTGGCGGTGGTGGTGGAGGAGGTGGAGCCGTCGACGCGGCCGGCAGCGGCAGCGGCTCGGCGATCAAGGATGCGCCGTCGGCGATCGACGCGAATCTGTTCAGCGGTCGCGTCTGTCTGACCAGCGATCCGCGCACGCTCACCGATGCGAGCACGTGCCCGTCGACCGGCGTCGGCGGGCTGACAGTCCGCCTCGGCGCGCACGTCACGACCACCGCCGACGATGGGACGTTCTCGATCGTCGGTGACCCGGCGGCGCAGCCGGTATGGCGCGTGACCGGTTCCAACATCGTCAGCTCGTTCGAGCCGCTCGGCTACTACTACGTGCCCGCGCTCACGACGACCGGCTACGCGAATCTGCTCAGCGCCAACGGCGTCTTGCTGGTGCAGGGCGAAGGCTCGATCATCGCGCTCGAGTTCTCGAACGGCGTCGGTACGACCGGCGTGACCGCGGCGGCAAATCCGCTGTCGCGCTACGAGGGCTTCTACTCGGCGGCCTCCGGGTGGACACAAACGGCAACCGATGCGCACGGCATCGCGTGGCTGCCGGGCATCAATGTCGGCACCGCGTCGGTCACGTCGAACATCGGCATGACGGCATCGGTGACGGTTAGCAACGTGCCGGTCTTCGACGGCGGCGTGACGTTCATCGAGTCGGTCTTCCCGTAGCCGCGCCGGGGCCTCGCCTCGCGAAGCTCGCGCCGTGAAGGGCGCTCGCGACGTCTGCCTCTTGACTAGAAAGTAGAACGTTCTAGTATCCAGCGCGTGGCGGACGACGACCTGTTGCGCATCGGCGAGCTCGCGAAGGCGGCCGGCGTCCCGATCGCGACGCTCAAGCACTACCTGCGCGAGCGGCTGATCGAGCCGGCGCGCAAGACCGGGCGAACGATGAGCTGGTATGCGCCGAGCACCGTCGCGAAGGTGAAGGTGATCAAGGCGCTGCAGCAGGAGCACTTCCTGCCGCTCGACGTGATCCGCGAGAGCCTCGCCGGCGGCGGCGCGGCGGTCGATGACCTGAGCGCGGCGGCCGCGATCGCGCGCGTGCTCGAGAAGCACACGGGACCGAAGTCGCGCAGTCGCGACGAGCTGATCGCACGCGGCGTGTCGCCGCAGGATCTCGACTGGCTCGGTGCCGCGGGCCTCGCGCGCGCCGGCAAGGACGGCCGGTATCGCGGCGATGACCTCGCGCTGCTCGCGACGCTCGGGGCCGCACGCAAGGCGGGCATCACGCCGGCGATGCTGCCGTTCTCGATCCTCGGCGAGTACGTCGCGGCGCTGCAGCGGCTCGTCGAGATCGAGCTGTCGCTGTTCCGCGATGGCGTGCTCGCGCGCGCGAAGCGCGATGACGTCCCGGCGCTGACGACGGCGGCGACCGAGCTGTCGGAGCGGCTCGTCGTGCTCGTGCGACGCAAGTTGCTGCTGCCGACCTTGATCTCACCGAAGGACCCGAAGACCTCCAAGGAGAAGCCGCATGCGAAGCCTGCTCGCAAGCCTCGTGCTCGTTAGCGCCTGCGGAAGCACGAACCATCCCGGTGGTCCCGGCGGCGCGATCGATGCGCCCCGCGAGCCGGGCGACGCGCACACCGGCGGCGACGGCGCGACCGACGCGGCGACCGGGAGCGCGGGTGATCCGGCGAACACCGGGCCGTACATGGTGACCACGCAGGACGTACAGATTCCGGGCTCCGCGCAGGGGCGGACCGTGCTGGCGACGATCTACACGTCGAATGCGCCCGGG
>JAFAOG010000227.1 GCA_019237945.1 Deltaproteobacteria bacterium | reverse complement strand
GGTACTCGCTGCCGACGACGCGGCGATTGTGCGCGTCGAGCTCGAAGAACACCGCCTTGAGCGTGTGGGCGTCGAAGTTGCGCAGCGGCGACTCGTCGTTCCACAGCCAGTCGTCGTCGAAGCCGATCTTGTGGAACACGACGGTCGGCGAATAGATCGCCATCCCGATCACGACGACGAGCAACCCCGCGAATCGCCGCTCCCAGAACCGCTTCACGGCGCCTCCAGCAGCGCGCGCGCCCGCGCTCCGAGTCCCGGATCGCGCGACACCGCCTCGAGGTACGGCCGCGCCTCCGCCTTGCGCCCGAGCTCGATCAGCGCGAGCGCGACATTGAGCTGGTTCGCGGCGCTCTCCGGCTCGAGCGCCAGCGCCTGCTGGAACGCGGCGAGCGCCTCGGCGGGCTCGTGCGCGGCGAGCGCGACCTTGCCGTGAATGCGGTGGCCGTTCGCGTAGAGCGGCGACGCCGCCGCGCCCTTGCGCGCCCACTGGAGCGCATCGGCGACCTGCCCCTCCGCGAGCTCGAGCACGGCGAGGTTTGCCATCGCGCGCGGCTCGCCCGCCTCCGCCGCCTTGCGCATCAGCTCGACGCCGCGCGGGCGCGATCCATGCTCGAGCACGACGAGCGCCTCGCGCATCACCAGACGCGGCGAGCTGGTGTGGCGCAACCCGCGCAGCACCGCCTCGACGGCCTGCTGGCCCTCGCCGGCGTCGTCGAGCGCCTCGGCGTACATGCTCCACGCATCGGCGTCGGTCGGGTTCACCGCGACCGCACGCTGCCACAGCGTGACCGCGTCGCGCCAGTTTGCCTGGGCGTCGAGCGTGCGCATCGCGAGCGCGAGCACGAGCGCACACACGAGCGCGGTGCGCAGCCGCCGCTCGCGGAGCAGCGAGATCGCGGTGGCGGCGACCAGTGCGATGCCGAGGGACGGCACGAGCAGGTAGCGATCCGCGGCCACGACGCCGCGCACCGGCAGCACGAGGCGCGACAGCGGGATGAACCCGACGAGCCACAGCACCGCGCCGACCCGCGCCTCCGTGCGCACGCGCGGATGCAGCAGCGCGAGGATCGCGACGAGCGCGACCGCCCCGAGGACGTAGTCCGCCATCGCCGGGCCATCGGTCGCGATCGGATAGCTCGGCGCATTGCGCACCGCCGCGACTGCGAGTCGCACGTAGAAGCCATGGAGGCCGAGTGCGAGCGACGGCCCTGGCGGCGGCCCGACGACCGAGCCCTCGACGACGCCGAGGTGCGCAGCCGTCACCAGCACCGGCACGAACGCCGCGAGCGCGGCGCCGCCGATGACGCCGAGCCCGACGAGGCTCCGGCGCCAGCTCGGCGATCCCGCCTGACCGTCCGCCGCCCGCGTGCCGCCGCGAAGCACGACCTCGATGCCCGCGAGGCTCGCGAGCGCGAACACGCTCGGCGCCTTGCTCCAGACCGCGAGCACGGCGCACCCCGCCGCGCCGACGAGCCACCGCGCCCGCGCCCCGCTGCGCCACCGCGCGTACCCGAGCGCCGCGAGCCCGCAGAACAGCGCGGCGAGCACGCCCTTGCGCTCGGCGATCCACGCGACGCTCTCGGCGTGTGTCGGGTGCAGCGCCCACAGCACGACGGCGATGCCGACGAGCCGGCGCTCGAGCCCGAACGCGCATAGCGCATAGAACCAGGCGACGATCGCCGCCTCGTACGCGAGCAGGCTCGTCAGGTGATAGCCGCCGTACCAGCCGCCCCACACCGCCGAATCGACGAGGATCGACACGTCGCGCACCGGCAGGTACTCCGCGCCGAGCACGAACCGGGTCGGCTGCGACAGGTCGCAGCAGATCGCGGCCAGCGAATGCACCGACAGGTGCGACGTCAGCCAGTTATCGCGGACGAGCCATGGATCGTCGTAGTTGACGAGGCCGCGCGCGAGCGTCGGCGCATACAGCACCGCCACGGCCGCGAGCGCCAGCACGAGCAGCGCTCCACCGGGATCCCGACGTGCACGCTCGAGGACCAACGTGCGTCGATCATGTCATAGTTGCCGACGTGGGGAGAATCCTTGTCGTCGACGACGAACAGTCGATGCGCGAGTTCCTCGCGATCTGCCTGCGGCGCGCCGGCCACACGGTGACGACGACCGAGAGCCCCACGCAGGCATTGCAGCAGGTCCAGAACGAGGCGTTCGACGTCGTCGTCACCGACCTCAAGATGCCGGGTCCCCTCGACGGCCTCGACATCCTCAAGGCGATCAAGTCGAGCCCCACGCGCTCGGCGGTCAACCCCGAGGTCATCCTCGTCACTGCGTTTGCGACGGCCGAGACCGCGATCGCGGCGATGAAGCAAGGCGCGTACGACTACCTGACCAAGCCGTTCCAGGTCGACGAGATCAACGCGGTGATCGCCCGCGCGATCGAGAAGAAAGCGCTCGTCGAGGAGAACCTCGCGCTGCGCGATCAGGTCGCCGGCCGCGCGCGCGTCGCGAACTTGCTCGGCAAGAGCCGCGCGATGCACAAGGTGTTCGAGCTGATCGGCAAGATCCACTCGGCGCGCACGAGCGTGCTGATCACCGGCGAGAGCGGCACCGGCAAGGAGCTCGTCGCCCGCGCGCTGCACACCGAGGGCGCGCGCGCGAACAAGCGGTTCGTCGCCGTCAACTGCGGCGCGATTCCCGAGGAGCTGATGGAGTCGGAGCTGTGCGGCCACAAGAAGGGCAGCTTCACCGGCGCGGTCGCCGACAAGCGCGGCCTGTTCGAGGAAGCCGACGGCGGCACGCTGTTCCTCGACGAGATCGGCGAGCTGTCGCTCGGCCTGCAGGTCAAGCTGCTGCGCGTGCTCCAGGAGCG
>JAFAOG010000067.1 GCA_019237945.1 Deltaproteobacteria bacterium | reverse complement strand
CCTTGCGAAGGCCAAGAAGGAGGGACGCTGATGATCTCGATCGAGCTATTCGTGCGCGGCGGGCTCGTGCTCGCCGTCGCGCTGGGATGTGTGGCGATGCTGCGGCGGGCGCCGGCGGCGATGCGGGCGAGCGTGCTCGCGTGTGCGCTGGCGGCGGTCGTCGTGCTGCCGGGGCTGGTGATAACGGTGCCGGCATGGCACGTCGAGTCGCTCGCGGCGGCGCCGCGGATCGTCGCGGAGGTGCCGGTCGCGGAGAGCGGGCCGGCGGCGATGTCGCACGCGGCGGTCGCGAGTGCGGCGCCGGCGACGCGCGGGCAGGGCGTGCCGTGGAGCGCGCTCGGCTGGCTTGCGTGGGCGCTCGGTGCGGCCGCGATCGCAGCGCGCGCGGCGGTCGGAGCGATGCGGGCGAGGCGGCTCGCGGGCCGCGGCGTGCTCGCGGAGCGCGCGTATGCGGTCGCGGACGAGGTGTGGCGCGAGCTCGGCGGTCGCGGCACGACGCCGCGGATCGTCACGAGCCAGGAGATCGAGGCGCCGATCGTCGTCGGAGCGTTCGCACCGGTCGTCGTCGTGCCGGCGTCGTCCGCGGCGTGGGACGGCGAGCGGTGGCGCGTCGTGCTCGCCCACGAGCTGGCGCACGTGCGGCGCGGCGACGGGCTCGCGAACGTGCTCGCGCAGGTCGCGTGCGCGATCCACTGGATCGATCCGCTGGCGTGGCTCGCCGCGCGGCGGCTGCGCGAGGAGCGCGAGCTCGCGGCCGATGACGCCGTGCTACGCGGAGGCACGCGCGCATCGACGTATGCCGAGCACCTCGTCGCGATCGCGACGGCGCCGGCCCCGAAGGGTGTGCTCGCCGTGCAGGCGGCCGTGCTCGGCATGACCGACGGCGCACGGCTGCAGGCGCGCATCGAGGCGCTGCTCGAGCGGCGGCGGTCGCGCGCGGCGCTCGGATCGCGTCGCCTCGCGATCGTCGTCCTCGCGACGGGCGTCGTCGCGGCCGTGGCGGCGTGCGTGTCGCCCGACGCGAGCGCCCGGCCGGCCGGTAAAGCGGCAGCGACGGTCAAGCCGGCCGATCCGCAGCTGCAGGCGGCGGCGGAGCAGGAGCTCGACGCAGCGATCGCCGCGGATCACGCGAGCGGCGCCGTCGCGGTCGTGATCGATGCGAAGTCCGGCGCGGTGCTCGTGCTCGCATCGCGCGGCAAGGCAGACGCGCGCAGCCCGATCATCACCGGCTCGACGATGAAGCCGTTCACGATCGCGACCGCGCTCGAGGCCGGCGTCGTCACGCCCGACACGAAGGTCGACTGCGAGCACGGCGAGAAGGCGTACGGAGACAAGGCGCTGCACGATGCATCCCCGAACGGCGTGCTCGATGTCGGCGGCGTGATCGTCGTGTCGTCGAACGTATGTGCGGCAAAGATCGCCGAGCCGCTCGGCGACAAGCTCACGGAGGCGCTGCGTCGCTATCACTTCGGGGTCCCCGCGCACATCGACACGCACTCGTGGCAGGGAGCCGCGATCAGCGCGGGCGAGGGCATTCGCGTGTCGCCCCTCGATCTGGCGAGCGCCTACACGGTGTTCGCGAGCGGGGGCACCTATCGCGCGCCCGACGGTACGAGCGAGCGCGTGATCAGCGAGCAGACCGCGCATCAGATGATGACCATGCTCGAGCGCGTCATCACCGATACCGACGGTACCGGCCATGCGGCGGCGCTCGAAGGCGTGCGCGTCGCCGGCAAGACGGGGACCGCCCACTCGGCGAGCGGCCACTACTACTCGAGCTTCGTCGGCATCGTGCCGGCGGATGCGCCGCGCTACGTCGTGCTCGTCGGATTCGACGGCGTCGACGAAGGCGGCGGCAAGATCGCCGCGCCGGTGTTCGCGAAGCTCGCGGCGCGCGCGCTGGCCGGGAAGTAAGATCAGGGCCGGAACACGCGGACGAGGTCGCTGACCGCGTCCTTCTGCTTCGTATCGGCCTTGTCGATCACGAGGAGGTTCTGCGCGCCCTTCGCGATCGTCAGGATGCACACGGTGCCCTCGCTCGGCGGCAGCTCGGCGGTGTAGGGCCCGCCCGCGAGCACGCGATCGACCGCATCGGACGCCATCGCGACGAGCGCGGGCGACAGGTTCGCGACGGCGGGCGGCGGCGGTGCGATCGGCGCGTCGGTGTACGCGTACGCGGTCGTCACGCGCGTCTTCGCACCGAGGTCGATCATCTGGTGATTGATGTCGCCGCCCTTGCCGAACGGCTCGTTGGAGTGCTCGCAGTTGTACGTGACGGTGTAGGGACCGGGCGGCACCGGGCGCACGACGGCGCGCTGCGACGGATCGAGCTTCGGCGGCTCGTCGTGATGGCCGCACGCGACGGCGAGCAGGATCCATGCGCGCTTCACGTCAGCAGCCTCGCGGTCGGCAGGTCCTTCGGCGCGAGCTGCCGCAGCGACTCGCGCGAGATGAGGATCTTGCGCACGGAGCGTGCGGTTGCCGTCGTCAGCACGATGAACGCGCCGAGCGGGACGATCAGCGGCACGAACAGCAGCATCGGCAGCATCGCGAGGTCGAGCAGCAGGTACAGGATGCTCGTGATCCACGCGTTGTGGAGCTGCGAGCGCAGCATGCCGCGCACCTTCTCGAGGTCCTGGCCGAACTCGTAGCCGCACGAGCACTGCCACGCGGTGCTCTCGCTCGCGCGATGACACATCGGGCAACGCTTCGCGGGCATCGCCTCTCAGTCTAGTCGAACGGCGAGCGATCCGCCGCGTCGTTGTGCGCTCGCATCCGCTTGCGGAGGTCGAGCTCGGCGGGCGGATGTGTGGAGATCATGTTCGTGCGCTCGTGCGGATCGGTGTGGATGTCGAACAGCTCGAGGCCGGTGCCGGTGTCGACGAGCTTCCAGCGGCCGTGGATCATCGCGGTGACGCCGCCCGGGTTCGAGCGGTCCTTGATCATCGCCGCGAACGCGAGGCCGGCATCGGGGTCGGGAGGGCGCCGGCCCGTGGCGAGGTCGGCGAACGACACGCCGTCGATCGCGCGGCCGGTTGGCGGCACGAATCCGGCGAGGTCGAGCACGGTCGGCACGAGGTCGGTCAGCGACACCGTCTCGGGGATGCGGCCGGGCTTGATGCCGGGGCCGGCGAGCACGAGCGGGACCTGGATCTGCGAGTCGTAGAGGTCGGTCGAGTGATACGGCTGCCCGTGCTCGCCGAGCGCCTCGCCGTGATCGGCGCTGACGATGATGATCGGCGCCTGGCCGGGCGGCCGCTGCGCGAACGCCTGGAGCAGCTCCGCGAGCACGGCGTCGGCGGCGGTCAGCGAGTGATCGTAGACGCGCTTGCGCTCGTCGTCGGAGCGCGACTCGACGCCGCCGGTCGCCCACTGGTGCGGCTCGAGGACGTGCATCCACAGAAACAGCGGCTTGCCGGTCGGATGCGCGGCGCGCTGATCGAGCCACGCCTTCGCCCGGCGCGCGAGCGCGAGCCCGTTCGTCTCGATCTCGAGGTGATGCAGGCCGCGCTGCAGCCCGGTGTGGAACGTCTTGCCCCAGAAGCCCTCGCAGCACATGAAGCCGGCCGTGTCGTAGCCGCCGGCCTGCATGCGCTCGGCGAGCATGATGTGGCGCGGATCGACGCGCAGCGCCCAGCCGACGACGCGTCCCTTCACGCGATTCGGATCGAGCCCGATCATCATCGACGGGATCGATCGCCGCGTCACGTTCGACGGCGCGAACGCGTAATCGAACACGACGCCACGCGCCGCGAGCTCGCGCAGCACCGGCATCTCGGCCTGGCCTCCGTACGGCGGCGTGTGGTCGGCGCGCACGGTATCGATCGTGACGACGATGATGTCGGGATGGGCGGCGCCGGCGCGCGGCACCGGTGCGATCTCGGTCAGCGGGATGTGCGAGCGGATCTTGTCGAGGTCGAACAGCTGATCGATCGCGAGGCCGGCGATCGGCCGCTCGCCCCAGATCGCCAGCGTCAGCGACGGCGCGCTGCGCGTGGCAACGAGCGCGAGCACGGCGAGCACGATGCCGGCACCGCCGAGCACGCCGCCCGCGATGCGCTGGCCGAGCACGGGCAGGCGCGCCCACGCGAGGTGCACGGCGATCGCGGCCGCGATCCCGATCGCCGGCGTCTCGAACACCGACAGATCGATCGGCCCGAGCCGCTTCGCGACGACGAAGTGCCAGAACAGCCCGCCGACGATCGCGAGCTTGACGACCAGCCCGACGACGATCCGGCGCGGCGTGACGAGCGAGCGATGCCCGCGGCGCTGCCACCGCCGATCGACACCGCGGATGATCGCGGCGAACAGCCGAGCCACCGGCCGCGACAGCGCGATTGCCACGAGCACCGTCACGACCGCGAACACCGGCTCGCCGAACGACACCGGCAGCGGCTTGAATGCCGTCTCGTTGAACAGCACCCACGTGCCCTGGAACATCGCCCACGCGAGCGCGATCGCGCCGACGACGATCACGCCGAGCCAGCCGGCAAGCCGCGGGGCGCCGCCGCCTTCTTCGATCAGGCCGAGCTCGCCCGGCTGCCACGCGTGCCACACGCCGCGGATCGCCGCGCTCGCGACGAGCAGCAGCGGCAGCGCGACGAGCGTGACGAACCCCGCGGCCGTGACGCCACCGAGCACCGAGTCCATCCCGGTTCCCTCGAATGCGCCGGCGGCAAGCGCACCACCGCACGCGGCAACGGCACTCGGCGCGAGCCAGCGCGCTGCCGATAGAGCCCGGGACTTCACGTGCCCCGATCGTAGCGCACGCGCCCGAAATGCGCGCGGTTGCGAGGATTCTCGTACGCTGTGCGCGTGTTCGCGGTGTTCCGGTCGCGCCGGATGGCGGTGCTGTTCGGCCTGGGGTTCGCCTCGGGCCTGCCGCTGACGCTGACCGGCCAGACGCTGCAGGCGTGGGCCACCGACGCGAAGGTCGATCTGAAGGCGATCGCGGCGCTGTCGCTCGTCGGGATTGCCTACACGCTGAAGTTCGTGTGGGCGCCGCTGACCGACCGCTACCGGCTGCCGTGGCTCGGTCGCCGGCGCGGCTGGGCGCTGCTGCTCCAGCTGCTGCTCGCCGCCGCGATCGCCGCGCTCGCGACCTGCGATCCACGCGAGCCTGCGCGTCTCGCGGCAACCGCGGTCGTCGTCGCGCTGCTGTCCGCGACGCAGGACACCGTGCTCGACGCCTACAACGCCGACGTGCTCGCGCCCGAGCAGCGCGCCGCGGGCTCGGCGGTCTACGTGCTCGGCTATCGCGTCGCGTATCTCGGCGGCACGATGCTCGCGCTCGTGCTCTCCGACCGCATCGCATGGCCGGTGATCTACGGTGGGTTCGCGATGCTGATGCTCGTGGGCGTCGTCGCCACGCTTGCCGCCGAGGAGCCACCGGCCCCCGCGCGACCTCCGCGCTCGCTCGCGAGTGCCGTGATCGAGCCGTTCACCGAGCTTGCCCGTCGCCTCGGCGCGCGCCGCACTGCGCTCGTGCTCGCGTTCGCGGCGGTCTACGAGCTCGGTTACTTCTTCGCGCAGACGTTGATGATCCCGTTCTTTCGCGCGCAGGGGTTCTCGAACACCGACATCGCCGAGGTCTACAAGGCGGTCGGCCTCGCCGGCCTCGCGATCGGCGGCCTCGTCGCCGGCGATCTCGTCGCGCGCGCCGGACTGCGCAGGACGCTCGCCGCATTCGCCGCGCTCGCCGGCGCGACGCACCTGCTGTACGCCGCGCTCGCGACGGTCGGCCACAGCTGGCCGATGTTCGTCGCCGCCGTGCTGCTCGACTCGATCGCGAACGCGATGGTGATCGCGGCGTTTCTCGCAGTGCTGATGTCGGTGACCTCCGCCGGTGTGAGCGCGACGCAGCTCGCGCTGCTGACGTCGCTGTCGTCGGTCGG
>JAFAOG010000061.1 GCA_019237945.1 Deltaproteobacteria bacterium | reverse complement strand
CGCACGTCGCCGGTGGCTCGTTCATGCAGCTCGCCGAGTTCCACCTCGTGCTGATCGGCGGGTTCTCGATGGTCTATTACTTCGCTCCTTCCGTGCGCGCGCTGCCGCCGTGGCTCCGCGTGCACCCGATCGCCTTCCTGCCGATGGCGGTGCTGATGCCCGTGGCCTACCTGCTGCTGACTCCGCTCGGACTGTTCACGCTGGACAGCTCGAGCTGGGAGACGCGCGGCCACCAGGGCGCAGCCCAAGGAGCACCGGTTCGATGATCGTCGCCGCGCACCAGCCGCATTACCTGCCGTGGCTCGGCTACCTCGACAAGCTGGCCAAGGCCGACCTGTTCGTCGTCATGGACGACCTGCAGTACGAGGCGCAGAACTTCCAGAACCGCCAGCGCGTGAAGATCAACAGCGGCGCGACCTGGCTGACCGTGCCGCTCGCGCACGGGTCGCAGAGCGATCGGATCTGCGACAAGCGCATCGACAACGGCGCCACTGGCAAGCACTCGTGGACGCATCGCCACTGGCAGACGCTCGAGACGCACTATCGCCGCGCGCCGTACTTCGCGAAGTACGCCGACGAGGTCCGCGACATCTACAGCCGCACGTGGACGAGCCTGCTCGAGCTCGACATGCGCATGCTCGATCTCGCGCGCACGTGGCTCGGCATCAAGGTGCCGATCATCCGCTCGAGCGGCCTCGCGCTGCAGGGCCAGAAGACCGACCGCCTCGTCGACATGTGCAAGAAGGTCGGCGCGCGCGCCTATCTCTCCGGCGGCGGCGGCTCGCACAGCTACCTCGACGTCGAGCAGTTCGGCCGCGCCGGCGTCGGCGTGATCTGGCAGCACTTCGAGCACCCGCGCTATCCGCAGCGCTACGGCAGCTTCGTCTCGCACCTCGGCTTCTTCGACCTCGTGTTCAACGTCGGGCCCAACGCCCACGCCGCGCTCTTCGATCGCATGCATCCACTGGAGGTCTGGCGATGAATCGCATCCTGCAGGAGAAGGGCGGGCGCGTGCTCGCATTCGGCGCGCATCCCGATGACATCGAGGTCGGTGCGGGCGGTCTGCTCGCGCGTCTCGCGGCGCAGGGCGCCGAGGTGACGATGGCGGTCGTGTCGATCCCGTCGAACGCGGAGATGCGACGCGCCGAGGCGCACGCGAGCGCCGACGTGATCGATGCCGATCTGTTCGTGCTCTACGACGAGAAGGCGTGCCGCGTCGAGGACATCGCGATGCACGAGCTCGTGCGCCGGTTCGACAACATCATCGGCGACGTCCGCCCCGACCTCGTGATCACGCACTCGTCGAACGACCTCCACTGGGACCACGGCCTGGTCAACCGCGCGACCGTCTCGGCGCTGCGCCGCACGCCGTGCGACCTGCTCGCCTATCTGTCGAGCCCCGAGATGAACGCGCAGTCGCGCTCGCTCGGCAACTGCTTCGCCGACATCACCGGCTACGTCGACACCAAGCTCGCCGCGATCGGCTGCCACAAGTCGCAGCTACATCACCTCGACCTCGAGAGCTCGCGTGACCTCGCCCGCGCGATGGGCCGGATCAGCGGCTACGAGTACGCGGAGTGCTTCGAGGTCCTGCGCGTCAGGATCTGAGCAGCTCGACGAGCCACACCGTCAGCGCGACGCAGCCGGCCGGCAGCACCAGCAGGTGCAGCGCGAAGCCGCCGCGGATCGAGTTGCGGCGGCGCAGCTGCTGGACTCCCGCAAACATCGCGACCGCGAGGCCGCCGAGCGCGAGGCTGCCGAACGCGAGCAGCACGACCATCAGTACGAGGTCCGTGTACCAGGGCTGGTGCCAGCGGACGTGGTCCGGATGCGCGGGGTCGTAGTCGATCGGGTAGGTCGCCTGGAGCGAGCCGCGGGTGTCGATCCAGCCGGTGTGGGCGCTGCCGGCGGCATCCGTGTACTCGACCTCGAGGTGGTAGGCGCGCAGGCCGTTGCGCTGCTGGAGGTGCATGACCGTCTGGCCGGTCGTGTGGGCCGAGTAGGTCAGGCGTTTGTGCTGGAGGTGGATCGCGACGCCGATCACGATCGCCAGCGCCACCGCCATGACCTGGGTGCCGCCGCCGAAGATGTGGCGGATCGCCAGGTGTACCTGCGGGGGCGGTCGGTGATCGGCAAGCTCTGCGCGTGGAAGCTCGGTCATGTGCGGGCGCGCACCGGTTGTGGAACTGGCGCACGGATAGGTTGCGTGGTTTGCGGACTTGGCGCGTCGTCGACGGGCCTGGCGGTTGCACAGCGGGGAGCCACCGTCACGATGCCATGCCTCCCGGACTTCGTGTTAGCGTCGGAACTGATGAAGATCCGGGCTTATTCTTTGGCTTTCGTGAAGCTCGCCGCTGCCACGGCGGTGACTGGTGGACTCGCGGGGTGCGCGGGTGCACGCGGCAAAGTCGTGGTCGATAGTCCTGCGCTTCCGTATCAAGCTCCCGACATCAGCGAGATCACCGGCATCGATGACGATGACGGCGACAGCGCTGGCGGCAGTGCGACCGGCAGCGCCGCAGCCAAGTAAGAGGTCAACGATCTATGTGCGGCATCATCGGCTACATCGGCGCGCGTCAGGCAACGCCCCTTCTCATCGGTGGGCTGCGCAAGCTCGAATACCGCGGCTATGACTCGGCGGGCGTGAGCGTCCTCGATCCGGCGCTCGGCGGTCCGTCGCGCGTCGTGCGGTGCCGCGGCAAGCTCGGCAACCTCGAGGAGAAGCTCAAGGCGGAGCCGGCGCACGGCACCGTCGGCATCGGCCACACGCGGTGGGCGACGCACGGGCGCCCGAGCGACGAGAACAGCCACCCGCACAAGGTCGGCCCGATCAGCGTCATCCACAACGGCATCATCGAGAACCACCTGCAGCTGCGCCAGGAGCTGGTCGCGAGCGGCTCGCACTTCTCGAGCGAGACCGATACCGAGATCTTCGCCCACCTCGTCGAGCGCCAAATCGTCGACGGCGCCGAGAACCTGACCGTCGCCGTTCGCAAGGCGCTCGCGAAGGTCCGCGGCAGCTACGCGTTCGTCGTGATGAGCGACAAGGAGCCCGGCACGCTCGTCGCCGCGAAGAACTCCTCGCCGCTCGTCATCGGCCTCGGCGAAGGCGAGAACTTCATCGCCTCCGACGTGACCGCCATCCTCGCCGAGACCCGCAAGGTCATCTTCATCGAAGAAGGCGAGATGGTCACGGTGACCAAGGACAAGGTCGAGATCACCGACCTCGAGGGCAAGCCCAAGCAGCGCGAGCCGAAGATCATCACGTGGTCGGCCACGCAGGCGGAGAAGGGCGGCTTCAAGCACTACATGCTCAAGGAGATCCACGAGCAGCCGCGCGCGGTCGCGGACACGCTGGTGGGTCGCGTCGACCTCGAGAACGACGACGTCAACCTCGACGGCGTCAACCTCGACGTCAAGAACATCAAGCGCATCGTGTTCATCGCGTGCGGCACCAGCTACCACGCGTCGATGGTCGGCGAGTTCCTCGTCGAGGCGCTCGCGCGAATCCCCGTCGAGGTCGACCTCGCGAGCGAGTTCCGCTATCGCGATCCGATCGTCGGCCCGGGCGACCTCGTCGTCGCGGTGTCGCAGTCGGGCGAGACGCTCGACACGATGGAAGCGATCCGCGAGGCCAAGAAGAAGGGCGCGCAGGTGTTCGCGATCTCGAACGTGATCGAGGCCTCGATCCCGCGCCTGGCCGACCACGCGTTCTACACGCACGCCGGTCCCGAGATCGGCGTCGCGTCGACGAAGGCGTTCACCACGCAGCTCGTCGCGATGACGCTGCTGGCGATCCACCTCGGCCGCCGCACCGGCGCGCTGTCGCGTGAACGCGCCCGCGTGCTGCTCAACGAGCTCGTCCAGCTGCCGAACAAGATGAAGGAAGTGACCGACCAGGGCGCGCACCTCCAGGTGCTCGCGCGGCGCTACGGCGGCGCCCACGGCTTTCTGTTCCTCGGCCGCGGCTCGCAGTATCCGATCGCGCTCGAGGGCGCGCTCAAGCTGAAGGAGATCTCGTACATCCACGCCGAGGGCTACGCCGCCGGCGAGATGAAGCACGGCCCGATCGCGCTGATCGATGATCAGCTGCCCGTCGTCGTGCTCGTGCCGACCGGTCCGTCGTACGAGAAGACGGTCTCGAACCTCGCCGAGGTGCGTGCGCGCCAGGGCAAGGTGCTCGCCGTCGCGACGCGCGGTGACCACGACATCGGCGGCCACAGCGATGACGTCGTGCTCGTGCCGGAGACCGCGCTCGAGCTGCAGCCGATCCTCACCGTGTTGCCGCTGCAGATGCTGAGCTACTACGTCGCCGACCAGCGCGGCACCGACGTCGACCAGCCGCGCAACCTCGCGAAGTCCGTCACGGTCGAGTGAACAAGAAGCTCACGCACTTCAACGCCGCGGGCGAAGCTCACATGGTCGGTGTGGGCGAGAAGCCCGAGACCGCGCGCGTGGCGATCGCCTCCGGGCGCGTCGTCATGCAGGCCGAGACCGCGGCGGCCGTGAGCGCGGGCCGGATTGGCAAGGGCGACGTGCTCGGCATCGCGCGCATTGCCGGTATCCAGGCGGCGAAGCGGGCCAGCGACCTGATCCCGCTGTGTCATCCGCTGCGGCTGACCGGCGTCGAGGTCGAGCTGCGCGTCGAGGGAAATGCGGTGGAGATCACAGCGACCGTCGAGGCGTTCGATCGCACGGGCGTCGAGATGGAGGCGCTGACCGCGGTCAGCGCGGCGGCGCTGACGGTCTACGACATGTGCAAGGCGATCGATCGCGGCATGGAGATCGCGGCCGTTCGCCTCGACGAGAAGCGCGGCGGCAAGTCAGGGACCTGGAAGCGCGACTCCGGTAGGCAGCCTGCCAAGAAGCGTTAGCGGGCTGCTCCCGCGTCTGCCGGCCGCACGGGCATGCTGCGGCGCATGCGCCGTACCGTCGTTGCTGGTTGCCTCCTCGCCTCGAGCGTCGCGCTTGCGGGCCCCGTCCAGTCTCCGATCCTCGGCGGCACGCCGACCAAGGCCGGCGACTATCCGCAGACCGTCGCGATCCTGCTCGGCGGCGCGCTGTGCACGGGCACGCTGATCACGCCCGAGTGGGTGCTGACGGCGGCGCACTGCGTGACGGCATCGGAGCTCGGCGTGTCGACGCAGGCGCAGGTCACGTCGATGGTCCAGGTCCACTTCAACGCGCTGCGCGCCGATGGCGGGGTGGCGGTGTCGGCCGTCGAGACGTTCCCCGACCCGATGTTCAACATCAACGCGCTCGGCTCGCACGACGCCGGCCTCATTCACCTGTCGAAGAAGGTCACCGACATCAAGCCCGTCGCGATCAACTTCGATCCCGCGAAGGCGCCGGTCGGTGTCACGGTGACGATGGTCGGCTACGGCGTGAGCAACACGTCGACGCAGAGCGCGGGCACCGAGTTCACGGTGCAGCAGACGTCGATCTCGTGCGACATCCAGGTCGGCGACAACAAGAACCTCCTCTGCTTCAACCAGACGGGCGGCAAGGGCAAGTGCAACGGCGACTCGGGCGGCCCATCGTTCGCGACGGTCGACGGCAAGCTGCTCGAGGTCGGCATCACGTCGTTCGGCGATCAGAACTGCCAGCAGTTCGGGGCCGACACGCGCGTCGACGCCGAGAAGGACTTCATCAAGGCGCACGTTCCGAACCTGTATTGCGAGAAGGATTCGGACTGCGACGCCACGCACCAGTGCTTCGAGAACGCGTGCATCGTGACACCATTCCAGCCGACCGGACTGGGCTCGACGTGCACGGACAACACGAGCTGCGACTCCGGCACGTGTGCGATGGATGGCAACGCCAGCAAGTGCAGCATGTCGTGCACGCTCGGAGACAAGACGAGCTGCCCCAGCGGCTTCGATTGCCTCGCAGGCGGCGCAGGCGGCGTGTGCTGGCCGACGCCGAAGGATGATGGTCCCTGCTCGGCAGGCGGCGGCAGCGCGCCGACGTGGCTCGTCGGGATCGCGCTGATCGGGCTCGTGCAGCGCCGGCGTCGCCGCGCGTAAGAACTTCCGCGATGGAACGGCGCTCGCACCATCGAGGCTCAAAAGGAGCCTCATATGGGTACCGTTTCAACTCGCAAGCTCGCCGTTGTCACCGGAGCGTCGTCGGGCATCGGCCTCGAGCTCGCTCGTGAATGTGTCGAGCGCGACTTCGATCTGATCATCTGCGCCGAGGACAGTGGCATTCACACCGCCGCCGAGCACCTCGCGAAGGGCGGGGCCTGGGTGCTGCCCGTGCAAGCCGACCTCGCGATGTTCGACGGCTGCAAGCAGCTCTACCAGGCGATCGTCGACAGCGGCCGTCACGTCGATGCGCTGCTCTTGAATGCGGGCGTCGGCGTCGGCGGTGCGTTCCTCGTCAACGACCTCGAGGCGGAGCTCAAGATGATCCGCCTCAACGTCGAGGCGGTCGTCCACCTGTCGAAGCTGATCCTGCCGATGATGGTCAACCGCCGCGAAGGCCGCGTGCTGATCACGGCGTCGGTCGCGTCGACGTCGCCGGCCCCGTACCTCGCGGTCTACGGCGCGACGAAGGCGTTCGATCTGATGTTCGCGGAGGCGCTGCGCTACGAATTGAAGGATACGGGCGTGACCGTCACGGCGCTGCAGCCGGGCGCGACCGACACCGAGTTCTTCGATCGCGCGGGCATGGACTCGACGAAGGTCGCGGAAGGGAAGAAGGACGATCCGGCCGAGGTCGCGAAGAAGGGCGTGGACGCGATGCTCGCCGGCAAGGACAAGGTGTTCGGCGCGTCGATGAAGGCGAAGATGGAGGGGCTCGTCGGCGAGGTGCTGCCGGAACCGACGAAGGCGAAGATGCAGGGCAAGCAGACCAAGCCGGGCTCGGCCAAGAACGAGCACAAGCACTAGCGGCTGCTTAGCGACGGCGCTCGAACACGAGCAGGTCGCCGAGCATCTCGTGGTCGCGCGTCGCGACGTGCGTCATGCCGCACTTGCGGATCACGCCGAGCGACGCGTGATGCCACGGGAACGTCGTCGCCTGCACGGCGTGGATGCCGTCCTGGGCGAGCGCCCACTCGACGCACGCCTGGGTCGCCTCCGTCGCGTAGCCCTGCGAGCGCGAGCTCTCGACGACGGCGTAACCGACCTCGGCGATGCCATCGGGCGGCAGGCCCTTGAACACGACGGAGCCGAGCACGACGGGCGGCGCGTCCGGATCGAGCGGCAGCACAAGCGAGTCGCCCCACAGCCGTGTCTGCGGCGAGGCGCGGATCGCGTCGAGCGAGTAGGGGAAGCCGATCGAGACGAGCTCGTCGTTCGGCCACGCGGGCGGGAACTTCGCGCGGCCCTGATGCTGCGAGCCGCACACGCGAAGAATGTCCTCGAGCGCGGCCTCGGCGCGCGTGCGGTCGTGAAGCAGCACGCCTTCGATCGCCTCGAGCGTGACCGGGACCAGCCGCAGGCGACGCGTGACGAGCGCGGGCATCAGGGCCCCGTCAACGACAGCGCGAAGAGCACGGCGATGTTCGACGGCTGGCTGCCGACGAGCCCGTAGCGAACGTCGATGTCGAGCAGCAGGCTGGTGCCGAGGAAGTAGTGCTCGAAGCCGACCTCCGCGATCCCGCCGACGAAGCTGCGCTGCATCTTGGGCGGCAGCGGCTCGTTCGCACGAAAGACCTCGACGCCGGGGCGCAGCGTCAGGTAGCTCGACGGCGACGGCCACGGCCGCCAGCGCGCGCCGAGCGTGAAGTCCATCTGGACGGTGCGCAGGGTTGATTCGATCTGCGCGGCGCTGCCCTGATAGAACAGGCCGTACGCGCCGAACAGCGTCGCCCAGCGCAGCGCCCAGCCGAAGCGGCGGTCGGTGTTCATCGGCTGCCACGCGGCCTGCGCACCGAACGTGTAGCCGGCGCCGATCACCTTGGCGTCGGGGCCGGTGCCCGAGGTCGGCCCGAACAGCGCGCCGAGCGAGCCGGGCGGCAGCGGATCGGCCGCCGCCGTCGTCGACAGCGCGACGAGCAGCAGCAGAGCCCGCATCAGAACTTCGACGTGGTGGCGAGGAACGTCATCTTGTCGTTCGTCGAGCGGAGCCGGCGCGACAGCGTGCGCACCCAGTTCCAGAGCAGCTCGTACGCGAGGTCGCGGTCGACGAACAGCAAGTCCTCGAGGTCGCGGCGGTTGATGACGAACAGCCGGCACTTCTCGTGGCACATCGCGGTCGCCGAGCGCGGGGCATCGTCGATCAGCGACATCTCGCCGAAGTAGTTGCCGGGGCGCAGCACGGCGAGTGCTTCCTCGCCCATGCCGGGGACAACGCGCGAGATGCGGACCGCGCCCTCGACGATCAGGTAGAACTTGTCGCCCGGCGTGCCCTCGGGAAAGATCGTGGCGCCGGTGCGGTACTGCTCCTCGACGCCGATGTCGACGACGCGGCGCAGGTGACCCTGCGGCAAGCCGCTGAACAGGTCGATCTGCGCGAGGATCTCGAGCGTCGACTTGCCCTGGGTGTCCAGTGCTGCCGGTTTCCCCTCGTCCTCGTCGGGCATCCTCTCGACGTTCCCACACGGCCCCCGAAAACGCAAAAAGGCCCGGACGATCCGGGCCTTTCTGGACGCTAGCGCGACCCAGGACGACTTAGGCGCCGACCTTGAGGACGAGCAGCAGCGCGATGATGAGCGCGTAGATGACGAGCGACTCGATGAGCGCGAGGCCGAGAATCATCGGGCCGCGGATCTGACCAGCGGCGCCCGGGTTACGAGCGATGCCGTCGAGCGCAGCGGCCGCCGCGCGACCCTGGCCGATGCCACCGCCGAGGGCGGCGATGCCGATGCCGAGACCGGCCGCGAGGGCGATCCAGCCGTAGTTGCTCGCGAGGCCGTTCTGGCGGACCGCGGCGGCGTCGGCGCCCTGCGCGAACGCAGCGGCCGAGAAGCCAATGATGAGGAGGACGGTGAGGACGGAAACGATGCGCTTCATGGGTTTCTCCTTGGGGGTCGCGCTTGGCGCCGGTTACTTAACTTCTTTTCGATGCAACGTAAAGGTGGTGAGTCTCGTTAGTAGGTTCAGTGCTCCTCGTGCTCGATCGCCATGCCGATGTAGACCATCGTCAGGGTGCAGAACACGAGCGCCTGGATGAGGCAGACCAGGAGGCCGAGCAAGAGGAAGGGGAGCGGGACGAGGAGCGGGACGAGCGCGAAGAAGCTCATCACGACCTTGTGGTCGGCCATCATGTTGCCCATGAGGCGAACCGCCAGCGACATCGGGCGGGCGAAGTGCGAGATCAGCTCGATCGGCAGCATCAGCGGCGCGAGCGCCAGCGACGGGCCGAGGAAGTGCTTGAAGTACGCCAGGCCGTGCTCCTTGACGCCGTAGTAGTGCGTCAGGACGAACACCATCACCGCGAGGCCGACGTTCGTCTTGAGCGTGTCGTTCGGCGACACGAAGCCCGGGATCAGCGCGAACAGGTTGCCGAACAGGATGAACATCCAGAGCGCGCCGATCAGCGGGAAGAACCGCGCGGCGTTCTCGGGACCCATCGCGCCCTCGACCATGCCGTACACGCTCTCGGCGGTGTACTCGAAGAAGTTGCGCAGGTTCATCCTGCGCGGCGGCACAATGCCCTTGTCGGGCGTCTTGAGGCCGCGGAAGAACGCGATGCAGCCCATCGTCGTGAAGATCAGCACGAGCAGCGCGACGAGGACGTGGGTCAGCGACCAGCCGTTCTCACCGAACGGAGGCGCCTGCCACTTGCGGCCGAGCCAGCTGTGGGCGTGCTCGTTGAAGCTGCGCCACCAGCCGAACTTGTTGAGGTAGTCGAACCAGGTGCCGTGTTCACCCATGGGAGTCGTCCGTTGCAGGCCGCAGTGCGGCGAAGGTCGTATCGAGAACGATCGACACGATGAAGATCGAATAGCCGACGATGAACGCCACCGGCTGGATCGGGAGGAACAGGATCGCGAGCGCGACGGCGCCCATCAGGAGCACCATCTTGGGCAGCATCAGCATCGGCGCGTTGGACGACTCGCCCTTCGCGGCCGCGGCGGTCCACTTCGAGACGAGGCGGCGCAGCACGTGGAAGTTCGCGCAGGTGAGCGCGGCGCCGATCGCGATGCCGAGCGCGATGTCGCGCGGCTGGGTGATCGCGGCGGCGACGATCAGCACGCCCGCGATCGCGTAGTTCATGCGCTCGATGCGGAGGATGCTAGCCACGGGCTTCCTCCTGGGCGGCCGCGGCGCGGTCCTCGCGCTTGACCGCCCGGATGACGCCGCGGAAGCCGGCAACGAGGCCGAACAGGAGCCACAGCAACATCAGCCACGGCGCGGTGTGCAGGTGCTGATCGAGCCACCAGCCGAGCAGCAGGCCGATGCCGACGGAGAGGCCGAGCTCGAGACCGACCGAAGACGCGCTGAGCGCGTGGTAGCCCTGCTTGCTCTTCTGCGCGATCGGGTCCGCGTACACGCCCTTGCGATGCGCGGCCGGGCTCACCGAATCCTGCGACATTTCGCCGCGATGAGTAGAGTCCGCCTGCATTCGCGGCGCCCTCGTACCATGGGCATTTTGGGGCGTCAATCGACGAGGGCGGACTTGGCGGCGGCGAGGATCTGATCGATGTCCTCGTCGGTGTGCGCGAGCGACACGAACGCCGCCTCGAACTGCGAAGGGGGCAGGAACACTCCCTTTTCCCGCATGCGACGAAAGAACGCACCGAACCGCGCCGTATCGGCGGCCTTCGCGGTCGCGTAGTCGGTGACCGGGCCGGCCGTGAAGAACAGCGTGAACATCGAGCCGACGCGGTTGACGACGTGGGGCACTCCCGCGGCCTCGGCGGCGGCGGCGAGGCCATCGGCGAGGCGCTTGCCGAGGTGCTCGAGGCGCTCGTACGTGCCGGGACGGCCGAGGATCTCGATCGCCTTGAGGCCGGCTGCCATCGCGACCGGATTCCCGCTCAGCGTGCCGGCCTGATAGACGGGGCCGAGCGGCGCGAGCTTCTGCATGATGTCGGCGCGGCCGCCGAACGCCGCCGCGGGCAGACCGCCGCCGACGATCTTGCCGAGCGTCGTCAGGTCCGCTTGCACGCCGTAGCGCTGCTGCGCGCCACCGTACGCGACGCGCATGCCGCACATCACCTCGTCGAAGATCAGCACCGTGCCGTGCTTCTGGGTCAGCGCGCGCAGACCCTCGAGGTAGCCGGGCGCGGGCTCGACGAGGCCCATGTTGCCGGGCACGGGCTCGACGATCACGGCCGCGACGTCATCTCCCGCGAGCGCCTGCTCGACGGTCGCGAGGTCATTGAACGGCACGACGATCGTGTCGCGCGCGGCGCCTTCGGGCACGCCGGCCGAGCCCGGGATACCGAGCGTGGCTGCGCCAGAGCCGGCGGCGACGAGCAGGAAGTCGGCGTGGCCGTGATAGCCGCCGTCCATCTTGACGATCTTGTTGCGGCCGGTGAAGCCGCGCGCGAGGCGCAGCGCGCTCATCGTCGCCTCGGTGCCCGACGACACCGCGCGCACCATCTCCATCGAGGGAAAGATCTCCCGGATCGTTTCGGCGAACCGGACCTCGACCTCGGTCGGCGCGCCGAATGTCGTGCCCTGGCTCATCGCCTCGGCGATCGCGTCGAGGATCTCGTGGTGCGCGTGGCCGAGGATCAGCGGGCCCCACGAGCCGATCAGATCGATGTAGCGGTTGCCGTCGACGTCGGTGATCGTCGCGCCGTCGCCTTGCGCGATGAACACCGGGTCGCATCCGACGCTGCGGCACGCGCGGACCGGCGAGTTCACGCCGCCGGGGATGACGCGCTTGGCGCGCTCGAAGATGGCGTGGCTGCGCTTCTCATTCATGCGTCGGCTCCTGGAGACCTTTGGCGAGGATCTGCGTGTCGTAGTACTGCTCGGGCTTGACGCCCGACTTGATCGCGGCGTCGGCCTTCGCGGCCTCTTCATCGATCAGCTTCTCGAAGTCTTCGATCGGCATCGCGCCCGACATGTAGCGGCCGTTGATGAAGAACGTCGGCGTCGCGACGACCCCGAGCTTCGTCATCTCGGCGTTCTCGGCGGCGATCTCGGCGGGGCAGGGCCCGGCGACGTCGGCGGTGTAGCGCTTCATGTCGAGCTTGGCGTGCTTCGCGATCGTCTCGATCGTCTTGGGATCGAAGTCGTGCTTCTCGAACGACTCGGACCAGAGGAGGTCCGCCATCTCGTGGAACTTGCCCTGATGCGCGGCCGCACACGCGCCGTGCGCCGGATCGGTCGCGACGTGCGGGTGCACGATGAACGACTTGTAGACGACGCGCAGATCCTTGCCGTACTTCTTGCGCAGCTCGTCGACGGTGGTCCACGCGCGCCGGCAATACGGACACGCGAAGTCGCCGGCCATCACCAGCGTGACCTTGGCGGTCGCCGGCCCGTAGGTCGGTGACGTGCCGATCGACACGGCGTAGAGCGCGTTGCGATCCGGCTCGGGGCGCTTCGGCGCGGCCTTCTTCGGCGCCGGCATCGCCGCGATCTCGGCGCGCAGCGCTTCGACCTGCGCCGCGAGCGCGGACAGCTCGACGTCGCTGTCGTGGTGGCGAGCCTCGTCGAGCGCGCGTTGCTGCGCGTCGAGGCGCTGCTCGATGACGGCGAGTCGTTGCTCGAGCTGGGCGTCGTGCTGCTCGTGCGCGCACGCGGCGAGCACCAGCAGCGCGAGCAGACGCCTCATTCCTCGCCGCCCTCGTCTTCGGCCGGCCCGCCGTCGTCGCCGTCGTCCTCGTCGCCTTCCTCGTCCTCCATGCCCTCCATGTCGACGGGCACGGTGTCGCCTTCGTCGACGGCCTCGATCGGCGCGGCCTCGATCCCGCTCTCGTCATCGGGCTCGGCGAGGCGCTCGATCGC
>JAFAOG010000043.1 GCA_019237945.1 Deltaproteobacteria bacterium | reverse complement strand
GCGTCCCAGACCTTGCGCCGGTTGTTCTCTTTGTCCATGTCGACGAAGTCGACGACGATGATCCCGCCGATGTTGCGCAGCCGCAGCTGGCGCGCGACCTCCTCGCAGGCCTCGAGGTTGTTCGCCGTCACCGTGTCCTCGAGGTTGCCCGAGCCGGTGTTCGTGAACGACCCCGTGTTGATGTCGATCGCCGTCAGCGCCTCGCCCTGATCGATCACCAGCGAACCGCCGCTGCGCAGCGGCACGCGCCGCGACACCGCGAGCCGGAGCGCCGGCTCGATGTGATGGTGATCGAACACCGGACGGCGGCCCTCGTAGCGCTTCACGCGCTCGGCGAAGCGCGGCAGGAACGCCATCGTGAACTTCTTCACGCGCTCGTACTGCTCTTCGTCGTCGATCACGACCTCGCTCGTGTCCTCGCGCATCAGATCGCGAATACATCGCAGCGCGAGATCGAGGTCGGCGTAGATGAGGCCCGGGCCCTTGCTGTCTTCCTCGCGGCGCTCGATCTCGCCCCACAGACGCGCCAGGAAGTCGACGTCGTCGCGCAGCTCCTGGTCGTTCGCGTCCTCGGCGGCCGTGCGCACGATGAAGCCGGTGCCCTTGGGCCGCGCCTCGTTGACGATGTCGCGAAGCCGGCGACGTTCTTTATCGCTGCCGATGCGCTTGCTGACGCCGACCTGTGCGACGTGCGGCATGAACACCGAATAGCGACCCGGCAACGAGATGTAGCCGGTGACGCGCGCGCCCTTGAGACCGATCGGATCCTTCACCACCTGAACGACGACGTTCTGGCCGGGCTTCAGGAGCTCCTCGATCTTGCGGTTCGCGAGCTGTTTGCGCGAGCGCGCGATGCGGGACGCGGCGCCTTCCGGCGATTCGTCTCCATCATCGGTCTCGCTGTCCTCGAAGAGCTTGCGCTCTTCACCTGAGCCGAGCACATCCGCGACGTACAGGAACGCGGCACGTTCCACCTTCGGGCCCAGGTCAACAAACGCCGCCTGCATGCCTGGCAGCACGCGCGTGACCTTGCCCCGATAGATGTTGCCGACCATTCCGCGGTCGCGCTTGCGCTCGACAAAAAACTCCGCCAGGGCACCTTCCTCGACCACAGCCACGCGGGTCTCGGGCCCCTCGGCGTTCATCACGAGCATGTTCTGCATTCAAGACTCTGCAATTCGTTGCGCCCGCTCCGGAGCAGCGCGACATCCGTGTCGCATCTTGCGCTCGCTAGAAGCCGGGTCGACGGGATCCGGTAACATGCGAACGCTTGCAAAACAAGCCATTAAGCGATGCGGCGCTCGCGTGGCCCGAGGATTGCTTAGACACGGGGCGCCGGTGTTGCCGCATCGGCTCCACGCAGTCGGATACTTCTATAACTCCCGACCGCGGTCTTTAACCTAGTTGAGTTAGTTCTCGAGCGAAGTGCCAGGGTTGCCGCCCTGGCCTTCGTGCTTTTCGGGGCTCTATCATCGCGGCGATGGAGGCCGAGATCGGGTTCGTGCTCGCGCTGGCGCGGGCGCTCCACCGGTTCGGTACTCCCGCGCACCGGCTCGAGGAGGCGCTCGCGAACGTCTGCGCGAGTCTCGGGCTCGAGGCCGAGACGTTCACGACGCCGACCGCGATCATCATCTCGTTCGGCAAGCACCACGACCTGCGCACCCGCCTGATGCGCGTCGAGGGTGGCGAGCTCGACATGGGAAAGCTCGCGCAGATCGACGCGCTCGGCGATCAGGTGATCGAGAAGGCGATCACGCCGACCGACGCGCGCGCCCGCCTCGACGCGATCCTCGCCGCGCCCAAGCAGTTCGGCCGCGCGCTGTCGACGCTCGTCCACGGCGTGACGTCGGCAGGCCTCGCCGTGTTCTTCGGCGGCACGCTCCAGGACGTGCTGCTCGCCGGCGCGATCGGCCTGACGCTCGGCCTGCTCGCGCAGCTGATCGCGCGCTCGACCGATCAGACGCGCGTGTTCGAGCTCGTCGGCGCCGCGTTCGCCGCGTTCGCGGCCGGGGTGATGTCGTCGTGGTCGCCGCGCATCTCGCCGTCGCTCGTCACGCTCGCCGCGCTCGTGATCCTGCTGCCCGGCATGTCGCTGACCGTCGCGATGACCGAGCTCGCGACACGCAACCTGATCGCGGGCACCGCGCGCCTGATGTCCGCCGTGATCGTGCTGCTCGAGCTCGTCGTGGGCGTCGCGCTCGGCGAGCGGGCCGCGACCGCGCTCGTCCACGTCCGCACCGGCGTCCCGCTGCCGCTGCCCGAGTATGCGAACTGGATCGCGCTCGTCGCGTCGTCGCTCGGCGTCGCCGTGCTCGTGCAGGCGCAGCTGCGTGCGTTCGGCTGGATCCTCGGCGCGTGCGTCGTCGGCTACGTCGGCAGTCGCTACGGCACGGCGTGGCTCGGCCCGCAGATGGGCGTGCTCGTCGGCGCGTTCGCGCTCGGCGTGCTGTCGAACCTCTACGCGCGCCAGCTCCATCGCCCGGCGCAGGTCGTTTCGGTGCCCGCGGTGCTGCTGCTCGTCCCCGGCAGCATGGGTCTGCGCGGCATGACCTCGCTCCTCGACAAGGAGACGCTGACCGGCATCGAGACCGTGTTCGCGATGTTCATCGTCGCGACCGCGATCGTCGCGGGATTGCTGATTGCAAACGCGGTGTTCGCGCCGCGCCGCAGCTTGTGATGCGACCTGGCGTACGCTCGCGGCTCGTATGCGCATGAAGAAGCTCGTCCTGGTCGCCCTCGTCGCCGCATGCTCGAAGAAAGCTCCGCCGGAGCCGTTCAAGGGGCCGCTGACCGTCGACCGCATCATGGCCGCGAAGGACGCGGTCAAGCCGTTCCAGCCGTGGCCCGACGCGTTCGCCGTGCTGCAGAGCAAGCTCGGCGCCCCGACGAAGGTCGACGGCACCAAGTACAAGTGGGCCGCGATGTCGGGCGATGACTGCGCCTACATGATCGTCGAGCAGGACGACGGCAAGCAGTTCCACAAGGACGGCCCGATGGTCGGCATGGTGCAGGAGCCCGGCAAGTACGGCCCGCACGACGCGATGATGAATCGCGACGACTGCCTCGAGATCCTCGGCAAGGACGTCGCTCCCGAAGATCCGAATGCGGCGGGCCCGGCCGACACGAACCAGGTCAAGGACGTCGTCAGCAACGCCGTCAACGGTCGCTCGAAGTGGAAGGGCAAGCAGATCAAGGTCGCGGCGAAGGTGAAGCAGACCGGCTCGCTCGTCGTGCTCGCCGACACCAGCGACGACGCGCAGGAGATTCACGCCGAGATGAAGGACGGCGTGACGCCGCCCGAGCAAGACAAGGTCGTGACGCTGACGTGCACCGTGAAGATCGACAAGTGGATGAGCGGCAACGGCACGAAGCTCGAGGCGTCACTCGAGCAGTGCACGCTCTAGCCGGCTAGTCGGCGTCGCGGTGCTTGCACGGATCGTTCTCCGGATCGTGCCCGCAGCTCAGCACGCCCGGTGACGGATCGTGCGGGTCGACGCCCTTGTGCGGACCCTCGTCGTCGTCGGGCGCGTGCAGGTCGCCGCCGGCCGCGATGATGGCCGCGAGCTTCTCCGGCGCGACGTTCGGCACGAGGCCCGAGCGCGCGATGTGCGCGACGTAGTACGCGTCCTCGCGACGCGCTTCGAGCTCGCCGCGTTCGATCGCGCCTTCGAGCGCGCGCTTGAGATCGCCGATCAGCCGCGACGGAGGCAGCTCGAACGCCTCCATGATCGCGTTGCCGACCCCGCCGGGCAGCGGCGGCAGCTTCGCATCGGCCTCGGCGAGCACGTGCACGCGCTCCTGCAGCGCATGGATCTGCTCGAGCAGCGTCTTGCGACGCCCCGGTCGCTTGCTCGTGATGTCGGCGCGCGACAGATCGAGCAGGTCGGTCATGTGCGGGCCCATCTCGCGATGGAACCTCCGCACCGCGCTGTCGGTCCACGCCTCGCTGTACTGGTTGGTCCGCAGGTGGTGCTTGATCAGAAAGCGGATCGTCTGGCGCTCGTCGCGCGCGAACGCGAACCGGCCGTACACCTTGTCGAACATCCGCGCGCCGACCTCGGCGTGACCGTGGAAGTGCACGCCCTCGGGCGTGAACGTGCGCGTCGGCACCTTGCCGATGTCGTGGAGCAGCGCGGCCCAGCGCACGAGCGGTCGCCGCACCGTCTGCTTGACGACCTGCTTGGTGTGCGCCCACACGTCCTTGTGCTGGCGACCGGTCTCCTGCACGAGGTCGACCGTCGCCTCGAGCTCGGGGAACAGCATGCCCAGGATGCCCGCCTGATGCAGCCACTCGAGCGCCGCATCGACGTCGTGGCCCATCAGCATCTGCTCCATCGCGGTGCGCAGGCGCGCCTTGTCGGCGTCGGCGAGTCGCGCTGCATGCTCGTGCGCGACGTTCGTGATCGCCTCCGGAGGCATGCGTCCTTCGTCCGCGATCGCTCCCGCGATCTCGACGAGAACGATCGGATCGCCCTCGACGAGACTGCGCACGCGCTCAGCTGCAACAGAGCCGGACATGAAGGGGCCAGACGGATACCACGTCTTGGTACGGACCGTGCTGGATGCGGCCGCGCGGTGCAAGGACGGATCACTGAGCAGCAGCTGCCGTTGGCGGAGCAGTCGATGCCCGGCATCACGCGCTTCTACAGCGGCCTCCGCCAGAAGCCCGCGACGTTCCTGGACCTTTTGTGGGCCTTCGAGGCTCGCCACCAGCGCCGCGCCACCCCGCGGAAGCGTCGCGCTCGCTAGCGCGTTTCTCTGGCGACCTGCTCTCTCCTCTGGCAAGTTCGCTAGCCGGAGTGTGACAGTCGGTCGCAATCCGGAGACGGTCATGGCGCAGATCGCGACGACGATGACGAAGCGTCACCCCATTGGAGTGTTCGACTCCGGCGTGGGAGGGCTCACAGTCGTGCGAGCTCTTCGCAGAGCGCTTCCAGGTGAGGACATCGTTTACCTCGGCGACACCGCGCGCGTTCCTTATGGAAGTAAGAGCCCGCGCACCGTCGAGAAGTACTCGCTGACCTGCCAGCGCTTCCTGCTCGACCGCGGCGTCAAGCTCGTCCTCATCGCGTGCAACACCGCCAGCGCCAACGCGCTCCCCGCGCTGCGCGAAGCCTCGCCGGTGCCGGTGATCGGAGCCGTCGAGCCGGGAGCCGACAGCGCGCTTGCCGCGACGAAGACCGGCCACATCGGCGTGATCGGCACGCTCGGCACCGTCCGCTCCGGCGCGTACGCAAAAGCGATTGCCGCTCGAGACACCGCCGCCAAGCTCTCCGCCCTCGCATGCCCGCTGTTCGTCCCGCTCGCCGAGGAAGGCTGGACGCACGACGACATCGCCGCGCTCGTCGCGCGCCGCTACCTGACGCAGCTGTTCGCGCAGGACACACAGATCGACACGCTCGTCCTCGGCTGCACGCACTACCCGCTGCTCGCCGACGTGCTCGGCCAGGTCGCACGCGAGATCGCCGGCCACGACGTCATGGTCGTCGACAGCGCGCACGCGATGGCGGAAGCCGCGAAGGACGCCCTCGGGTCCGGTCCGAACAAACGGACGGCCGCAGGGCGATTGGACTGCTTCGCGACCGATACGTCGCGTCTCGACGAATTGGCGCCGCGTTTTCTCGGCGAGCCGTTGACGGGCTTCGAGCTCGTCGATCTCTGACCCAGAAATTGGGCCCCAAAGAACCCAAAGAGCCCAAAGGTCAGAACCGGAAAGGCTCTGCTCTTCCCTTTGGGTGCTTTGGGTTCTTTGCGGCTAATCCCTCTGGGATCCAGCGAGCGGAAACTAAGCGGAGAGGCCCTTGGCGCGGGCTTCTTCGGCCTTGCGGCGCTTCATCGCGTCGATGACGGTCTGCGCCTTCTTGAGCTTGTCGGTGATCGTCTTCTCGTCGACCGGGTAGTCGGTGCGGAAGACGAGGCCGTCCTCGTAGAGCTCCTCGCGCGCTTCCTCGTCGTCGAGGAACTTCGGCGCCTTCTTGCCCTTGTAGTCGATGTTCTTGAGCGAGCCCGCCTTCTGCTCGAGCCACGTCATGAGATCGCCCATGACGTTCTTGCAGATCGACAGGTTCTCCTCGAGGCCTTCGAACAGCTCCGGGAACCGGCCCTTGAATGCTTGCTCGTCTTCGCCCTTGCCACCGAGCGCGTTCGCGAGCGCGAGGCGCAACAGGACTGCGTCATCGGCGTAGCTGACGACGGCCTCGTTACGGTCGGCGACCGAATCGTTCGGAGACACGACGTAGATCACCGCGCCTGCGGCAACCTCGCGCACCGGACGGGGCAGGTTCTCGTCATCCATCGCATCGAACGCGATCTTGAGGTCGTGTGGGAGAGACACCAGCCAAGACCGCACCAACTCGACGAACTTCGACTCCGCTGTGATCGTCACGGGATATGCCTACCCCGCGTTGGCGGGGCCTCCAAATCAGCGTCGTGAATGACGCCCAGGGAGGGTGAGTACCAACCCCAGGCCGGAATTACAAGCTCCGTCGGGCGTGGTACTCTCGGAAGCTGGTGGTCAAGCGCTCACCCATCCTCGGGTACAACCACAACGTTCGGTACCGAGGGCTCGTGTTTCACGTCCAGACGGAGGACTCGGGCGTCCTCTCGCCGCACCTGTTCACGCACCTGTTTTACGGGGGCACGATCATCTCGACCCGTAAGCTCGTCTATGACGCGGGCTCGGCCGAGGACGCGATCAAGGCCCTGATGCAGGCTCAGCACAAGGCCGTGATGAAGGACCTCAAGAACGGGGCCTTCGACGAGAAGATCGACCAGTACCTCAACGGCGTCGCGGGATTGGAGCCGCGCAACGCGACCCGGCCGAACGCGGTCCCCCGGTCGAGCAACTCCGAGCTGACTCCCGTTCCCGAGCGTACCGAGCGCGCGGCGACCGATGTCGACAGCGCCCCGATCCGCGCCGCCACGGACGACGACCGCACGACGCCGGTCGAGCTGTCGCTGGAGCCGATGGGCACCGCGCCGACGATCGACATCAACGCGATCGCGCCGCCGACGATCGAGATCCAGCGCCCGCCGGCGGCCCACGATACCGAGCCGGTCATCAAGCCGCGCACGAAGACCGCCGATCGCGGCAGCAAGGGCAGCTCGGTGCGTTTCAAGCAGCCGGAGCCGCTGCCTCCGATGCCCGGCGAGGAAGACGCGCCGACGCTGACGAAGGACCCGGGCATTGCGGACGCCGTGCGCGCTGCGAACCGGGCCGGTGCGACGAAGCCGCCGCCGGTATCGGGCCGCGCCGTGCCGCCGCCGGTTCCCGGCAAGTCGA